>NZ_CM001977.1:3578372-3670516 GCF_000406165.1 Dickeya zeae NCPPB 2538 | reverse complement strand
CTTAGAAAAAGCCGATCAACTAACTGGGCGCTATACCAGAGTTCACTGCCGCACAGGCAGCTTAGAAATGGTTTCACCGGCACTGACTGCTCTGAAAGATGTTCACTGCCGCATAGGCAGCTTAGAAATCCCTGCGGGGAGAATCTTGTAGTCTGTGCGGTTCACTGCCGCATAGGCAGCTTAGAAAGAGGTCATTAAAGCCGTTCGGGAAACCAGCAAGTTCACTGCCGCATAGGCAGCTTAGAAAGTTGACGATGGCAGTGCAGATGAACGTACCGTGTTCACTGCCGAGTAGGCAGCTTAGAAAGTGCACAGATGGCGGCGTGATAAATGGGAAATGTTCACTGCCGCATAGGCAGCTTAGAAACAGGAATAACCGTTTCCCCAGCCAAGAATGTGGTTCACTGCCGCATAGGCAGCTTAGAAAATAAAAACTCGGTGAGTTCTATCGGACGAGCGTTCACTGCCGCACAGGCAGCGGTTGACGGGTTTACTGGCGTTAAAACTACGCTGAGGTGGGCGACTTCGCCGGATGAGCGGCAGGACGCCGCGAAAGCCTGTGCCGTGCATGGAGCACGTCACAGGCGGTCCGAACAGCGAAGGCGAACGCCGAAGGCACCGCGTCAGCGGCGTAGTTTAGCCACTCAGCCAGAGGTCAAGGAGAGGTGGCGCTTGCACCTCTCCTTGTCGTGCGAGCGATGAAATAGTAGAGAAGCGCGATTGTCTATCCCGCACGAAACCACCCACCAGCCTGATATATATCGCTAATCAATAACAAAACACTCCGGCTGTGTGTCAACAGCCCCATTCCTGCACAGGAATAAAAAAATCCCCCAACCGTTACCGGCTGGGGGAAAGGGCGTAAAAAAGTGAAAGGAATAACTTACTGTACGGCAGCGAAGGCAGCAGCGACGCGTTGTACGTTGTGATGGTTTAACCCGGCGATGCAAACACGGCCGCTGGCGATGAGATACACGCCGAACTCTTCGCGCAGGCGGTCTACCTGTGCGGCGCTAAAGCCGGTGTAGCTGAACATGCCGCGTTGGGTTAGCAGGTAGTCAAAGTTACGCTCCGGTAGCGCTTTTTTCAGCTCGTCCACCAGCGTCTGGCGCATTTCCTGAATACGCAGGCGCATCGCTTCCACTTCTGCGTGCCAGCTGGCGTTGAGCGTGCTGTCGTTCAGTACGCGTGATACCACCTGGGCACCGAAGTTCGGCGGGCTGGAGTAGTTGCGGCGCACGGTGGCTTTCAACTGCCCCAGTACGCGGCTGGCGGCGTCCTGGTCTTCACACACGACGGACAAGCCGCCGACGCGCTCGCCATACAGCGAGAAGATTTTAGAAAACGAGTTGCTGACCAACGCAGGCAGGCCCGCACTGGCGATGGCGCGAATGGCATAGGCATCGTCGTCCATGCCGCCACCAAAGCCCTGATAAGCGATATCCAGAAACGGCACCAGCTCGCCTTTGATCAGCACTTCGATGACGCGGTCCCACTCGGCGTGAGTCAGGTCTGAGCCGGTCGGGTTGTGGCAGCAGGGGTGCAGCAGCACGATGCTGCGCGGTGGCAGCTGTTTCAGCGCGCTTATCATCTTTTCTACGTTGACGCCCAATGTGTCGGCGTCAAAGTACGGGTAGGTATGCACCTGAAAACCGGCACCGGAGAAAATCGCGATGTGGTTTTCCCAGGTCGGGTCGCTGACCCAGACTTCGGAGTCCGGGAAATAACGTTTGAGGAAATCGGCCCCCACTTTCAGCGCGCCGGAGCCGCCCAGGGTCTGGATGGTGGCGACACGCTGCGCGGTAAGCGCCGGGTGGTGCTCGCCGAACAGCAGCGTTTGTACCGCGCTGCGGTAAGCGGCCAGACCTTCCATCGGCAGGTAAACCGAGGCGTGTTGCGGCTCTGCCTGCAACTGGGTTTCTGCGGCGTTGACCGCCTGCAACTGAGGAATGACGCCTTGACCGTCGTAATACAACCCGATGCTGAGGTTGACTTTATCAGTACGGGGATCCTGCTTGAATTTTTCCATCAGGGACAGGATAGGGTCGCCAGCATAGGCGTCGACATTCTGGAACACGTTGGTCACTCTCCTCAGGTATAAAAAGTCAGGCTGTTCGCTAGGCGATATAACGGCCGGGGCGATGATTCATGGCAATAATCAGATTCAGCGCCGCCGCCCCTACTACCGATGCGATCAGCATGGGTATGCTTACCACGAACAGGGAAGCCAGCACAATGGTCACGTCTACCGCCATCTGGAATTTTCCGGCGCGGATTCCACTTTTATCCTGTAAATAGAGCGCCAGAATATTCACCCCACCCAGACTGGCGCGATGGCGAAACAGTACGATAAACCCCAACCCCATGATCAGGTTGCCAAACAGCGTGGCGTAAACCGGTTGCAGGTGGTCAAAGTGGATGAAGAGCGGGTGCAGGTCGGAAAACAGCGAGACCATCGCCACCGCACAGAAGGTTTTAACGGTAAATGCCCAGCCCATGCGCCGAATAGCGAGGTAATAAAACGGCAGATTCAGCAGGAAGAACGCGGTGCCGAACGAGATATGGGTCGCGTAGTGCAACAGAAAAGCCATGCCAGCCGTGCCGCCGGTGAGCGCGCCCGCCTGACGCAGCAGAATCACCCCGAAAGAGACCATCAGGGTGCCGATAAGTAGCGCCAGAACGTCTTCCAGCAGTGTGTGTGAAACGGGTTGTGGTGTAATGACGTTATCCATGGAAACGTGCCTGATAAAAGAAGGAATACCTGTCTTTTCAAGCAAAAAGCACACCAGATGGCATGGAACACGCCGCCCACGGTTGTTTTTTTACGCCGTAATCACGTTAACGTATTGAAAGCATTAAACGAAAATATTTACACGTATCGTGCATGATTGTCGTTATTTATGTGGATATCGTGCAATTTATGGTGGAGTGATGCAGGAGGTATGCCGCCCTGCACCATAATGAAGCACGGTGTGCACTGAATCAGAGCGCTGAGGCGGCTGGTGCCATTAACCCGTTCTCTTTCAGGCGGTTGAGCACCACGGAGGTTTTCAGGTGCGCCACGCTTTTATTGCGCGCCAGAATTTCGCTGATGAGCGCGCTCAGGCCGTGCAAATCCGCTACCGCCACTTTGAGCATGTAATCGGCGTCACCAGTGGTTTTGTAGGCATCGATAATGGCGTCTACTTCGCCGAGCATCTGATGGAAGCTGTCTACGCATTCCTGGGTGTGATTGATCAGCCGTACTTCAATCAACCCCATCAACTCCAGCCCCACCGCATCGGGCGCCAGCCGGGCGTGATAGCCGAGAATCAGTTGCGCCTGTTCGAGGGCGATTCGACGACGGGAGCACTGTGAGGCAGACAACCCAACCAGATCGCTGAGCTCCTGATTAGTCAGGCGTCCGTTTGCCTGCAGCAATGTGAGGATCTTCAAATCAAAATCATCAATGTTGTACATAGCCCTGCCTTGCCAGAAGCATAAAGCCTACAGACTATCAGCTTTTTTCCCTTCCGGAAGTTCGTTGTTTGACATCTTATGCCGCCAGCACGTTTTTCCGGCTGAGCGTTTGCACCATTCTGGTTCGTTGTTGTGTATGGCTAGCCAGTATTTTGTTGGTTGCATGCGAGTTTTGTCTATTTTTCGCACTGAATAAACGCAATAGTCGTTTTGTTGCGAGAAGTGTGAATTCATGATTTTTTCTAAACTGATTCAGTTTGTTAAGTACCTTAAACACGCCTTGCGGGTAAACGGTGTGGAGGTTGGCCTGATAATTGCTCCTTGTGTGACGACAGACATAACAATTAACCCACTTTCTGGGAGACAGGGTGATGAACACACAACAAGACAGCCAACTGAAGCGCGGGCTGAAGAACCGCCATATCCAGCTGATTGCGCTGGGTGGGGCGGTCGGGACCGGCTTGTTTCTTGGCATTGCACAGACAATTCGTATGGCAGGGCCGTCGGTGCTGCTGGGGTACGCCATTGCGGGCGTGATTGCTTTTTTTATTATGCGTCAGTTGGGGGAAATGGTGGTGGAAGAGCCGGTAGCCGGTTCGTTTAGCCATTTCGCTAACCATTACTGGGGGCATTTTGCCGGGTTTATGTCCGGCTGGAATTACTGGGTGTTGTACGTGCTGGTGAGCATGGCGGAACTGAGCGCCGTGGGCATCTACATTCAGTATTGGTGGCCGGGTGTGCCGACCTGGGTTTCGGCGGCGGTGTTTTTTGTCGCGATTAACGCCATCAACCTGAGTACGGTGAAGGTCTACGGCGAACTGGAGTTTTGGTTTTCCATCATCAAAGTGGCGGCGATTATCGGCATGATCGTGTTTGGCGGCTATCTGCTGTTGAGCGGTACGGGCGGGCCGGATGCCAGTGTCGCCAACCTGTGGCAGCACGGTGGCTTCTTCCCGAACGGTGTCAGCGGCATGGTGATGGCGATGGCGGTGATCATGTTTTCCTTCGGTGGGCTGGAACTGGTGGGGATTACCGCCGCCGAAGCGGACGACCCGCAACGCAGTATTCCTCGTGCCACCAATCAGGTGATTTACCGCATCCTGCTGTTTTATGTGGGGGCGCTGGCGGTACTGCTGTCGCTGTATCCGTGGCAGAAAGTGGTGGAAGGCGGCAGCCCGTTCGTGCTGATTTTCCACGCGCTGGATAGCAATCTGGTGGCGAATGTGCTGAATCTAGTGGTGCTCTCCGCCGCATTGTCGGTGTACAACAGTTGTGTGTACTGCAATAGCCGGATGCTGTTCGGGCTGGCGCAGCAGGGCAACGCGCCGCGGGTGCTGCTTTCGGTCAACCGTCGTGGTATTCCAATGGTGTCGTTGGGGGTATCGGCGCTGGCGACTGCCTTATGTGTGCTGCTCAACTACCTGATGCCGGGCAAAGCGTTTGAACTGCTGATGGCGCTGGTGGTGTCTGCACTGGTGATCAACTGGGCGATGATCAGCATTACCCATTTGAAATTCCGTCAGGCGAAACAGCGTGCGCATCAGGAAACCCGCTTCAAAAGCCTGGGCTACCCGCTGACCAACATTCTGTGCCTGCTGTTTCTGGCCGGGATTCTGGTGATCATGGCGATGACGCCGGGCATTCAGATTTCCGTGTGGCTGATTCCGTTCTGGCTGCTGGCGCTGGGGGCGGGTTATGTCATCAAACAGCGTAAAAAGGCGGTAGCGGTGTTGACGGTGGAGTAACGTTTTGGGGCTGTTGGTAAACAGCAAGAATTTTGCTGTGGCCTGATTTATGTTGGGGGCGGTGGGTGGTTTCGTGCGGGATAAACGGTGTCGCTTCTTTGCCACATCATCGCACGCACGACAAGGAGAGGTGCAAGCGCCACCTCTCCTTGACCACTGGCTGAGTGGCTAAACTACGCCGCTGACGCGGTGCCTTCGGCGTTCGCCTTCGCTGTTCGGACCGCCTGTGACGTGCTCCATGCACGGCACAGGCTTTCGCGGCGTCCTGCCGCTCATCCGGCGAAGTCGCCCACCTCAGCGTAGTTTTAACGCCAGTAAACCCGTCACCGCTGCCTATACGGCAGTTCACTTCCAGCGTTAGCTTGGTTTCAAACAGCGATATTTCTAAGCTGCCTATGCGGCAGTTCACTGCCCAGATTTGAATATGACCTATCCAGCACATTTCTAAGCTGCCTATGCGGCAGTTCACATGATTAATTCATCATCACTGCTGGTAACTCATTTCTAAGCTGCCTACGCGGCAGTTCACCATGCCCGCAGTGTTAGCCGAGCCGGGGTCGATTTCTAAGCTGCCTATACGGCAGTTCACGGCGCGGGCGATGGCGACCAATCTTTCGGTCATTTCTAAGCTGCCTATGCGGCAGTTCACTGATCAGTCACCGGCGGCTGGAGTTCGATGCCTTTCTAAGCTGCCTATGCGGCAGTTCACACGTTGGTACAAGCGGCCGGTAGCGGCGCATTTTTCTAAGCTGCCTATGCGGCAGTTCACTACCCGTTCCAACGGCGGCTGTTGGTGCGGTTTTTCTAAGCTGCCTATGCGGCAGTTCACCTTCCACTGCCGGATAAACCAGTAGGTATCAATTTCTAAGCTGCCTATGCGGCAGTTCACTTGGAGCCAACTATGTTATTCAATAAAAATCATTTCTAAGCTGCCTATGCGGCAGTTCACCCTCCGTTCCGTCAGTGTCATTTTCCACGTCCTTTCTAAGCTGCCTATGCGGCAGTTCACGATTGGATCGGATAGGGAAATTACCGATTTCCTTTCTAAGCTGCCTATGCGGCAGTTCACGTCGGAGAACAGGTGTTATTGGGTTGCCTTGGCTTTCTAAGCTGCCTATGCGGCAGTTCACGGCGTTATTGACTTTCTGCGCCGCCTCCC
The DNA here is from genome assembly GCF_000406165.1 of Dickeya zeae NCPPB 2538. Taxonomy (NCBI): domain Bacteria; kingdom Pseudomonadati; phylum Pseudomonadota; class Gammaproteobacteria; order Enterobacterales; family Pectobacteriaceae; genus Dickeya; species Dickeya zeae. The sequence continues at coordinate 3,664,153 of NZ_CM001977.1, read as the reverse complement.
AGCGTTTCTAAGCTGCCTATGCGGCAGTTCACGATCCAGAAAACTATTGACTCTATCACATGGTTTTCTAAGCTGCCTATGCGGCAGTTCACTGTAGCAATTTATCGCTTATGGCTTGATGTTGAAAGAAAAAGTCGCATTTTGGGTCGTGAAACCCTTTTTTTAAACCCACCTTTATCATCATTAAAAATCAACGAGTTATCACGGGGCGAAAAAAAAGGGTCGAAAGCGATATTCGTGAATATGGCGTGCTACAGTGACGTTTTTGCCAGACAGGCGTGACGTGCAGGGAAATTTTATGAAAAAGCGGTTTTCATTGATGTTGTTATTGGGGCTGGCTGGTAGTGCCAGCGCGGCTTCTCATCTTGATCAGGTTCAGGAACGTGGGGTGCTGAAGGTCTGTACCACCGGGGACTATAAGCCGTATACCTCGCTGCGGGCGGATGGCAGTTACGAAGGTATCGATATTGCGATGGCGCAGTCGCTGGCGAAAAGCCTGGGTGTGAAGGTGGAGTGGGTGAAAACCAGCTGGAAAACCCTGATGCCAGATTTTCAGTCTGACCAGTGCGATATCGCCATGGGCGGGATTTCCGTCACGCTGGAGCGTCAGAAGAAAGCCTTTTTTCTCTAATACGCTGGATGTGGATGGCAAGATTCCGCTGGTGCGCTGTGACGACAAGGACAAATACCAGACGGTCGCGCAAATTAATCAGCCCTCGGTGCGGGTTATCGAACCTGCGGGTGGCACCAACGAGGCGTTTGTGCATGCCCATTTGCCGAATGCCCATCTGGCGTTGCACGACAATGTGACCATCTTCCAGCAACTGGTAGACAAGCAGGCGGATGTGATGATTACCGATGCGTCTGAAGCGTTGTACCAGCAGAAGCGTTATCCGCAACTGTGTGCCGTTAACCCCGCTTCACCGATGCAGTATGGCGAGAAAGCCTACATGCTGCCGCGTGACGACATGAGCTGGAAGTTATATGTGGACCAATGGCTGCACTTGTCTAAATCGACGGGTGAGTATCGGAATATCATTTCTGAATGGTTGGGTAAGGCAGAATAAAAGTTTGTGTATTCTGTGTAATGTAACGTAAATCTATATTGTTTATCGTATTTTTCGGGATAATAGACCGACATTGCGCACCATGAGATAGTTTTTGCTTATCTTTTGGTGCTTTTTTTTATTCAATTTCTTTGATTGATATCGGCAAATTAACCCGGTTTTAACAGACTGCTAACGGCGCTATCCTGCTTCACATCGAAGGCAAACGGCCTTCACGACCCGAATAATGTGAAGAGGTTTATCATGAAATCAATCAAAACTGTTGTTGCTGCTGCTGTTCTGGCTACTGTCTCTTTCGGTTCTATGGCAGCGACTGAAGTTCAGTCAGCGCAGAGCCGTGACATCGGCACCGTTGCGGTTACCGGCCGTACCCTGGATGATGTGCAACAGCAACTGTCAGCAAAGGCGGATGCCGCTGGTGCCAAATCTTTCCGCATCATCTCTGCTACCGGTGATAACCAGATGCGCGCAGTTGCCGAACTGTATAACTAATCACTCGCTTGTGCGTGGCGGATGTTCTGCGGCTAACGCGTCATTAGCGAACGGTTCAGTATGATGTGAGAAAGCCCGAACCCAGGTTCATCCTGTGTTCGGGCTTTTGCATAGCAGCGGATTAGTGCTGATCGACGATAGTGCTGATCGAATAATCGTGCTGAGCAGGAAAGGCGATGAGCCAATGTACTAACCGACGTATTCCAGTTGAGTACGGGCGGTCAGACGGGTGATCAGCTCATAGGCGCTGATGCCGTTGTAAGCCGCGACGTTTTCTACCGGCAGCGGGCCGCCCCATAAAATCACTTCATCACCCACCTTGTCTTGTGCATCCGGCCCCAGGTCGACAGTGAGCATATCCATCGAAACCCGACCAGATAGCGGCACTTCACGGCCATTTACCCACACTGGCGTGCCGTTTTTGGCATCACGCGGATAGCCGTCGCCGTAGCCGATGGCGACCACCCCGAGGCGGGTGTCACGCGGGCTGACCCAGTTGCTGCCGTATCCCACCGGCTCACCGGCGTGGTGTTCGCGTACTGCAATCAGCTGTGAGGTCAAGGTCATCGCGGGTTTAAGCTGCCACTGGCTGGCATCGCCTTGCGCCAGCGGTGAAATGCCGTACTGGATAATGCCGGGGCGGATTTGATCCCGGTGAGCCTGTGGCCACAGCAAGATACCACCAGAAGCGGCGATGGACTGACGGCCCGGCTTGCCTTGTACAAAGGCATCAAAGCAGTCGAGCTGGCGTTGGGTGGTATCGATCTCGGGTTCATCAGCGCGGCAAAAGTGACTCATGATGTTCACCGGCTGCACCACGTTAGTGCAGGCGCACAGCCGGGTATAAAACGCGTCGGCGTGTTCCGGTAATACGCCAAGGCGGTGCATGCCGGTGTCGAGCTTCATCCAGACCGTCAGCGGGTGCGGCAAGCGCGCCTGTTCCAGCGCCGCTAACTGCTCTTCACTGTGTACCGCGGTTTCCAACTGGTGTTCGGCCAGCAACGGTAACTCGTCAGCGTCAAAGAAGCCTTCCAGCAGCAGGATAGGTTTGGTGATTCCGGCGGCGCGCAGTACCAGCGCTTCGCTCAGGCGGGAGACGCCGTAACCGTCAGCGTCGGAAAAGGCGCGGGCGGCTTCCAGTGCGCCGTGCCCGTAGGCGTTGGCTTTGACGATGGCGATCAATCGGCTTTGTGGTGCCATCTGTCGGATACGTTGCAGATTGTGGCGCAAAGCCTGACGATCAATGACGGCAGTTGCCGTTTTCATGCTAAGTCCTTAGTGCGTTTATTCGTCATCATATTTATTCATCATCGTATTGTGGTCCGGCGTAATTGTCGAAACGTGACCACTGCCCGTTAAAGGTCAGGCGAACGGTACCGATCGGCCCGTTACGCTGCTTACCTATAATAATTTCCGCGATGCCTTTCAAATCGCTGTTTTCGTGATAGACCTCATCACGATAGATAAACATGATCAGGTCGGCGTCCTGCTCGATGGAGCCGGATTCACGCAAGTCGGAGTTAACCGGGCGTTTATCCGCCCGCTGCTCCAGGCTACGGTTGAGCTGCGACAGCGCGATGACCGGTACTTGCAATTCTTTTGCCAACGCTTTGAGTGAACGGGAAATTTCGGCAATCTCCAGCGTTCGGTTGTCCGACAAGGAAGGAACCCGCATCAATTGCAGGTAGTCGATCATGATAAGGCTCAGGCCATCGTGCTCGCGGAATACCCGGCGGGCGCGGGAGCGTACTTCGGTAGGGGTCAGGCCGGACGAATCATCGATGTACATGTTGCGTTTTTCCAGCAACAACCCCATGGTGCTGGAAATGCGCGCCCAGTCCTCATCGTCGAGCTGACCGGTACGAATGCGGGTTTGGTCGACGCGCGACAGCGAGGCCAGCATACGCATCATGATCTGTTCGCCGGGCATCTCCAGACTGAAGATCAGTACCGGTTTTTCCTGTGTCATGGCGGCGTTTTCGCACAGGTTCATGGCGAAGGTGGTTTTCCCCATGGAAGGACGTGCCGCCACGATAATCAGGTCTGATTTCTGCAACCCGGCGGTTTTTTTGTCCAGGTCCTGATAGCCGCTGGAAACACCGGTGACGCCGTCGTGCGGGCGCTGATAAAGCTGCTCGATGCGCGACACGGTATCTTCCAGAATGCGGTCGATACTTTTGGGGCCTTCATCTTTGCTGGCGCGGTTTTCCGCGATTTGAAACACGCGCGATTCAGCCAGATCCAGCAGGTCTTCGCTGCTGCGGCCTTGCGGATCATAACCTGCGTCGGCGATTTCATTGGCGACGGCGATCATTTCTCGCACCACCGCACGTTCACGTACGATGTCGGCATAAGCGCCGATATTCGCCGCGCTGGGGGTGTTTTTCGCCATTTCCGCCAGGTAGGCGAACCCGCCTGCGGATTCCAGCTCGCCTTTTTGCTCCAGCGACTCTGACAGGGTGATCAGGTCAATGGGCTTGCTCATCTCCAGCAGGCGCTGCATCTCGTTGAAGATGAGCCGATGGGCGCGGTTGAAAAAGTCGTTGGTACTGACGCGCTCGGCAACGTTGTCCCAACGCTCGTTATCGAGCATCAACCCCCCTAGCACCGACTGTTCCGCTTCGATGGAATGGGGCGGAAGTTTTAGCCCTTCTACCTGACGGTCGCGGGATTCTGCCGGTTTAGTTGGTTTTTTTTCTGCCATGAAACGCGTTCTTTACGGGTTGATTTAGCTTAAGGAGTGGGAGCATTGTATATCACAGAATGACATATCGTCCGATGATATCTGCGGGCACACACGAGTAGATCGAGGAGATTCATCATGGCTAAACGTATTCAGTTCAGCGACCACGGCGGGCCGGGGGTGCTGGAGTATGTGGATTACACACCACGCGAGCCGGGTCTTAACGAGGTTCAGGTGGAAAACCACGCCATCGGCATCAACTTCATTGATACCTACTTTCGTGCCGGGTTGTACTCACCGCCGTCGTTCCCCTCGGGATTGGGGACTGAAGCGGCGGGCGTGGTGGTGAAAGCCGGGGCGAGCGTCACACACCTGAAGGTGGGCGATCGTGTGGTGTATGCCCAGTCGGCATTGGGGGCGTATAGCGAGCGGCATAACGTACCGGCGGACAAAGTCGCGCTGTTGCCGGATAACATCAGCTTCGAGCAGGCGGCGGCGTCATTCCTGAAAGGATTGACCGTGCATTACCTGCTGCGTCAGACCTATGAAGTGAAACCGGGCGAGGTGTTTTTATTCCATGCGGCGGCGGGCGGCGTTGGGCTTATCGCCTGTCAGTGGGCGAAAGCCCTGGGCGCAAAATTAATCGGTACCGTCGGTTCTGACGAGAAGGCGGAACTGGCAAAACAGGCAGGGGCCTGGGCCACCATCAATTATCGCCGGGAAGATATCGTCCAGCGGGTTCTGGAATTAACGCACGAAGAGAAAGTGTCGGTGGTGTATGACTCGGTCGGCAAGGACACCTGGGAGGCATCGCTGAACTGCCTGAAACGGCGCGGGTTAATGGTGAGCTTCGGCAACGCGTCTGGTCCGGTGACTGGGGTCAATCTCGGTATCCTCAACCAGAAAGGGTCGCTGTATGTCACCCGTCCGTCGCTGTTTAGCTATATCACCAACCGCGAGGAGCTGGAGCTCGCCAGCCGTGAGCTGTTTGGGCTGATTGCCAGCGGTGCCATCAATGTGACGGTGCCGGAGAGCCAGAAATTTGCGCTGGAAGATGCGCAGTCCGCCCACCGTGCGCTGGAAAGTCGCACTACGCAAGGCTCATGCCTGCTGATTCCGGGTTACAGCGCGTAAATCAGCGTGCTGTGGCAGGGCGCAGTACTTCCCCTGGCGTGTGAGGGCATAGGTGTTTGAGCGTGTCAGCGGGGGATTGATCAGGTAGTGCGATTCAGGCAGGACAAACACCGGCCCGGTAAGAGCCGGTGTTTGTGCACAGACCGTAAACGCCATAAGGCTAATTTCATCAGCTGTATGTAGGGTACAGCGGGTGATCGTCACGAAGGTGCCACTGAGCGGCTATTATTTTCCTGACGGCGATGAAATCGTGTCGTTGGCTTTTCCCTGAGTTATCGGGAAGACGCAGACAATACTCAGTATGCTAGCAGTTGCGGTGAGGAAAAAATATTTGCTGGCGCACAGTTTTGTATTCCCTGCGTTTTTATCTGCGATACGTCTATTCTGGTGTTTCTTTCTGTGTGTCGTTACCAGTCACCGCCGCCTCTGCGATAGCGCGAGTCGTATTTTTTCCGATACCGGTCATAGGGCGTACTGGCGGCATCTGATCCTTGATATCGACGCCACAGCCATACCACCACGATGGCCAGCAGCAACCACGGCAGGACTTTTATCGCCATCGTAAACAGTCCGGCAATCAACATCACAATGGCGGCGGCAATCAGCGCCACCATGACGCCCAGTAGTGACACGCCGGTGACCACCAGCATGATAAAAAACCCCATAACGAAGAAAATCTCTAACATGGTGTGCTCCTTGGCCATTGAATCACGTCGTGCGCAGGAACCGCCGCATTCTGCGTGTGATGACGTATACAGGCTGAGTATTACAAGAAGCATGCCAGAATGAATTTCTGCTAACGCATTGATTTATAATGAGGTGGTGATAAGGGGAAAATACACTGTTGGTCAAAAAGACCAACAGTTGGTTTTTTTTAGGCGATGTTGACCAGGGATAACGCGTGTTCCACTACCGATGCGTCCGCACCCGGCTTATGGGCATTTTCACTCAGATAACGCCGCCACTGGCGTGCGCCGGGTATGCCCTGAAACAGACCGAGCATGTGCCGGGTGATATGGCCCAGTGCCGCACCACCAGAGAGTTCGCGTTCGATATACGGGTACATCGCCTGCACCACGGCCGCCTGATTCGGTACCACACTGGTGGCGTCAAACAGATCGTGGTCAACCTGCGCCAGCATACCGGGGTTTTGGTAGGCTTCCCGGCCCACCATCACGCCATCCACGTGTTCCAGGTGCTGTTTCGCCTCCGCCAGCGTTTTGATGCCGCCGTTAATCGCCAGTGTTAGCGAGGGGAAATCGCGTTTAAGTTGGTAGACACGCGGGTAATCCAGCGGCGGGATTTCGCGGTTTTCCTTCGGACTCAAGCCGGAAAGCCAGGCTTTACGGGCATGCACGATAAAGGTGTCGCAGCCACCCTGTTCGGACACGGTGCGGATGAAATCGCACAAAAATTCGTAGCTGTCCTGATCGTCGATACCGATACGGGTTTTCACCGTCACCGGAATGCTGACGCGCTCGCGCATTGCTTTAACGCAGTCCGCCACGAGCTGTGCTTCCGCCATCAGGCAGGCACCGAAACGGCCATTTTGCACGCGGTCGGACGGGCAGCCGACATTGAGGTTGATTTCATCATAGCCGCGTTGTTCCGCCAGCACCGCGCACTGTGCCAGTGCTGTCGGGTCGCTGCCGCCGAGCTGCAACGCCAACGGATGTTCTTCGTCGCTATAGGCCAGATAATCGCCCTTGCCGTGCAAAATCGCACCGGTGGTCACCATCTCGGTGTACAGCAACGCGTTATGGCTCAGTAACCGGTGAAAGTAGCGGCAATGGCGGTCAGTCCAGTCGAGCATCGGGGCAATCGAGAATCTCTGACGGTGGGCAGGCTTGCCGGATGCGGTCTCAATGCCTGATTTTACGGGGTTTTCACTGATGGGTTTCTGAGTCATTTACGGGTGTTTCCAGACACGTGTTGATTAAATCATCTCCCTCGCAGCGCCAGAGCGGCGGCACGCCTCACGGTTGTGGTGTTCGGCGAGGATACAAAACATCACGCCGACACAGGCACAAAACGCGATGGCCTTACCGTCAGGGAATATACAGGCGAACGGGTAGTATAGCGGGAATCCTGTCGCTTTGGCAGGCAGCGTGATATCGGAGTAAACACGCGGACATTATGTTGTGCATTGGTTTGTGACAATCGGCTCAGCACCTGCTATGCCAGCACACTGTCAACCTGGCAATAAGGGGGAGTATTTCTTTTTCATGATGAGAGCGTTTCTGCACTATTTTATTGCGTATAAATTATGGTGAATTAATTCATTCTCTCTGGTTTTATTTTTTTAAAATAATAAAATATTTTTCTTGAAAAAATGATTATTCAGGCCAGACTTATAACGAGTTTTAATTTATACCCATCGTATTTCTTTGTTGCAGGTGTGTTGACTGTTCTCATGTCTTTCGCATATATGCACTGGGATGTGGTCGTTATTGGCTTACCTTCAGTTAGGATTGTTTTGGGTATATAGGTGGCTGTCATCTGAATTTATTCAGATGACAGCATTTATTTCTCTGAAAATGATAGATCTGTGAGGTCGTAATGAAAATCAAATATATGATGTTGATGGCTATTGGTGCAATGGTGTCAGTGTCTTCATTCGCAGCAGTCAATGATGTTCCTAAAGGTGCACTGGTAGTGCGTTATGGCGCAGCCAATACCGATGAGAATTATAAAAATCAAGATGGTTATCCAGGGACGTTGCAAAATGTTTCTGCCTTGTGCTCTCAAACTAATTCAGGCGTGGATAGCGCGAAAGTAAAAGCATTAATTATGACAGATACCAAGCATCCTAACCCGTTGAATCAGGCCGGTGCGACCAATGCGTCAACATTGATCAATAAAAATGCAACAGTGACTAAAGATCCATTGCCCGGTAATCCTAATCATTGCCTGATTAATAATATTGAGTTGAAAAATATTAAAGGTGCGTGGCAAATGTTTGCTAATCCACTGAACTAATCATTCCATCTGGGATGAATCCTTAACCGGACGTGTTATTTATTCCCCCATGGACCACTGATGACCGGTTCATGGGGCTGTTGTTTATCACTGCCTTTTAGCGGTTCTTTGCGTGCTTTCCTACCGCTACGCCTGCACATCAATATACAGCGCGTCGTAACGCCAATACTCGCAGTCACAGTCGATAATGCGGTCATGTTGATCCCGGTTGATCCGGGTGATAAACAGCGACGGGCTGCCGGGGGCGAGCTTTAATACCGGTGCCGCCACCGGTGGCAGCGGCGAGGGCAGCATGATGAAGCGCACCCGGCCGTAGCGAATATCGTACTGTGACTGGTAAAGCTGGGTGAGCGAGCGGGTCAGGTCGCTATTGAGAAGACCCGGAAACCAGACCGGATTCAGGTAGTGTTCCACGTACAACACCGCGCGGCCATCAAGGCGACGCAAACGGCGGATGCGGTAGATCTCCGCGCCTTCCTCCAACTCCAGATGATGGGCGATAGTCGCATTTGCTGCGACAACCGCGGCATCCAGCACTTCGGTCGCGGCTTTACGCCCCTGTTTTTCCGCCATTTCATGAAAGTGACTTCTGTGCAGCGGATTATAGCTAAGCCGCGGCGGTGAGATGAACCAGCCGCGCCGCAGTTCCCGGTAAATGATGCCTTGCGATTCCAGCAGTGTGAGGGCTTCGCGCAGGGTGATGCGGGTAGTGGAGAACTGCTCGCTGAGTGCCCGTTCGGATGGCAGTCGGCCACTTGTGAACTCGCCACGGTGCAGGCGTTCTCGTAGCGCATCAGCAATCTGGATAACGGCGGTCGGTTGTATTTTCGTCATCGTAAAAAGCCTTGATATTGTGCAGCCTGCACCATAGCAGGGATTGTTGACTATCAGGTTGCATGCCTGTTGGGGTCATGCAAATTGCACGCCGACAGGCGATCGATGCCGTCCATACGCCTTTACAGACCGGTGTGGAAACCTTCTCGTCATCTTGCTGACATGAAAATGTCATCGCCGTGTGCTGAATTGGCGTACTTATTGCTGGACTAGACCAGCAGAGTGTCAGACCAACAGCGTATCACTCCCCTTGCTATGGAGCATCATGATGAAAAAATTGTTGTCTTCTGTGTTAATCAGCAGCGCGTTGTTTTCGAGTGCCGTTATGGCACAGGACCTGGCGGCGCTGGAGAAAGCCGCTCGTGCCGAAGGTGAAGTTAACAGCGTCGGCATGCCGGACAGCTGGGCCAACTGGAAAGATACCTGGAACGATTTAAGCACCAAATACGGCCTGAAACACAGTGATACCGATATGTCCTCCGCGCAGGAGATCGCCAAATTCGCCGCAGAGAAAGAGAACGCCAGTGCGGATATCGGTGATGTGGGTGTGGCTTTCGGCCCGGTTGCGGTGCAAAAAGGCGTGAGTCAGCCGTACAAGCCGACCACCTGGGACCAGGTGCCAGCCTGGGCGAAAGACAAGGACGGCCACTGGGCGATGGCCTACACCGGCACCATTGCGTTTATCGTCGATAAGCAGCAGGTGAAAGACATTCCGCATAGCTGGGCCGATCTGCAAAAAGGCAAGTACGTGGTGACCATCGGTGACGTTGGTACCGCGTCTCAGGCGTCAAGTGGGGTGCTGGCGGCCAGCTTCGCGCTGGGAGGCAACGAGAAGAACCTGAAACCGGCGCTGGATTTCTTTGCCAAGCTCGCCAAAGAAGGCCGCCTTGGCCTGACTAACCCGGCTATCGCCAATATCGAGAAAGGCGAAGTGCAGGTGGGCGTGGTGTGGGATTTCAACGGCCTGAACTACCGCGACACCATCGATAAAAGCCGTTTCGAGGTGCTGATCCCGTCTGACGGTTCGGTGATCTCCGGCTATACCACCATCATCAACAAATACGCCAAACACCCGAACGCCGCCAAACTGGCGCGTGAATACATCTTCTCTGATGCCGGTCAGATCAATCTGGCACGTGGCTACGCCCGCCCGATCCGTGCGCAATACATTACCCTGCCGGATGACGTAAAGGCCAAGCTGTTGCCGCAGGAACAGTATAAAAATGCGCATCCGATCGCGGATGCTGACGCCTGGGACAAGAGCGTGAAAGCGTTGCCGCGTCTGTGGCAGGAAAACGTCATCATCAACATGAAGCAGTAAGCACGCTTTCGGGAGTTCGGGATGAAAACGATTCTGGTGATACTGGACGGGCTAAGCTTTCAGGTGGGTCGTGAGGCCATGGGCTACCTGCAGGCGGAGTGTGCCGCCGGGCGCGGTTGCCTCTATCAGTTGGAGTGCGAGTTGCCCTCGCTGTCGCGCCCCTTGTATGAGTGCATTCTCACCGGTGTAACGCCGGTGAGAAGCGGCATTATCCACAACGGTGTCGACCGGCTAAGCCGCGAGCGCAGTATTTTCCACTACGCTCGCGAGGCGGGCTTAACGACAGCGGCGGCGGCGTATCACTGGGTCAGCGAGTTGTATAACCGCACGCCGTTTGAGGCGGCGCGCGACCGTCATACCGTCGAGCCGTCGTTGCCGATTCAGTACGGCCATTTCTACCATGATGACGGTTATCCCGACTCCCATCTGTTTGAAGACGCGGAAAGTCTGCGCCTGCGTTACCAGCCGGACTTTCTGCTGATTCACCCGATGAATATTGACGACGCCGGGCATCGCTACGGGTTGTCCACCCCGCAGTACCGCAACCGGGCACGTATGGCGGACGGTTACCTGTCGCACTGGATGCCGCGTTGGCTCGACGAGGGTTACCAGGTGTTGGTGACCGCCGATCACGGCATGAATGATGACCGTAGCCACGGTGGTATCTTGCCGGAAGAACGTCAGGTGCCGTTATACGTGTTCGGCGACGCCTTCTCGTTGCGACCGGATGCCGCGCCACAACAAACCGAGTTATGCGGCACGGTGTGTCAGTTGCTCGGTGTCGCGCATGACAAGCCGGTGAGCCGCGATGTGCTGGTGAAATGCAGTGTGGGGGAGCGAGCGTGAAGAGGCGATGGCTGGCAGCGCTGGTATTGCTGCCGTTTTTGGTGGTGTTTATCGCCTTTCAGATAGCCCCACTGGTATGGATGGCAGTCAACAGCTTCTACAGTGATACGGAAAGCACCTGGGGGCTGGCTAACTATCAGGATTTACTGACCTCGCCGTTTTATTTGCAGGCGATGCGTTTTTCACTGGATATTTCATTCTGGTCAAGCCTGTACGGGCTGATTATCGCGCTGGTTGGCGGTTATTCGCTGCAACAGCTGGGAGAAGGGCGGTTGCGGCGTTTTGTGATGTCGTTTGCCAACATGACCAGTAATTTCGCCGGTGTACCGCTGGCGTTCGCTTTCGTGATCATGCTGGGGCTGAACGGTTTTATTACCCTGCTGCTGCGACAAAACGGGTTACTCGGTGACTTCACGCTGTATTCCCGCGACGGATTGATCCTGATTTATACCTATTTTCAGATACCGCTTGGCATTTTACTGCTCTATCCGGCGTTTGACGGGTTGCGCAGCGAATGGCAAGAGTCGGCCGCGCTGTTGGGTGCCAGCCGCTGGCGTTACTGGCTGCATATCGGCATTCCGGTGCTGACGCCGGCATTGCTCGGCACCTTCGTCATCCTGCTGGCTAACGCGCTGGGGGCCTACGCCACCTTGTACGCGCTCACCACCGGCAATTTCAACGTGGTGCCGGTGCGCATTGCGGCGCTGGTGTCCGGCGATATCTCGCTGGACCCTAACCTGGGCAGTGCGCTTTCCATGCTGCTGGTCGTGTTGATGGCGCTGATTACCGCGATTCACCAATGGCTGCTACGCCGGAGTTACCTCCATGCTGCCCGCTAATTTTGTCACCGGAGGTTGCCATGTCCCAGGCTGAACGCCGTTACCATCTGCTGGTGGTATGGCTGATATTACTGGTTCTGATGTTACCGCTGCTTGCCACGCTGGGTTATGCGCTGGCGACCGAGTGGGGGGCGACCATTTTGCCCAATGGGTTGACCCTGAAATGGTTTATCGAATTATGGCGCGATGGCCGCTTTTTAGTCGCGCTGGGCCATTCACTGCTTATCTGTTTTGGTGCGCTGTTGTTTTCACTGCTGTTGGTGCTGCCTGCCATGTTTGTCATCGCCTGGGCTTTTCCGAAGCTCGACGGGCTGATGAACGTGCTGATTCTGCTGCCGTTCGCGGTGCCGCCGGTGGTGTCGTCAGTCGGGTTACTACAGCTCTATTCCGCACCGCCGCTGGCGCTGACCGGCACACCGTGGATCCTGATCGGTTGTTATTTCACGATTGCCCTGCCGTTTATTTACCGCGCCATCGCCAACAATATACAGGCCATAAATTTGCAGGAACTGCTGGATGCGGCGCATTTGCTGGGTGCCAGCACCTGGCAGGCGGCGCTGTGGGTGGTGCTGCCTAACCTGCGCAAAGGGGTGATGATCGCGGTACTGCTGTCGTTTTCATTCCTGATTGGCGAGTTTGTGTTTGCCAACTTGCTGGCAGGCACCAACTACGAAACCTTGCAGGTCTACCTCTATAACAAACGCAACGACAGCGGGCATTTCACCAGCGCATTGGTGATCTCCTATTTTCTGGTGGTGCTGCTTGTGACCTGGCTGGCCAATGCGCTGAATCGCCATTCATAAATGACGCACATTCAATGCTGCAAATTCAATTTCGCACATTCAATTTCGCAATGAGTAAAACGGGACACGCTGAACATGGCCTACCTTGATGTCATCAATCTGAATAAACACTACGGGCCGACCAGAGTGTTTCAGGATATCCATTTTTCGGCCGATGAGGGCGAGTTCGTCACCTTGCTGGGGCCAAGTGGTTGCGGTAAATCGACGTTATTACGCTGCCTGGCCGGATTGACCTCGGTGGATAAGGGCCAGATTCTGCTACAGGGCCGTGATATTGTGCCGCTGTCGCCACAGCAGCGTGATATCGGCATGGTATTCCAGAACTATGCGCTGTTTCCCAATATGACGGTTGAAGGCAATGTGGCCTTCGGCCTGAAGATGCAGAAGCTGCCTGCCGTTGAGATTCACAACCGGGTCGAGGAAGTGTTGGCACTGGTGGAACTGGGCGATTACGCCCGCCGCTACCCGCATCAGTTGTCCGGTGGGCAGTGTCAGCGCGTGGCGCTGGCGCGTTCACTGGTGACCCGCCCGCGATTGCTATTGCTGGACGAGCCGTTATCCGCACTGGATGCGCGTATTCGCCGCCACCTGCGCGAGCAGATCCGGCGTATCCAGCAGGAGTTGAAGCTGACGACGATTTTCGTCACCCACGATCAGGAAGAGGCGCTGACTTTGTCCGACCGTATCGTGCTGATGAATAAAGGCGAAATTGTACAAAACGGTGACGCGGAGTCGCTCTATACCCAGCCTGCCAGTCTGTTTGCCGCCGGGTTTATCGGCAGCTATAACCTGCTGAGCGCTGACGAGGCGATGCGCCTGACCGGTGGGCAGTTTGTCGGCCAGGTGGCGCTGCGCCCGGAGTCGGTGCGCTTGTGCGCGCCGGAACACGGGCTGGCCGGGGAGATTATCGGGCACAGCCTGTTGGGTAACGTGGTGCGTTATCGGATACGCGTCAGCGAGGTGGAGCTCTCGGTGGATGTGCTCAATCGTTCGGTCGAGGATTTGCTCGCCACCGGCAGCCGCGTCGGGGTGCAGATTGACCTGGGCGCGCTGCGTGAAGTGGCGTAACGAGGGAATGTCAGACTGGATTGGCCGCCAGCACGTGCTGTAACCGGGCGGGGAAGCGCTCGGCGAAGGCGAGCAACTGCTCGGTGAATTGCGCCACCAGCGTCGACGCCGGGCGGTGCAGTGGGCGAATCAGACTGACGGTAAACGGCACATCAATACTGAAACGGCGCACCACTACCGCACCGCTACTGGCGTAATCCACCGCGGTAAGTGGATTAACTATCGATAATCCTACCCCGGCGCGCACCATCGCGCATACCGAGGCGGCGCTGTGGGTATCCAACACCAGCCGCCGTGCGACGCTTGCCTGCTCAAACTGCTGGTCCAGCAATTGCCGATAACTGTCGGTGCTGGACAGGCTGACGAACGGCTGGTCGCGGAAATCCTCTGGTGTCAGTACCGCCTTGCGTGCCAGTGGGTGACCACTGGGCAGCACGCAGACTTCGTTCAGCTCCATCAGAGTGTGCCGTTCGGTACCGGCGGGTGTATTCAGGTTTTCCGTTAGCCCCAGGTCGTGGCGCTGTGCGGAGAGCCACTCTTCCAGCAACGGCGATTCCTGTGGGATGACATGCAGGTTGAGTTCAGGGTAACGCGCCAGCAACGGCTGGCACACTTCGGGCAATAACGACTGAGAGAACACCGGTAAACAGGCAACCGAGAGCGGGGCCTGACGAAACTGGCGGATATCCTGCGCCGCGTTGATGATGCGATCCAATCCATAATAGGAATGCTGCACTTCCTCGAATAACTGCAACCCTTGCGCGGTAGGGTGTAACCGCCCGCGAATGCGCTCGAACAGCGGCATCTGCACCAGGTGCTCAAAGCGTGCCAGCTCGCGGCTCACGGTGGGCTGCGAGGTGTTGAGCAGCGCGGCCGCTTCCGTCAGGTTGCCGGTGGTCATCACCGCGTGAAAAATCTCGATGTGGCGCAGGGAGACGGCGGTCATAGGCGGTTCATTCCATATCAAAAATGAATAGAGTCTTTGAAAAAGGATATTGGAATTATAGCTTGTGGACCAGCACAATTCCGACATCTGATAACGTTTCGGTACTCTATTCATGCCACACGATCTGAATGACCTGTCTTATGCGTTGAACGCGCAGAGCCTGCGTGCGCTGCCTGCCCAATTTGGTTGCCCGTTGTGGGCCTATGACGCCGCTACCATCGTTGAGCGCATCGGTCAGTTGCGCCAGTTCGATACCATCCGTTTTGCGCAGAAAGCCTGTTCCAACCTGCATATTCTGGCGTTGATGCGCCAGCAGGGCGTGAAGGTGGATTCGGTTTCGTTGGGTGAAATCGAACGGGCATTGGCCGCCGGTTTTGAGCCGGGTACTGACGCGCATGAGATTGTGTTTACCGCCGATGTGCTCGATGACGCCACACTGCAACGGGTGCATGAGCTGGCTATTCCGGTGAACGCCGGTTCCATCGACATGCTGCATCAACTGGGCGAGCGTTCGCCGGGTCACCCGGTGTGGCTGCGTATTAACCCCGGTTTTGGACATGGTCACAGCCAGAAGACCAACACCGGTGGCGAAAACAGTAAACACGGCATCTGGTATGCCGATTTACCACAGGCGCTGGAAGCCTTGAGCCGTTACCACCTGAAATTGGTCGGCATCCATATGCATATTGGTTCCGGCGTTGATTACCGGCATCTGGAGCAGGTTTGCGAAGCGATGGTGCAGCAGGTGCTGGCGGTGGGGCAGGATCTGGAGGCGATTTCTGCGGGTGGCGGGTTGTCTATTCCCTATCACCACGGCGGCGAGCGCATTGATACCCAGCACTATTATGGCCTGTGGAATCAGGCGCGGGAGCGGATTGCCGCACATCTGGGGCATTCGGTGACGTTGGAAATCGAACCAGGGCGTTTTCTGGTGGCGGAGTCCGGCGTACTGGTGGCACAGGTGCGTGCGGTGAAGGACATGGGCTGCCGTCATTTTGTGCTGGTGGATGCCGGATTTAGCGACCTGATGCGCCCGGCAATGTACGGCAGTTACCACCATATTACCCTGTTGCCGGGCGACGGGCGCGACCTGAGCCAGTCACCGCGGCGTGATACCGTGGTGGCAGGCCCGCTGTGTGAATCTGGCGATGTGTTCACCCAGCAGGCCGGTGGCGGTGTGGAAACGATGGCGTTGCCATCGGCGCAAGTGGGTGACTATCTGGTGTTCCATGACACCGGTGCGTACGGTGCGTCGATGTCTTCCAACTACAACAGCCGCCCGCTGATAGCGGAAGTGCTGTTCGAACAGGGGCAGCCGCGACTGATTCGCCGCCGTCAGACGCTGGACGAACTGCTGGCGCTGGAGCGGGTGTAATCGTTTGCGCAGACTCAGTGCGCGTAGGGGCCTTTGACCACCGACGCGCGCAGTTTCAGCTCGCCGGTAAACGGCGCGATGGCAGTGACAGGGGACCCTTCGCTCAGTTTTAGCGCCTGCGAGATAGCGGCGCTAATCATCTCTTCAATCGGTAAATAGACGGTAGATAACGCGGGCGTCAGATAAGGGGCACTGGGGATATCGTCAAAACCGAACAGCGATACGTCCTGCGGCAGTCGTTTACCGGCTTCAAGCAGGGCTTTCATCGCACCGATGCACATATCATCGTTACTGGCGAACAGCGCGGAAAAACCGGCGTCATGTGCCAGCAATTCGCGTGCAGCCTGATAACCGCCGGGGACCAGGCTATCACCATTGACCACCCGCAGCGGGTCGTAAGGAATGTGATGATGCTCCAGCGCCTGCCGGTAACCGGCCAGACGGGCGCGTGCCGTCGGCGTGTTGATGGGGCCGGTGATGCAGGCAATGTCGCGGTGCCCTTGCTGTACCAGATAATCGACCAGTTGGAACACTGCCTGTTGTTGTTCAAACCAGACGCAGTACTCAGGTGCCATCGGCAGATGACGATTGATGACCACGATGGGCACGCGGGAGTGATCCAGCAATGCCATCAGGGCGGCGTCAGACATGTGGCGGGTATAGAGCACGATGGCATCACAGCGGCGATCGATCAGGAGCTGCACCGCCTGTTGCTCGTCTTCCGGCGTGTCGTGACCGTCGGTCACGATCAGGTGCTTGCCGTTGGTTTCGGTGCGTTCGGCGGCACGGCGCAGCAGGCGACCAAAATAGGGGCCGTCGAAGTTGGAGACTACCAACCCGAGGCTGTTTGAACTGCGTTGCGCCAGCGAGCGCGCCAGAAAATTAGGGCGATAGCCGAGATCTTCCATCGCCTTGAAGACGGCGTCACGCGTACTTTGTTTTACCTGACCTGTACCGTTTAACACCCGTGATACCGTTGCTTTGGATACACCGGCGTGCTTTGCCACGTCAAGCATGGTCATCATCGTTTGCACCTTCCCTGTTTTATCGAAGTCAGTCACAGCGTTGTTATCAATATTAGTCACATACTAGCACACTGGAGCGACGTCAGTGGGTGAAGTGCGGCACGTTGCGCGGTCGGTGCCATCAGGCGTGGTGACCACCAAACAGTTCTTTGCGCAGTTGTACCATTTCTTCGGCCAGATCCCGGCAGAGCATGGCGGTCATCAGGTGATCCTGAGCGTGCACCATGATCAGATTAACCGGCACTTTGCCTTCGCCTTCGTCCAGTCCGATCAACCGAGTCTGGATCTGGTGGGCTGCTTTTGCCGCCTCCTGAGAAGCCAGCAGTTGCGCGTCGGCTTCCACCCAGTCCTGCGCTCGGGCGGCCTGAATCGCCATCATGGCGCAGGAACGCGCTTCGCCAGCGTTGATCAGCAATTCCATTACGGTCTGTTCCATATCCAATTCCATCGTGGTGTCCTCTTGGTATGCCAAATTTGCTTTTAAACATGTTATTGGAATTCCAATATTGACTTGTGAGAACAGTGTCACAGAAAAATTATTCGTTTGTTTTATTTTTTGGTATGCCAAACGCGAGAGCGCTGAACCTGCCGTCCATTCTCTTCCGCGCGTAACGGCCACTACGGGGGCGAGAGCCTCTGATAACAACAACCCCTGAAAACACAGGTAAATCAAAGAGGTGGAGTTATGTCATTCAAGGATAAGGCTATCGATTCATTAGGATCGTTCGCCAACCAGTTCAACAGCCTGAGATACATCATGGCGATCAAAGCCTCGTTCATTACGTTGATGCCGGTGATCATCGTCGGGGCGTTCTCTGTGCTGATCTCCAACATGGTGCTGGATCCGAAGAACGGGCTGGCGAGTTTCGCTCTGTTTTCATTTCTGGCACCGTTAAAACCCATCATGAGCGGTATTAACTACGCCACGCTCAATTTCCTCACCATCGGCGCGGTGTTCCTGATAGGCATCGAGCTTGGGAAAATCAACGGCTCTCGTAGCCTGTTTCCCGGTTTGCTGGCGGTGATCTGCTTTATTTCCATTACCCCGACCACCATCGATATGGTGATCAACGGTCAGACATTACCGGTGAAAGATGTGCTGGCCCGGCAATTCTCTGACACCAAAAGTCTGTTCCTCGGCATGTTTATCGCCATCGCGTCGGTGGAAATCTATTCGAAGCTGGAATCGGTAGACCGGCTACGCATCAAGATGCCAGATAGCGTGCCGCCGAATGTGTCCGCGTCGTTTTCGGCGTTGATCCCGGCGATCATCACCGTCACGCTGGTCGCGACCTTCGGGTTTACCTTCCAGAAAGTGACCGGCATGTACCTGTATGACGCCATCTATATGGTGGTGCAACAGCCGCTGGAGTCGGTCGTGCAGAGCCTGCCGGGGCTGTTGATTCTGATGTTCGTGGCGCAACTGTTCTGGGTTATCGGTATTCACGGTAACCAGATGATCAAACCGATTCGCGAACCGCTGTTGCTGGGGGCGATTGCGGTGAACATGACCGCGTTTGAGCAGGGGCATGAAGTACCGAACATTATCACCATGCCGTTCTGGGACGTGTACATGAGTATCGGCGGGTCTGGGTTGACCATCGGGTTGCTGCTGGCGGTGATGATCGCCTCTAAGCGCCGTGAAATGAAAGAGATCGCCAAAATTTCCTTCGGCCCAGGTGTCTTCAACATCAATGAACCGGTGATTTTCGGCATGCCTATCATGCTCAACCCGATTCTGGCTGTCCCGTTCATCATCACGCCGCTGGTGACTGGCACCATCGGTTACTTCGCCACCAGCATGGGCTTTGCCGGTAAAGCGGTGGTGATGGTGCCCTGGACCACGCCGCCGTTGATTAACGCTTGGCTGTCTACCGCCGGTTCGATGGGGGCGGTCGCGACACAGATGGTGTGCATCATCGTCGCCACCCTGATTTACCTGCCGTTCGTCAAAGTGGCGTCTCGTCGTGCTGAGCAGGCGCAGCGTGAGGCGGAGTTAGAGGCTGCGGCACAGGCCAATGCATTGAAATAATGAATGTATTGCAATACTGAATCTAAGGGAGAGCGGTAATGAGCAAGGTATCAATGACCCTGCCTGAGGGCTTTATTCTGGGGGCGGCGGCGTCCGCCTGGCAGACCGAGGGGTGGTCAGGCAAGAAAAACGGGCAGGATTCCTATCTGGACCTGTGGTACAAGCGGGATCGTCAGGTGTGGCACAACGGCTACGGCCCGGCTGTCGCCACCGATTTCTATAACCGCTACCGTGAAGACGTGGCGCTGATGAAGCAGACCGGGCTGACGCACTTTCGTACCTCGATTAACTGGTCGCGCTTCATGCTGGATTATGAAAACGGCGTGGTGGATGAAGAGTACGCCGCTTACATCGATAACCTGATCGACGAAATGCAGCGTGAAGGCATCGAACCCATGCTGTGCTTAGAGCACTATGAGCTCCCGGCGGTGCTGTTCGAGAAATATCAGGGCTGGTCGTCGAAGCAGGTGGTGGAGTGGTTCGTGCAGTACGCCGACGCGGTATTTGCCCGCTACGCCGGTAAGGTCAAACGCTGGTTTACCTTTAATGAGCCGATTGTGGTGCAGACCCGCGTGTATCTGGATGCGGTGCGCTACCCTTATCAGCAGGATACCGGCACCTGGATGCAGTGGAACCACCATAAAAACCTGGCGACGGCCAAAGTGGTGCAACGGTTTCGCGACAAAGGTTACCACCTGCAAGGGGGCAGCATCGGGGTGATCCTGAACCCGGAAGTCACCTATCCGCGCTCCAGTGCCGCGCATGATGTTGAGGCGGCGCGCCTGTATGACCTGTTCTATAACCGGGTCTTTCTCGACCCGGCGCTGAAAGGCGAATACCCGGCGGAATTACTGGCGCTGCTGGAAAAGCATCAGGTGAAGTGGGATTACGACGCGCAAGAGCTGGCGATTATCCGCGCCAATACCGTGGATGAGGTGGGCATTAATCTCTACTACCCGCACCGGGTCAAAGCCCCCAGCCGGGCCTGGAACAGCAACACGCCGTTCCACCCAGCTTACTATTACGAGCATTTCGAATTGCCCGGCCGCCGGATGAATAAGTCGCGCGGTTGGGAGATCAACCCTCGCATTATTTACGACATGGCGATGCGCCTGAAGGATGAATACGGCAACGTGCCCTGGTTTGTGTCGGAAAACGGTATGGGGATTGAAAATGAAGGCCAGTTCAAAGACAGCCACGGCGTGATACAGGACGACTACCGTATTGCGTTTATCGCCGAGCATCTTTACTGGACGCTAAAAGCACGCGAAGACGGTGCCAACTGCCAGGGTTATATGCTGTGGGCGTTTACTGACAATGTGTCGCCGATGAACGCCTTTAAAAACCGTTACGGCCTGATTGAAATCGATCTGGAACACGATCGGCAGCGCAGAGCGAAGAAATCAGCCGGTTGGTTCCGACAGGTACGGGACAGCGGCGTGCTGGCGTTCGAACTGGACGATGAAGAGAAATAGGGGGAAAGATGAAACGGATCGTACTGGCCTGCTCAGCAGGCATGTCTACCTCGCTGGTGGTGACCAAAATGGAAAAAGAAGCCGCGGCGCGGGGTATGGAATATCAGATTTACGCTATCCCGGAACAGAACCTGCGTGATGAATTGCAGACTTACGGCAATGACATTATCGCCGTGCTGCTGGGGCCGCAGGTGCGCTTTAAGCTGGCGGAAAACAAAAAACTGACCGACGAGTATCACATTCCTATCGCCGTTATCGACTCGGTGGCCTACGGCACCCTGAACGGTGCAAAGGTACTCGATCAGGCGCTGAGTTTGGTAAACTGAGTCTGATTGCTGTAAACGCGAGCCGGTGTAGGATGACGCACCGGTTCGTGTTTAGGCTGTGGACCTGACGAACGCGGTGTGAAGCCGCAGTGACGATGACGAAAGGAAGCAGCCTGGTATCCGGCCCCGTGTCGGGGCGGCAGCGGTGTTCAATTCTCGGCCGTTCAGGGTGGCATTGTGACGAAGGTTGTGGTTCTACAAGACAGAAAGCAATACCAGGAAATAGGGGGTGACCTGCGGGAGAAAATCCAGCAGGGGGAGTACCCGGTCGGGTCGCGTCTTCCGCCAGAGCGGAATATTGCGGAGACCTATGGCGTAAGCCGTACCATCGTGCGTGAAGCCTTGCTGATGCTGGAGCTGGAAGGAACGGTGGATATCCGCCAGGGGTCCGGGGTGTACGTGTTACGAGTGCCGTCGGCGGAAGAGCCGTCCCCGAACGCGCAAAACCGTATCGGCGCGTTTGAAATGTTGCAGGCGCGCCAACTGCTGGAAAGCAACATTGCCGCGTTTGCCGCCCGCATGGCGACCCGCAATGATATTGATATCCTGCGGCGCACGTTGGAGCAGGAACAGGCGGCTATCGCCGCCAACGATTACCGCAGCGATTTCGATAAAATCTTTCACTTGCAGGTAGCAGGGGCGACCCAAAACCAGATGCTGTTGGAAACTGTCAGCAATATCTGGTCTTGCCGGGACGAAAGCCCTATCTGGCAACAGCTATACAGCCATGTGGGCAACCACGGTTACCGGCTGAAATGGCTGGCGGATCACCAGACGATACTGGCGGCGCTGCGTCGTCGCGACGTCAGCGGGTCGTATCAGGCGATGTGGCAGCATCTGGAAAACGTCAAAACCACACTGATGGAAATTTCGGACGCCGAAGCGCCGGAGTTTGACGGCTACCTGTTCGATTCTGTGCCCATTTTTCAGGGAAAACTGGTCTGACGTATGACGACAATGGAAACTACGCCAACGATAGGATCTCCTGTCTCAATTGGCTATCTGGCGGATTACCCGCATTTCGAGACGCAGGTCGTCGACTGGCTGTGGCAGGCATTTGGCGACGGGCTGAGTCGGGATTTTTTTGCCAGCGTGGTGCACCACAGCATGGATAAGCGCGCGCTGCCGCTGACGTTCGTGGCGCTGGCAGGCGACCAACTGGTCGGTACGGTCGGGCTGTGGCGCTGTGATTTGATAAGCCGTCAGGATTTAACCCCGTGGCTGGCGGCGCTGTATGTGGACGAACGCTACCGTGATCGCGGTCTGGGGGCGGATCTTCAGCGTTTTGTCATCGAATGCAGCCGCGAACGCGGTTTTGACTCTCTCTACCTGTACGCCAGTTTCAGCGGTTACTACGAGCGCCACGGCTGGCGTTACATCGGCGACGCACCCGAGTACCCCGATAAACAGGTGCGGTTGTACCACCGTTCTCTCGGCTGATTTGTGCTGTCGACAAACAGCCTTGTTGTTTTTTACTGCCGATTCATTTGCGAGTGGGGAGAAATTTCGTGCTTGATGACGTTGGTATCCCTTTGCAACATCGTCGCACGCACGACAAGGAGAGGCTCAAACGCCGCCTCTCCTTGACCACTGGCTGAGGGCTAAACCGTGCCGCTGGCGCGGTGCCTTCGGTGTTCGCCTTCGCTATTCGGGCCACCCGTGACGTGGTTACTCGCCACATGCTGTGGCTCGCCCTGCGGGCCAGCGTAAACGCTGTTCAAAAACGCTTTTTGCGTTTTTGTCCGACGCGGCACGGGTTTTCGCCGCGTCCGTGCGGCTCACCCGGCGAAGTCGCCCGCCTCAGCACAGTTTTTGACGCCGTAAAACCATCACCTTCAGCTAAAGGGACTTACCAGTGTCTGCGGCATCTTAATGCCTTACTAATTTAGTGCCCATTATTCAAACTGGCAACGGAATGGCGGCGAATCAGCGTCGGGTGGAACAGGTTGATGGCGTTGGGGAGCGGTGTGTTGTTCGCCAGCGCCAGCGCAATTTGCGCCGCCTGTGTCGCCATGGCGGTAATCGGATAGCGGATGGTGGTCAGGCGCGGGCGCAGGTAACGCGACAGCAGCACATCGTCGAAGCCGATAAGCGACATGTCTCGCGGCACTTCGATGCCGTTATCACTCAACACCGCCAACGCACCGGCGGCCATCGGGTCGTTGTAGCAGGTCAGCGCCGTCACTGGGCGGCCGCGCTCCAGCAGCGTGGTCATCGCCGCTTCGCCGCCGCTTTCATCCGGTTCGCCGTAGGCGATCAACTGCTCATCCAGTGCAATATCGTGTTCGGCCAGCGCGTCCCGGTAGCCCGCCAGGCGGTCATCGGCATCGGAAATCGCATGGTTGGAACACAAAATACCAATCTGGCGATGCCCTTGCAGGATCAGATGCCGGGTAGCCAGCCAGGCACCATAACGGTTATCCAACGCCACGCAGCGTGTCTCGTACCCCGGCAGAATACGGTTAATCAACACCATGCCTGGGATCTGCTCCATCAGTTGCGCCAACTCTTCATCTGGCAGCATCTTGGCATGCACCACCAGTGCTGCGCAGCGATGGCGAATCAACTGTTCGATGGCCTGCCGCTCTTTGTGCGCGATGTGGTAGCCGTTGCCGATCAGCAGAAAATTACCGGTACGGTAGGCTTCCTGCTCCACCGCTTTGACCATGGTGCCGAAAAACGGGTCGGACACGTCAGAGACCACCAGCCCCAGTGTTTCGGTAGACTGCTGGGCCAGCGCACGGGCGTTGGCGTTCGGATGGTATTGCAACTGTTGCATGGCCTGCAGAACGGCGCTGCGTGCGTGCTCACTGGCTTTAGGCGAATCGTTGATCACGCGTGATACGGTGGCGACCGACACGCCTGCCAGCCTGGCGACATCCTTAATGGTGGCCATGAAGGTTTCCTGTTGTTCTTAATGTAAAAATAAGGCGTCGAATCAAGTGACTGCCTGAGTGTCACGGAATTAGGCCGTGGCCGCAAGAGGCGGGGATCGCAACTTTCACCGCTTTCACCCATCACATTCATCGCGTTTACCGTTTGTACACCATCGACCGTTCCCTTCCGGCAGCAATATTAGTGAAACGTAAGCGGGTTGTTTGACATATGTTGTGCCGATGTTTTTCCAACGTACTATCTCTTGCGCTGGGTGCGGTACTCAGTCATGGGGATAACCCTCTGTCTCAGGGAAGGAAGTCTCTGTATGAAATATATCATTCTGCTGGTGTTTATTCTGGCGGTGGCCTATGTCCATTTCCGTGGTCGTATACGCTATCCATTTTGGCGACAATTGTCGGATCACTCGACCTTTACCGCGCCGCTCAACGCGTTTATGTACCTGTTTTCCCGTGTCCCGGTGACGCCGTATCTCAAACCCGATCATTTTCCCGAACTGGCGGCGCTACAGCAGAACTGGCAGACGATCCGTGAGGAAGGGGAAAGGCTACTGGCAATGCAGGAGATTAAAGCGTCGGATCGGTATAACGACGCGGGGTTTAACTCGTTTTTCAAGACCGGCTGGAAGCGCTTCTACCTGAAATGGTATGAGGAATCTCACCCCTCGGCGGATGCGTTGTGCCCCAATACCACCGCGCTGCTGCGTTCGGTGCCGTCGATAAAGGCCGCGATGTTCGCCACCTTGCCGGACGGAAGCCGACTGCCGCGCCACCGTGACCCGTATGCCGGTTCGCTGCGCTACCACCTGGGGCTGTCGACGCCGAACGATGACCGTTGTTTTATCGAGGTCGATGGTGAGCGTTATAGCTGGCGTGATGGTGAAGGCGTGCTGTTCGACGAAACCTATATCCACTATGCGGAAAATCAAAGTGGGCAGAACCGTCTGATCCTGTTTTGCGACATTGAGCGACCGATGCGTTATCGCTGGGCGCAAGCGGTGAATTACTGGCTGGGGCGTCATCTGATGAGTGCTGCAGCTGCGCCGAATAGCGAGGGGGATCGTACCGGTGGCATCAATCGGATTTTCAAATATCTCTATGCGGTACGCAAAGTGGGGAAACGGCTGAAAAGCTGGAACAAGCCGGTTTACTATCTGGTGAAATGGGCATTGTTCGGTGGGATCGCCGCAGGGATCTGGTGGGCGTTGTAAGTCTGGATCCGGGCGCGTCAGTGGCGATGTTGCTGCGTTTTCACGCCTTTATTACAGCTCACCTGAGAATTTTACAGTTAGTTGCACTTCGAACGGTTATCTTTCGATTCAACGCTAGTGATTCAGGGGGACTGTCTTTAGAGTAACAAGTCCCAGAGGTATTGATGGGTGACAATCGATGTGTTCTCCACATTGAACCATTCAAATTTCACCAACCTACGCGGATGCGTAGGTTTTTTTTTGCCTGCGATCCGACATTTGCCCTGCTAACTCTGTCTTTCTGCCCCTCCTGAGCATCGCTAATCTTGCTACGGTTTATGGTATGGTGAACCCTTTGGCTGGCCGCCATGAACAATCCGTGGCATGTGGGGTCCAAACCGGGCAGCGTGACGGTTTACCTCAAGGTGACGATTACGTCAGTGTTACTGTTTAGACATAGGGAGGTGGGATGATTTATACCTTTTTACGCTGGGCGCTAAAGCACCTGTATCGCATTCAGATCTCGGGTGATGAAAGCGGTTTCCGGCAATCGAAGATATTGATTACCCCCAATCACGTTTCTTTTCTCGATGGCGTGCTGATGGCGCTGTTCTTACCGGTACAAACCAAACCGGTATTTGCTGTCTATTCCCGCATTGCTGATAGCTGGTTTATGCGCTGGCTGAAGCCCTATATCGATTTTCTGCCGTTGGACCCTACAAAGCCGTTGGCTATTAAGCAGTTAATCCGTCTGGTGGAGCAGGGGCGTCCGGTGGTGGTGTTCCCCGAAGGGCGTATTACCGTGACCGGCTCACTGATGAAAATCTACAGCGGTGCGGCGTTTGTGGCGGCCCGCTCTGGCGCGGCGGTGGTGCCGGTCCGTATTGAAGGGCCGGAGTTTACGCACTTCGGTCGTTTGGGCGGGGTGTTGCGTCGTCGCCTGTTCCCACAAATTTCACTGCATTTCCTGCCGCCGACAACGCTCCCGATGCCTGTTGCCCCTTCGGCGCGTGAGCGCCGTGAACTGGCCGGTGAAGCGCTGCATCGCATCATGATGGACGCACGTATGACGGTGCGCCCGCGTCATACGCTCTATCAGGCGTTTCTGGCCGCCTGCGATCGGTACGGTTACCACTCTGCCTGTATTGAAGACGTCAATCTGAAGGAAGACAGCTATCACGGCCTGCTGAAGAAATCACTCGGTGTGGCGCGCATTCTGCAACGTTTTACCCAGGAACGTGAGCATGTCGGGTTGTTATTGCCCAATGCGACGGTGACAGCGGCGACAGTGCTTGGCGCCTCGCTCAGCAGCCGGGTACCGGCGATGTTGAACTATACCGCTGGGGCGAAAGGCATTCAGAGCGCGATGAGCGCCGCGCGCATCAAAACCATCGTCACATCACGGCAGTTTCTGGAAAAAGGCAAGCTGACGCATCTGCCGCAGCAGGTGAAAGAGGCCAATTGGGTCTATCTGGAAGACCTGAAGGACACGGTGACATGGTCGGATAAGCTGTGGATCTTGTGCCACTTGCTGTTCCCGATGCGCGCTATGTGCCCGCAGCAGCCGGATGACGCGGCGGTCATTCTGTTTACGTCCGGCTCGGAAGGCAACCCGAAAGGGGTGGTGCATTCTCATAATAGCCTGATGGCTAACGTAGAGCAGATCCGCACCGTGGCCGATTTCACCCCGCGCGATCGTTTTATGTCGGCCTTGCCGTTGTTCCACGCGTTTGGGTTGACGGTCGGGTTGCTGACGCCGTTGATGACCGGCGCGCGTATTTTCCTCTATCCCAGCCCGCTGCATTACCGCATCGTGCCGGAGCTGGTGTATGACCGTAACTGCACGGTGCTGTTCGGTACCTCGACCTTCCTCGGGCATTATGCCCGCTTTGCCCACCCCTACGATTTCGCCCGCCTGCGTTATGTGGTGGCCGGGGCGGAAAAACTCTCCGAACGGGTGCGGACGCAGTGGCAGGACAAATTTGGCATTCGTATTCTGGAAGGCTACGGCGTGACGGAGTGCGCGCCGGTGGTGGCTATCAACGTACCGATGGCCTGTAAACTGCATTCTGTCGGCCGATTATTACCGGGTATGGAGTCACGGTTGATCCCGGTTGCAGGTATCCATCATGGCGCTCGTCTGCAACTGCGCGGGCCAAATGTGATGAAGGGTTACCTGCGAGTGGAAAACCCTGGGGAGCTGGAATCGCCCGCGGCGGAAAACGAGCACGGGCAGCGTGAGGCGAACTGGTACGATACCGGCGATATCGTTTTTCTGGATGAACAGGGTTTTTGTACCATCGTGGGCCGCGTAAAACGCTTTGCCAAGCTGGCCGGAGAAATGGTGTCGCTGGAGAGCGTGGAGCAACTGGCTAATCAGGCGTCGCCACACACCCAACATGCCGCCAGCGCCCGCAGCGACAGCAGTAAAGGGGAGGCGCTGGTGCTGTTTACTACCGATGCGGCGCTGACCCGCGATAGCCTGCTGACACAGGCGCGGGCGAGCGGCGTGCCGGAACTGGCGGTGCCGCGGGATATTCGTTACCTGAAAGAATTGCCGCTATTGGGCAGCGGCAAACCGGATTTCGTCACGCTGCGGCAATGGGCGGAACAGCCTGCCGGAGCGGCGGACGATGTCACGCCTACCCCTTCGGAGCATGATGCATGAGCCGCACGACTTCCCCAACGTCGTCACTGTTTTCCCGCAGTATGAATGCGGTGATGGTGGCGCAGTTTTTCTCGGCCTTCGGCGATAACGCGCTGCTGTTCGCTACGCTGGCATTGGTGAAATCGCTGGCGTATCCCGACTGGAGCCAGCCCTTCCTGCAAATGGGGTTCGTCGCCGCCTATATCGTGCTGGCACCGTTTGTGGGGCAGTTTGCTGACAGTTTCGCCAAAGGGCGGGTGATGATGTTTGCCAACGCCCTGAAGCTGGCTGGCGCGTTATGGATTTGCCTGGGTGGGAACCCGTTTCTGGGGTATACGCTGGTGGGGTTGGGGGCGGCGGCCTATTCCCCGGCCAAATACGGCATTCTGGGGGAAATCACCCGTGGTGATCAGTTAGTGAAAGCCAACGGGTTGATGGAAGCCTCCACCATCGCCGCGATTCTTACCGGTTCGGTGGTCGGCGGTGTGCTGGCGGACTGGCATATCTACGGCGCGCTGGCGGTGTGTGCGCTGGCTTACGGTATCGCACTGGCCGCTAACCTGTTGATTCCGAAACTCGCTGCCGCACGTCCCGGCGCATCCTGGCGCCCGGCGCGCATGACCCGTTCGTTTTTCGATGCCTGCCAGGTTCTGTGGCGCAACGGCGAAACCCGCTTTTCGCTGGTGGGCACCGGCATGTTCTGGGGCGCTGGCGTGACGCTGCGTTTCCTGCTGGTGCTGTGGGTACCGCTGGCATTGGGTATTAACGACAATTCGACGCCGACGTTACTCAACGCCATGGTGGCGGTCGGAATTGTGGTAGGGGCTGCGGCAGCCGGTAAACTGGTGACGTTGAAAACCGTGCGACGCTGTCTGCCCGCAGGGGTGTTGATCGGCGTGATGGTGGTGGTATTTACCCTGCAACATAGCCTGATGAACGCTTACGCCTGCCTGTTGGTATTGGGGGCGTTGGGTGGCTTTTTCATCGTGCCGCTCAATGCGTTGCTGCAAGAACGTGGCCGGGAGAGCGTTGGAGCAGGTAACGCCATTGCCGTGCAGAATCTGGGTGAAAACGGCGCGATGCTGCTGATGCTGGCGCTCTACTCGCTGGCGGTGAAGGTCGGCGTACCGGTACTGGCGATCGGTATCGGTTTCGGCACACTGTTTGCGCTGGCGATTGCCGGGTTGTGGTGCTGGGTACAGTTAACCCAGTGGCGGCGTCGGCCAGCGTCTGCTGCCGCACCAACGTCTGATGAGCAGGAATAACGGGAGGGGCAATGAGTCTGATTTGGCATGACTGGGGGGTGAAAGACCTGAACCCGTATGCGTTGTATGACATTTTGCGCCTGCGTAGCCAGGTTTTTGTGGTTGAACAACAGTGCGCTTATCAGGACCTGGACGGGCTGGATCTGGTGGACGGTAACCGGCATGTCACCGCCTGGCAAAACGGCAGGCTGATCGCCTGTGCGCGCTTGCTGGCACCACATGACCGGCAGGAGGTGGTCACGATCGGCCGGGTTATTGTCTCCCCTGAAGCGCGAGGCCAACGGTTGGGGCATCAGTTGGTGATGCACGCTCAGGCCGTTTGTGCTCGTCACTGGCCGGGGCGGGCGCAATACCTCTCGGCTCAGGCGCATTTGCAGCACTTTTACCAGCAATTTGGCTTTGTGGTGTGTGGTGAAGGTTACGACGAGGACGGTATTCCCCACGTGCCGATGCGAACCGCGGGGTAAGAGCCTATCCCATTAGGGCTATTTCACTTGCCATTTTGGCCCTGGGCAGTGCTCGAAATCCTCACGTACTACGTGTACGCTCCGGGTTACTCGCTGCGCTCGCCCGTTGGGCCGGACAAAGTGCTTTGTCCGTTCAACATGCAACGCATGTTGTCTGCGCGGCTTCCCGTGTCCAAACTGGCCACGCCAATAACGCCTATTGGGATAGGCTCTAAGTGTGGCGCTAAGGCGTGACAGCGCAGCCCTGCACTCGGGCAGGGCGCTGGTATGGGCTGACGCCGGGTTAACTGGCGGAATGGGAAATAGTACTGCCGAGTTTCTGAACGTCCTGACCAAATCCGCGAGCGGTATTGCATCCGCTCAATACGGTCGCCATCACGAGTGTGGCAACCAGCAGGGCGATAGTTTTCATAGTGATTTACCTTTATATACCCGTCATACTTTATATCGCAGGTGTGTTGGTGTGATTACCCAGCCTGTTAGCGCTGCAACAAGCAGCGTATCAGTCTGCTTGTTGCCGCATGGCCGCTCACCCCGGTTGCTGGCCCGGGTAAGCGCCGGGCGTACTCTTCGCGGCGCGGTTCAATACGCCTGCCGGTTTGCTGCAACGTGAATTATTTCGGGGATCGCGGCGCAAATCTATACTGAGGTCATTTCTGCTTTCACTTTGTCATACTATCACGCAAGGATCCAACGTGATGTCAGTCAGTTAGCAGAGAATCAGTTAGCCTGGAGGGGGCGTTTTGCCGCTTTCCGGCTGACAGGGTTAGGTCAGTCGCTTATTGTTGCTGCAAGTATGGTTGCTGCAGGCGTTGGTGCCAGTTCGGTTTATTCAGTTACAGGGTTGGTCATGTCTGGTCTGTTTCACTGGTTAAAAATGTGCTGGTCAAAAAAGTCTCGGGAAAAGACGTCGTCTGCGGTGAGTGACGCACAGATTATGGCTGCCTGTAGTTCGCTATTGATGAATGCGTCCACGCAGGCGGCGATCATCGCCACCGATTCAGCCAATCACATTACCTTGTTCAACTCGGGAGCGGAACGGTTGTTCGGCTTTCGCGCCTGTGAGGTTATCGGTCGCGATGCCACCACGGTAGTGCTGCGTCAGGGGGAGATGGGGCAGTTATCGCCACAGGCGTTGCTACGCCATTATCAGCCGTTTTCGGTCTGGTGTTATCGGAAAAAAGATGGCGGTATCTTTTGGGGCGAATTGAGTTTTCATGAGGTCCGTCTGCCGGACGAGCGCTTGTTGGGCTACCTCAGTGTGATTACGGATATCACCGCACGTGAGCGGTTGCTGGAACAATTGCATCAACAGCAACACATGATGGATATGCTGTTACAGCATGCCCCGGCGGTGCTTTATACGTTTGTTGTTCATGGAGATATCGTTCATAGAGATACCGTTCGTGACGATGCAGGTGGTGGCGATACGGATCGTGGTAGTGAATATCGCTTTGTTTACTGTAGCCCGGTCTCGACACGGGTATTGGGCCTGACGCCGCAGGCCATGACTGCCGTACCATTCGGCCCCGGTCACCCGCTGAGAGAGCGTATCCTGCCAGAAGATCGTGAGCGTATCGCACACTATTACGCTAACGGTGATTTTCATCGCCATAGCTGGCGCAGTGATTTTCGTATCTGCTCTGAAAACGGCGATGTTCGCTGGATCCATGCTGAAGCGATGGCGTCTTACCCTGAGGACGGCAACATCGTGTTTTACGGTTCGATGCTCGATATTACCGATCTCAAGCAGTCAGAAACCTTATTGCAGGTGTTAGCGCAGACCGATTCGCTGACCGGTATCGCCAATCGCCGCCATTTCGATGAGCGCTATCAACAACTGTGGCGTCAGCACGAATCCATACAGATGCCTTTGTCGTTGCTGATGATCGATATCGATCGTTTCAAACGCTTCAACGATAGCTATGGGCATAGCAAAGGGGACGCCTGCATAAAGTCAGTGGTGGAAACGCTGGCAGGGCAATTGCCATCGTCAGAATGTCTGCTGGGGCGTTACGGTGGTGAGGAGTTTACGGTGGTGTTGCCACAAACCGACTACCAACAGGCGTTGGCCTTGGCCGAACGATGTCGTCAAGCGGTTGAGTCGATGGAGATCCCCCATACCAAGTCACCACAGGGGGTGGTGACAGTGAGTATCGGTGTGGCGGTCGCCAGACCGGGCGATGCCGGGAGCAGCATGACCCAGTTGAGCAATGATGCCGATGATGCGCTGTACCGTGCTAAACATCTGGGCCGCAATCGGGTAGAAGCGAGTCCTGACCAGAATGCGGCTCCCGCCTGACATCGCTTGTCGGTTGCGTCGGTATCTTATTCACCGCTATTCACCGCGTGCATCGCACGCTCTCACTCTTCCGTCAAAAAGAGCTCCAACAGCGAATTAAGAAACAGCTTACCGTGCTCGGTAACCTGCCAGTGTTGTTCGGTTTCCGTCAGGTAGCCTTGCGTCAGTGCGGCGTCCAGTTGCTCCCTGATTACGCTTTCCGGCAGGCCGGTATAGGCGGTGAAATCAGCACGTGGTGCCGGTTCCAGCAACCGAAAACGGTTCATGAAAAACTCGAATGGACGGTCAGCCAGCGCGACTTCGCTGCGTTGTT
This sequence comes from Dickeya zeae NCPPB 2538, assembly GCF_000406165.1. Taxonomy (NCBI): domain Bacteria; kingdom Pseudomonadati; phylum Pseudomonadota; class Gammaproteobacteria; order Enterobacterales; family Pectobacteriaceae; genus Dickeya; species Dickeya zeae. Next base: position 3,631,830 of record NZ_CM001977.1, on the reverse strand, counting down.
GCAGGTAATTCCCCTGCATATAACCGCGTGGGTGGCGGGTTTTCACCGTGCGCACGATCTCGCCGTCAGTGAAAGTGATCTTGCCGTGTGCGCCGCAGCCGATACCCAGATAATCGCCAAAGCGCCAGTAGTTAAGGTTGTGCTGACACTGGTAACCCGGTTTGGCGTAGGCCGAGGTTTCATACTGCTGGTACCCGGCGTCGCTCAGTAAACGGTGCCCTTGCTCGAAAATATCCCACAGCGCATCGTCGTCTGGCAGCACCGGTGGGCGTGAGCCAAACAGCGTATTGGGTTCGATGGTCAACTGATACCAGGACAGGTGCGGCGGGTTAAGCGCTATCGCCTGACGTAAATCATCCAGCGCCTCATCCAGCGACTGCTCCGGTAGCCCATGCATCAAATCCAGATTGAAACTTCGCAGCCCCAGACCGGCCGCGAGAACCGCGGCGCGTTTGGCCTCTTCCGGGCCGTGGATGCGGCCCAGTCGCGTCAGTTTATCCGGGCTGAAACTCTGCACGCCGATGGAAATCCGGTTAACCCCTGCGCGCTGGTAACCGCTGAACCTGTCGGCTTCTACGGTTCCGGGGTTGGCTTCCATGGTGATTTCCGCGTCCGGCACCAGTGACAACCGGGCTCGCACGCCATCGAGCAACTGTTGCATTGCCTCGGCGCTGAGCAGGCTCGGCGTACCACCGCCGATAAAAATGCTGTGCAGCGGACGAGCGCTCACCATCGGCAGGTCGGCATCCAGATCCGCCAGCAGGTGCGCCACATAATCGTCGTGCGGTACTTCGCCTTTGAGTGCGTGGGAGTTGAAGTCGCAATAAGGGCACTTTTGCACGCACCAAGGGATGTGGATGTACAGGCTCAGCGGCGGCAAATTAAGCATGTCGCAGCGCATCCAGCAATTGACGCAGCGCCTGTCCACGGTGGGAGTGGGCGTTTTTCTCTTCGCGGCTGAGTTCGGCGGCGGTTTTGCCGAGTTGCGGCACGAAAAAGACGGGATCGTAGCCAAAACCGCCTTCACCGGCGGGCGCACGGGTGATGACGCCCTGCCAGCTACCGTGGCACACCAACGGCGTCGGGTCATCAGCGTGGCGCAAATACACCAGCACACAGTGGAAGCTGGCCTGACGTTGTTCGTCTGGCACGTTGTCGAGCACCGCCAGCAGCTTGTCCAGATTCTGCTGGTCGCTGGCGTCTTCTCCAGCATAGCGGGCGGAATAGATGCCCGGTGCGCCGCCCAGCGCGTTAACTGCCAGCCCGGAATCATCCGCGATGGCGGGCAGGCCGGTGGCGCGTGCGGCGTGGCGCGCTTTCAGAATGGCGTTTTCGATAAAGGTCAAACCGGTTTCTTCGGCGGAGTCGACGCCCAACGTGGTTTGTGCCACCACGTCAAGACCAAAATCCGCCAGCAGACCGGCGAGTTCACGCACTTTACCGGCGTTGCCGGTGGCTAAAACCACGTTTTGCATCTGTTGTTCCTGCAATCTGTCTGGGATGTTTTATTCAGGGAATCGGCTCAGGAAATGAGGCCCGCGACATCGGCCGGGATGGTTTGCGGGTTGACGATCCTAATCTGTTTGTGACGGCCAAGCTCCCCTTTTTCGATGGTGACCATGCCTTTGGCGACACGGAATTGCTTGGCAAGAAATTTGATCAGGTGGGCATTGGCCTGACCGTCTACCGGTGGTGCGGTGATGGCGACTTTGAGCTCGTCGCCATGCAACCCGACAATCTGATCCCGGCTGGCTTTCGGCTGAATATACAGCCGAATGACCAGCCCGTCTTCACAGCGACTGACGGCACTCACAACAGGAACCACAGCCCCGGGAAGAAATCCATGCCAAGGTAATTCAACACGTACAGCACCAGAATCACGATCATCGGCGAGAAATCCAGGCCGCCTGCCGAGGGCAGAATACGGCGAACCGGGCCCATCAACGGTTCTGTCAGTTGGTGCAGCATATAATCCACCGGGCTGCGGCCCTGACTGATCCAGCTCATCAGCGAGCGAATGATCACTATCCAGAACACCAGATAACCGGCGGATTTGATCAGCGCCAGTAGCCCCACCAGCAAGTTGATCGGGCTTAGCGAGAGTGAGCCAACCTGAATCAGCAACAGCAACGGGTATTTCAGCGTGGTGAGCAGAAACGCCAGCAGCAGCGAGGCGCTGTCAATAGGCCCCAGCGAAGGGATAATGCGACGCAATGGGCCGATAATCGGCTGCGTGAGTTTCACCACGAACTGCGCCAGTGGGTTGTAAAAATCACTGCGTGCCCATTGCATCCAGATACGCAGCAGCAACACCATCACGTACAGGTCAATCAGGGTTTTGACCAGAAAAGTCAGGGTCAGCATCAGAGGGTCATTCCTTCATTCAAAGTCATTTTTCAGGTGGTAATCAGAACAGCGATTCCATTTCCTTTGCCCGGTGCACCGCCGCCTGCATGGCATCTGCAACCGTCTGGCTCAACTGACGCTCGTTAAATACGCGCAGCGCCTCGGCGGTGGTGCCGCCCTTGGAAGTCACATTTTCCCGCAGAGTGGACAACGGGGTGTTCGGGCTGGCTTCCACCAGTGCGGCTGCACCACTAGCCGCCTGCTGTACCAGCAATCGTGCGGTGTCGGCGTCGAACCCCTGACGCATGGCCTCCTGCTGCATCGCTTCCATAAACAGGAAGAAGTAGGCAGGTGCGCTACCGGCAGCGGCAATCACGCCGTTAATGTGCGACTCGTCGGTGACCCAGCACAGTTTACCGACACTTTGCATTAGGTCGGCGGCAAAGGCGCGATCGGCGTCGCTCACCCCGGCCGGTGCGTATAATCCGCTCATGCCCTGGCCTACCAGCGAGGGGGTATTTGGCATGATACGCACTATGTTGAGCGATGCGCCCAATAACTGGCGGAAGCGGGCGACGTTAACACCGGCGGCGATCGATAATACCAGCTTGCCGTTGAAATCCACCTGTTTTGCCAGTTCCCCGCAAACATCGGCCATCAGTTGCGGTTTAACCGCCAGCACCACCACATCGGCGTCACGGGCACAGGCGGCATTGTCGCTTAGGCTGGCAATGCCATAGCGGGTAGCCAGTTGATCCCGGTGGGTGGCGGACGGTGCGCTAACGCTGACCTGGTGGGCCGGATAACCGCCTGCCATCAAACCGGCGATGATCGCCTGTGCCATGTTGCCCGCGCCGATAAAGGCTATTTTACGGTGTTCCATCAGATTCTCGCTGTTCTCGTCTGTCCGTTAGGTTAACTGGTCGGCGAACTATAATCACGTGCGCCAAAAATTGCGGTACCGATGCGTACCATCGTGCTGCCAGCTTCAATGGCGGCCGCCATGTCGTCGGTCATCCCCATCGACAAGGTATCCAAGGTGCCATAATCCACTTTCAGTTGCAGAAAAAGTTCAGTCATGTGGCGAAATACCGCCAGTTGCTGGGCGTGATCCGCCTGCGGCGCGGGAATTGCCATCAGTCCGCGCAATCGCAGATTCGGTAGTGTTGCCACGCTGGCGGCCAGCTCTGGCAGTTCGCTGGCCAGAATGCCGGATTTGCTCGCTTCCTGACTGATGTTGACCTGCAACAGCACATTGAGCGGTGGCAGGTGCGCCGGGCGTTGCTCGCTCAGGCGCTGGGCGATACGCAGCCTGTCGATGGTGTGGCACCAGTCAAAGTGTTCTGCCACCAGACGGCTTTTATTCGACTGCAACGGCCCGATAAAGTGCCATTCCAGCGCGACATCGGGCAGGGCGGTCTGAAAATGACGAACCTTATCCACCCCTTCCTGTACATAGTTTTCGCCAAATGCCCGCTGCCCAGCCGTGATGGCTTCTTCGAGCGCGCTCACAGGTTTGGTTTTGCTGACGGCAAGCAGCGTAATCTCTTCTGGCGCGCGCCCGCAGCGTTGTGCCGCCGCCGAGATTTTCTGCCGGACGTCCTGTAGGTTTTGCTGAACTGTCGATATCGTCGCTACCGGTGTCATCGTCATAGTGATTCAGGAGGCCAATCAATGGATGTGAGTGAATGGGTGAACGCTAGTGTAAAACAGAATGTATCCGATCTGCACCTGTGCAGCGGTCATCCCCCGGTGTGGCGTATCGACGGGCAACTGGTGACGGATGTTACCCAACTGCCGTTACAGCACACCGACCTGGAACAGTGGAGCCAGAGCTGGCTGGACCCGGAGTGTGAGCAGCAGTTGCGCCGGTGCGGGCAGACCGACTGTGCGTTGACGCTGGCGGGCGGGCAGCGGTTGCGGGCCAATCTGTTTATGCAGCGCCACGGTTTATCGGCAGCGCTACGCCTGATCCCACACGGCCAGCCGGATTTGCAGACGCTGCGGGCACCTGCGGTCGTCGCGGCATTGGCTGAGCGTACCGACGGACTGATTCTGGTGACCGGGGCGACCGGCAGCGGTAAATCGACCACCCTGGCGGCGATGATCGCGGCACTGAACCAGCGTAGTGCCCGCCATATTATTACGCTGGAAGACCCGATTGAATTCCTGCACACCAGCCAACGTAGCCTGATCCAACAGCGGGAAATCGGTCGGCACAGTGAAGGATTTTCCAGCGCTTTGCGGGCCGCATTGCGTGAAGATCCGGATGTGCTGTTACTGGGGGAACTGCGCGATAGCGAGACTATTCGGCTAGCGCTGACGGCGGCGGAGACCGGCCATTTGGTACTGGCGACGTTGCATACCCGACGGGCGGTGCAGGCGGTAGATAGGTTAGTGGATGTGTTCCCGGCCGAAGAGAAAGCCTTTGTGCGCACACAACTGGCAGCGAGTTTGCAGGCGGTAGTGGCGCAGAAATTATTGCCGGGTGCGCAGGGTGGGCGTGTGGCGTTATTTGAGGTACTGCTTGCCACACCGGCGGTCAGTAACCTGATCCGCGAAGGTAAAACCCACCAGTTGCCGAGCCTGTTGCAAACCGGCAGCCAGGTGGGGATGCAGACCTTTGAGCAGAGCTACCAACAGCGGTGTCAGGAAGGCCTGTTAGCGGATGACCGCGCAGACGATAGCTGGCTTTGACATAGAGCGCGGCTGCGAATAGCTATCGCCGTGGACAGCTACCGTCGTGAAGAATCATGCGTCATGCATAGCTATCGTCATCAATGCCTTCGGTTTACGCCGATTTTGTTTCTGTCGTATCGGTGGCGGCTTGCAGCATCGTCGTTAGCTCCGGGGCTGGGACCGGGCGTGAGAACAAAAAGCCCTGCGCATAGTCGCACCCGAGTCGGGTAAGAATGTCGCACTGGTGCTGCGTTTCAACCCCTTCGGCTACCACATTGAGGCCAAGGCTGTGCGCCATGGCGATAATCGCCACGCACAGTTCAAGCCCGACGCCATCGAGATCCTCGATGAAGGAGCGATCTATCTTCAGGCAATCAATGTTGAATTTCCTGAGGTAGGCCAGTGATGAATACCCGGTGCCGAAATCATCAATGGCAATTTGTATTCCGGCATCACGCAGCAGATGCAGATTGTTGTTCACCCGCAGTTCCGCATTCAACAGTAGCCCTTCGGTGATTTCGATGATCACGGCGTTGCCGTCCAGCCCGTATCGCGCCAGTTCCTGTACCCAGGTCATTTCGGAGAAATCTTTGCTGCGCAGTTGGATCGGAGACTGGTTAATGGCTATCTGAAAGTGCGGGTCAAGGGTGTTACGCCATTGCGCCAACTGAATGATGGCCTGCTGTGCGACCCAATCGCCGAGTGGAACAATCAGGCCGGTATCTTCCGCAAGTGGGATGAATTCTGCCGGACTGACCAGACCCCGTTCGGGATGATGCCAGCGTACCAGCGCTTCAGCCTTGGTTATCCGGTTGGTAGCCAGTTCGATAATCGGCTGGTAGTAAACCTCAAACTGAGCGGATTCAAGCGCCTGGCGCAGATCGTTAGTCAGGCGTAAACGGGCGCGCGCAGCCTGATGCAAGGCAGGCGTGAAATAATGGAAGCCGTTACGCCCCGCGTTCTTGGCGGAATACATCGCCTGGTCGGCATGTTTGAACAGTTCTTCCAAGGTGTCACTGTCGTTAGGGTAAAAGGCAATACCGATACTGGCGGAAACCAGCATGTTTTCCCCATCGATATTGAACGGTTGTGCCAAACGTTGTAGCAAGGTGTTGGCCAGACGCTCACAGTCGTTGGTTCGCAGCAGGTCAGACAGGATAATGGCAAATTCGTCGCCGCCGATTCGGGCAATCGTATCGGCACCCTGAATACAGTCGGTAATACGGGTCGACACTGCAAACAGCAGCGCATCGCCAGCGCGATGCCCCAGGCTGTCATTAACCGATTTGAAATGGTCCAGGTCTATCAGCATCAGCGCCATGGGGCGGCCGGTCTGCTTTGCGCGTTCAATCGCACGTTCAAGTTTATCCTGAAATCTGTGTCGGTTTGGCAGTGAGGTGACCGCGTCATAGTTGGCTTGTCGCCAGATTAATTCTTCTTGTTTTTTGCGTTGGGTAATATCGGAGAACACGCCAACATAGTTGATGGGCGTGCCTGCGGCGTCTTTGACCACATTGATAGTCAGTTCCCGGAGATAGTCGCTGCCGTCTTTCTTGCGATCCCACATTTCACCGACCCACAGCCCGTCTTCATTCACCGTGCGCCAGATGGCATCATAGAAAGCGATATCGTGGCGATCGGAGCGGAATATGTACGACGGTTTTCCCACGACGTCGGCTTCGCTATACCCGGTGAGGTGGGTAAAGGCGGGGTTGATGGAGATAATGTTTCGATGGGTATCGATGACGATAATGGCCTCCTGGGTACTTTCGTAGACCGTGGCGGCAATCTTCATCTGTTCACGTGCTTTTTGGCGCTCGGTAATATCGAGGACGTACACCAGCCGATCGGCTTTTTGCCCGTGCTGTGCGAAGGGGACGGATTCCGACCAGACCGTCAGTACCGCGCCGTCGTGGCGCACGACCGTCCATTCTCCTCCCAGTTTGCCGCCTTCATCGAGAAACGACTGATGGCGGGCCAGAACAGATGCCCGGGTAGACTCAGGAAAAACCATAGTAAAGGGATGATTAATCATCTCTTCCTGGGTGTAACCATAAATAGCGCTATAGGCAGGATTAACGGTGACATAATCTCCGTCGTAATTAATAACGGCAATGCCCACCGGGCAGCGGTCGAGGATGCCCTGAAACAGACTTTCTGAATTCCATGCAGAACCGGTCATCATTCACCTCATCATCGATACTGTTCTTCTTATGACAATCCGTGTTGATACGCGGTTAACGGCGTTCTGATGGCGGGCCGTTTTTCGATGCAGGCGTTCGTCCGATTACTTCCTTTTAGTTCATTTTTGGGAAATTTTCCTGACAAAGAAATTATCGACCATCATCAACGATTTCTGAGGTGCTGGCAGGAAGTTTGATGAAAAAGGGTGACGGCGGTATCACCCTTGTGTTTGTTGTGGCTATGTATTAACCGTGAACGCGGATTCATAACGAGTCCAGCTACGCTGTCGGATAGGTCACGTGCTCGGGTGCGCGCTGCATGATGATTCGCCCGTGGCGGATAGACAACCGTGCTTTGGCCTGCCGCTGCAGTGCGTCGTAGTCGCTTTGTGCATCCATAATCAACAGGTTGGCCGGACGACCGACCGCGATACCGTAGCGATCGCCCAAATGCAGGGCTTTGGCGCTATTGTCGGTAACGAAATCGAGACAACGTTGCAGATCCTGATACCCCATCATGTGGCAAATATGCAGCCCGGCGTCGAGAATACGCAGAATATTGCCGTTACCGAGTGGGTACCATGGGTCTCTGATGGAGTCCTGTCCGAAGCAGACGTTCATACCCGCGCGGTCCAGTTCGGCAACGCGGGTCACACCACGGCGCTTAGGAAAGGTATCGAACCGTCCTTGCAGGTGGATGCTTTCCGTCGGACAGGAGACAAAGCTAATGCCGGATCGGCGCAACAGGCGAAACAGCTTCGAGCAGTACGCGTTGTCATACGATCCCATCGCTACCGTATGGCTGGCGGTGACCCGTGCGCCCATGTCTCGCACCCGCGCTTCTTCGGCCAGTACCTCCAGAAAGCGTGAATGCGGGTCATCGGTTTCATCGCAGTGCACGTCAACCAGACACCCGGTACGCTCTGCCAGATCCATCAAAAATTTCACTGAACTGACGCCTTGCTCGCGGGTATTTTCAAAATGAGGAATGCCGCCGACCACATCCGCGCCCAGCGCAATGGCGCGCTCCATCAACTGGCGACCATCCGGATATGATTCGATACCTTCCTGCGGGAAGGCGACGATTTGCAGGTCTATCAGGTCGCGCACCTCGTTTTTGAGTTCCAGCATGGCTTCCAGCGCCGCCAGCGAGGGATCGGTGACATCAACATGGGTACGGACATGCTGGATGCCGTGGTCGCGCAACAGGCCAATAGCGGTATGTGCCCGGCGTCGGGTATCGTCGTGGGTGATCGTCGCTTTACGTTGGCTCCAGCGTTCGATGCCTTCAAACAGTGTGCCGCTCATATTCCACTCCGGTTCACCTGCCGTCATAACCGCATCAAGATGAATGTGCGGCTCTACCAGCGGCGGAATCACCAACTGCCCTGCGGCGTCGATGTCGTCTGGCATCGCGGGGCACTGGCCCGATTGGGCGTCGATGGCGGCAATCAGGCCGTTTTGCAGTTGCACGGTATAGAGGCCGGGCTGATGGCGTAATACGGCGTTTATAATCTTCATAATCACTCCTGTGAAGGGACCTTTAATAGCGATACGGTGGTTTCTGACGCTGGAAAGCCAGAATGATGCCCGATCATGAGTGCGACGGCAGCGCTAAGGCGAAACAGTGGGTCGTTCAGGGTGCCGCCCGATAATTGTTCAATGCGTTGCAGGCGTTGGTGCAGCGTATTGCGATGAATAGCCAGCCGTTCGGCTGCTTTGATCAGATTATTGTTTTCCTGCAATACCGCATCCAGCGTCTCAATCAATAGATAAGGCGACTTACGGTGATGTTCTACCAGATTGCCCAGCACGTTGTTCATAAACCGGGTCAGCAATGCTGGATCGCTGACGGCCCCCAATAATTGCAGTATCCCCAGTTCAGTGTAGTCGCATAGCCCCTTTTCTGGTTGCAGGCTGGCGACGGCGTCAAGTGCCTGTTGCGCTTCGTTCAGGCCCTGGCGGTACTGCGCCGCTGAACTGACCGGACTGGATAGCCCGCCGTATAGCGTCAATGGGGCGATATCGGTGTAGATTGACTGGCGTAATGCCACCAGCCGTTGATGCCCCGGCGGTTGCAGTAATGGGCTGTCTGTCGGCAACACCATCAGGCTGAGATCGCCCAGCGTAACCACCGGTGGGGGAGGGTGTGGCGCTGATACAGGATGCAGAGCCAACAGAGACTGTTGTAGCCGTTGTTGCAACACCATGCGTGAGCGCTGCAATTGCGCCTCTGGATCGCGGCAATCCGGTGAAGCGAACAGGCTTGCCATGTTACCTATGCGCCAGGCTACCACCCGGTGTGGCACATCCAGCGGCCATTGCAGGCGGTCGGCACGCTGATGAATCAGCGCCAGATCCGATGGGTCGGCGGTGAGGAGCGCCAGCAGAAAATCGCTACACCATCCGTCCCACTGCTCTTTCGTATGGTCATGAGAACTGTCGCGATAAGACAAGCTGCGTTGATGCGATGCCGACATGATGATCCCTCCGGTTTTTTCCTTCTCTTCCCGTTTTGGGGAAACGACAATGTCAGTGATATTCAGTGTAGTGCGCGCTACAGCGTGTGCAGCAAAGAGCGTGCCGGTTTTACTGTCGCTAACGCGTTAACGGGGAATCTGGGACGCTCGCCAGAGCATTGAGAATAGCGCACCTGTGCAGGCTGCATGGTTTGGCGCTAAAACATGGCGTAATGTGCCCGTTTACTGTGCAGAGTGCTGTATGGTGCACTGAAAGCGTGAATCAACCGCGTATGGGCGCGTCTGCCACGTGAACCAACAGCCATAAAGCCACAAGGGCAAGTCAGTGACAACGCAGTGGCCGTGACTGGCCACTGCCAAAGACAAAATCAGCGCGCTTGCAGCAGCGGCGTGTGGTCTTCGATACGGAACATGGCCATGGCCTGCACCAGTTGGCGGGATTGCTCTTCCAGCGACTGGGTGGTATCGGTAGAGGCCTTGACCAGAGACGCGTTCTGCTGCGCGACTTTATCTATCTGGGTAAAGGCGATGTTCACCTGTTCAATACCGCGATGTTGCTCCTGAGACGCGTAAGAAATCTCTTTCATCAGCGTGGTGATACGGTTGATTTCGTCTGCGACGTTATCCATGGTTTCACCGGCTTTAGCGGCCAAATCGAGCCCTTCCGAAACATGGGACTGAGAGTCGAGGATCAGTGTGCGGATCTCTTTGGCGGCCTGGGCGCTGTGTTGTGCCAGATTACGCACTTCACCGGCGACCACCGCAAACCCTTTCCCTTGTTCACCCGCACGGGCCGCTTCCACTGCGGCGTTCAGCGCCAGAATGTTGGTCTGGAAGGCGATGCCGTCAATCACACCGAGAATATCGCTGATGCGTTTGGCGCTGGCGGCGATTTCGCGCATTTTTTCCACCACGTAGTTGACGGATTCATTACCGCGATCGGTGGTATCGGAAACCTGATTGGTCAACTGATGGGCCAGTTCGGCGTTATCGGCGTTGCGTTTAACGGTGGCGCTCAGCTCTTCCAGACTGGCGGCGGTTTGCTCCAGCGCGGCGACCGATTCTTCGGTACGTTCTGCCAGATGGCGGTTGCCGCTAAACAGTTCGCGGCTGCCCTGATCGATTTGATGGCTGGCGTCACGCACCTGGCCGACGGAATCCAGCAGCGCCATTTGCATACGCAAAATAGCGTCGTTCAGACGACCCAGTTCATTGTCACCACCGGTGGTAATGCGGTGGGTCAAATCGCCGGAGGCGACGTGTTCTAACTGCTCAATGGCGTGATCCAGCGGTTTGAGCAGCATGTGGCGTAACGCCAGCCAGCCCAGCAAGACCAGTAACAGGGATAACAGACAGGCGAAGCCTATCAGCATCAGCATCAGTCGTTCGTTGCTATTTGCCTGTTGGATATGTTGTTCGGAGAGTTGCTGGGAGTAACTGCGGAAATTCTGGATGGATTTATCAAATGCGTCGCTCAGGGGCGTCAGGTTATTTTCCAGCAGGGTGTAGTACTCGTCGGTGTACTGTTTCCTCAGGGACTCTAACATCGGTTTTAATCCCTGATTCAGGTAGTCCTGATAGGTTTTTAACACTTGCTGTGCCAGTTTCTGCTCCTGCTCGCTGGTGGTGCCGACGCTACTGAACTGGCGAATCTCTTTGTCGGACTGCTGGATATAACTATCCAGTTTATCCGTTTCTTTGGCGCCCACGTCCAGCAAACCAATTTCTATCTTGCGTACCGCCAGTGTCGCGGACGCTCTGGCCCGTAGCGTCAGGTTATAACCATTCATCAACGCGCCCAACTGCTCCCCCTGAATCTGGTTGAGCTGCGTCAGAGAGTCCCGGCTTTTATTGATGGCCTGAATCCCCATACCGCTGACCAGCAGTAATAACAGGGTGATGACAGCCAGCAAGGTTAACAGGCCGGTACGGATGGAGAGATTTTTCAAACGCATGGTCCATTTCCTAGTGTGTGCAGAATAAAAAACACTGGCAAAGCCTATCTCTGGCTTGCCATACGTTAACGTGCATGTAGGGCTATTTTTGTTCAGAACATAACAGATGAAACAGCGTGTTAGATAGCAAGATTCTCTTATGTTTTGTTAACAGAAATGCGTCAACTCGGCGAATTTTCCTTTAAGAAAGATCTCTGAGTACTAAATAAATTCGCCCGGCGCGGAGCACTGGTTTATCATCTGGTGATAAAAAATGAACATGATGTGTCTGGTGTCAGGATAACGAGCGCCATCCTGGTTCCGGTTCGCGTTTTTGGGGCGGTCAGGTGACTGTCCGGCAACGTACTCGATTGGAAAAGTACCCGAGGTTTCTGTGCAGTTAACAAGTTTTACGGATTATGGTTTGCGTGCGCTGATTTACATGGCGTCATTGCCGGAGGGCAAAATGACCAACATTTCAGAAGTGACTGAAGTGTATGGCGTTTCACGCAATCATATGGTGAAGATTATCAATCAACTGAGTCGCGCCGGGTTGGTTATGGCTGTACGCGGCAAGAACGGTGGCATTCGGCTGGGCCGCGATCCGTCCACTATCCGGATTGGCGATGTGGTACGGGAACTGGAGCCGCTCTCTCTGGTTAACTGCAGTAAGGCGTTTTGTCATATTACCCCCGCCTGCCGACTCAAACAGGTATTGCAACAGGCCGTACAGAATTTCCTGAAAGAACTGGATAACTATACGCTCGCCGATATGGTGGAACAGAACCCACACCTCTATAAATTACTTCTGGTTGAATAAGCCTGCTCAGCAGCCTGCTGATGACAACGGAGGAACCGCAATGTCACAAGATCCGTTTCTGGAACGTGAAGCAGAAAAATACGAATTCCCCATCCCCAGCCGCGAATACATTCTGGAGCACCTGGCCAAACGGGATACCCCTATCAGTCGTGATGAACTGGCAAGCGATCTGCAACTGACCAGCGATGAGCAACTGGAAGGGCTGCGCCGCCGGTTACGCGCGATGGAACGCGACGGGCAGCTGGTGTTTACCCGTCGTCAGTGTTATGCCCTGCCGGAAAAGCTGGATTTACTGCGTGGTAAGGTGCTCGGCCATCGCGATGGTTATGGTTTTCTGCGGGTGGAAGGACGTAAAGACGATCTTTACCTGTCCGCTGAACAGATGAAAACAGTGATCCACGGTGATGTGGTGTTGGCCCAGCCGTTGGGTGAAGACCGCCGGGGACGCCGTGAAGGGCGCATTGTGCGTGTGCTGGAGCCGCGTACCAGCCAGATCGTCGGGCGTTATTTCACTGAAGCCGGTACCGGTTTTGTGGTGCCGGACGACAGCCGTCTGAGCTTTGATATCCTGATTCCACCGGAATGTATCGCTGGAGCACGCATGGGCTCGGTGGTGGTGGTGGAACTGACCCAGCGCGGGACCCGTCGCACCAAGGCGATCGGTAAGATCGTGGAGATCCTCGGCGACAACATGGGGACCGGGCTGGCGGTAGACATTGCGCTGCGCACCCATGAGATCCCACACAGCTGGCCGCCCAAAGTGGAAGAGCAGGTGAAAGATCTGGCCGAAGAGGTGCCGGAAAGTGCCAAGAAAGGCCGGGTGGATTTGCGTTCCCTGCCGCTGGTGACCATTGACGGCGAAGACGCCCGTGATTTTGACGATGCGGTGTACTGTGAGAAAAAACGCGGCGGCGGCTGGCGGCTGTGGGTGGCGATAGCGGATGTCAGCTACTACGTGCGCCCCGGTACGGCGCTGGACCATGAGGCCCGCGCGCGCGGCACCTCGGTCTATTTCCCATCGCAAGTCGTGCCGATGCTGCCAGAAGTGCTGTCTAACGGGCTGTGTTCACTGAACCCGCAGGTGGATCGCCTGTGTATGGTGTGTGAGATGACGGTCTCCACACAGGGCAAATTGTCCGGATACAAGTTCTATGAAGCGGTGATGAGTTCACACGCCCGCCTCACCTACACCAAGGTGTGGAGCATTTTGCAGGGCGATGAGGCGTTGCGCGAACACTACCAGTCACTGGTGGCGCCACTGGAAGAACTGCACCGGATGTACAAGGTGCTGGAGCATGCGCGTGAGGTGCGCGGCGGTATCGCGTTTGAAACCGAAGAAGCCAAATTTATCTTTAACGCAGAGCGCCGTATCGAACGGGTGGAAGCCGTCGTGCGTAACGATGCGCACAAACTTATCGAAGAGTGCATGATTCTGGCTAACATCTCGGCGGCGAAGTTTGTCGAGAAGAGCGAAGAACCGGCATTGTTCCGCGTGCATGACCAGCCCAGTGAAGATCACGTGCTGGCGCTGCGTAGCGTGCTGGGCGAGTTGGGGCTGACGCTCAAAGGCGGCATGAAGCCGCAACCGAAAGATTATGCTGAGTTGATGGATTCCATCGCCGATCGGCCGGATCATGAGATGCTGCAAACCATGCTGTTGCGATCCATGAAGCAGGCTATCTATGACCCGGAAAACCGCGGCCACTTTGGTCTGGCGCTGACCTCGTATGCGCATTTCACGTCGCCGATCCGGCGTTATCCGGACTTGTCGTTGCACCGTGGTATCAAGTATCTGCTGAGCGACCGTAAAAACCGCTGGACGCAAAGCGGTGGCTGGCATGCCGATTTCAACGAAATGTTGCAACTGGGCGAACACTGCTCGATGACTGAGCGCCGTGCCGATGAAGCCACACGCGATGTGGCCGACTGGCTGAAGTGCGATTTCATGCAGGATCATGTGGGGGAAACCTTTACCGGGATTATTTCCAGTGTCACTGGTTTCGGCTTCTTCGTGCGGCTTAACGACCTGTTCATCGATGGTCTGGTGCATGTCTCCACGCTGGATAACGACTATTACCGCTACGACAATGTCGGCCAGCGGTTGATTGGCGAATCTCGCGGTCAGACTTACCGACTGGGCGATGAGGTGGAAATCCGCGTTGAAGCAGTACACATGGATGAGCGTAAAATTGATTTTGCGCTGATCTCGTCTACCCGTAAGGTGCGTGGCGAAGGTAAAACCTCGCGCGACCGGGCGAAGAGGGGGAACGATACCGGCACGAAGCCGCCGCGTCGTCGCCGTACTGGCCAGCGTGCCAACTTTGAGCCGGATAGCGCATTCCGCCCTGAGGGAGACGGTAAAAAACGCCAGCCTGCCAGCAAGGATAACGGTAAGGCGAAAACCGGCGGTAAAAAGAAGGCAGCAAAATCGCAAAAGAACGCTGAAAAAACGCGTAAGATTGCCGCTGCCACCCGCGCTAAACGTGCCAGCAAAAAGAATAAAACGGCAGAGTGACGAACCACGTCTGACCGTGACATCGGTATTCTGGGCAGCCGACCGGCTGCCCTGTTAACCCGTCTCAAGCGTATTATTGAAGAGTAGTAATGAGCGAAATTATTTACGGCATCCATGCGGTGAAAGCACTGCTGGAACAAGACCCTCAACGTTTTCTGGAAGTGTTCACCCTGAAAGGGCGTGAAGACCGTCGCCTGCAACCGCTGATAGCCGAGCTGGAAGCCAGCGGCATTGCGGTACAGGTCGCCAGTCGTCAGTGGCTGGATGACAAGGTGGAAGGCGCAGTTCATCAGGGGATTATCGCCCGGGTAAAAGAAGGGCGTCAGTATCAGGAAAATGACTTGCCGGGGCTGCTGGCATCACACGCGACGCCGTTCCTGTTGGTGTTGGATGGCGTGACAGACCCCCATAACCTGGGCGCTTGCCTGCGTAGCGCTGATGCCGCTGGCGTCCATGCGGTGATTGTGCCGCGAGATCGTTCTGCTCAACTGAATGCGACCGCGAAGAAAGTGGCCTGCGGCGCGGCGGAAACCGTTCCGTTGATCCGTGTAACCAATCTGGCACGCACGCTGCGTTTCCTGCAGGAGCAGAATATCTGGATCGTCGGTACGGCGGGCGAAGCGGATCACACCTTGTACCAAAGCAAACTGACCGGCCCGCTGGCGCTGGTGATGGGCGCAGAAGGAGAAGGCATGCGTCGCCTGACGCGCGAACACTGCGACGAGCTGATCAGTATCCCGATGGCAGGAAGCGTGTCATCGCTGAATGTTTCCGTGGCGACCGGTATTTGTCTGTTTGAAGCGGTACGCCAGCGCGCCCTGTAGGTAGAGCGGTCGATAGGCTGCCTGAACACAGGGTTCAGGCAGTGAAGATGTATCAGGCGTGTTGTACGGATAACCGTGGCGCGATTAGCGCTTGTCCGCTGGAAAGGCGGAACGCGGAGACGGCGCTGGAGAGCAGCTCAGCCTGCTGTTCTAGCGAGGTCGCGGCCGCAGACGATTGTTCAACCAGAACGGCGTTTTGCTGCGTGGTTTGCTCCATTTCGACAATCGCATTACCTACCTGTGATATACCACGGTGTTGTTCATCAGACGCGACAGCGATCTCACCCATGATGTCATGAACCTGCGTGACCGCCTGAACAATGTCCTCCATCGTTTTACCGGCATTTTCTACCAGCGACGCACCATCATTAATTTGTGATACGGATGTGGCGATCAGGTTTTCAATTTCATGGGCGGCTTGTGCACTGCGTTGTGCCAGATTACGCACCTCTCCGGCGACCACGGCAAATCCGCGTCCCTGTTCCCCGGCGCGGGCGGCTTCTACTGCGGCGTTGAGTGCCAGAATATTGGTCTGAAACGCAATGCTGTTGATGACGGACGTAATTTCGGCGATGCGACGCGACCCTTGGGCAATGTTGCCCATTGTTTGTACCGCACTACTGACTTGTTCACCGCCCTGACGCGCAGTAGACGATGCATTTATCACCAGAGTATTAGCATGGTGCGCATTATCTGTATTCTGCTTCACGGTGGAGGTGAGCTGCTCCATACTGGCGGCGGTTTGCTCGATAGCCGCGGCCTGCTGCTCGGTGCGGGATGATAAATTCACATTGCCCGATACTATCTCTCCTGCAGCATGGGAAATCTGATCGGCACTGAGGCGGATTTTGTCGATCATGCCATGTAGGTTGTCGTTCATCTTCGCCATGGCGCAAATCAACTGTCCCAACTCGTCACGGCGTTCGCTGCTGAGTTGTACCGTCAGGTCACCTTCAGAAATGGCGCGTGTTGCCCGTAAGGCTTCATGTAATGGCCGGACTATCTGACGCGAAATGACGATAGCCGCCGTCAGGCCCAGTATCACCGCTACGATGGTAATCATTGCCAGTTGAACATCGCTGTTGGTGACATTCCTGGCAGCGCGACTTTCTTCAGTGAAATAGAGTTGGTTGATGCTTTCCTGCAATGTTGCCATTTGGGCATTAAGATCGCTTAACACTTGCTGGCTGACGTCAGATTTCATCACCTGTTTACGCTGGTTGGTATAGGCGTCCAGCATGGTGCTGACTTGCCGAATACCATGTTCGTCCTCTTCCGGCCAGGCATTCGCTTTAATTTCCTGCAGGAGCGTTGTCAGTTCCTGGCTGATGGTACTGATGGCTGAGTCATGTTGTTCCAGGTATTGCGTTTTACGCTCCAGCGCATAATTAAAGTTGGCTTCCCTGGCAACGACGGTTTTGTCATACATCGACCCCAGGCGGCTAAGGCGTTTCAGGGATTGATCGCTGTTGTGTAAACCATAAAAACCGACTAATGACAGAGTAATACCAATGAGTAGCAATAACCCAAATCCCAGCAACAGCTTACGCGTGACTGGCAGATGTTTTAATGACAGGTGATGTAGCATAAATCTACTTCCTTCCTTTATTTGTTGTTGTCCTGAACTGTTGTCTTATTCGTGTGACTATCCGGTGTTGCGAAGACATGACTCATACGTCGGCACAGGTCTGGCTGTCGAAGAGACCCAGAATGAAGCCAGGTATGTTAATCAAACGCCTGAATTTTATCGGCTTTGATGGAGGGAATTTTATATCGACGGTGGAAAAAACGGGCAGTTTCAGGCGGCTCAGACGTTGGGGATGTTATGGCGATCACAGGATGGGCCGACAGCAGGGCGAGGCCCACAGTCGGCATTCATTAAAGGGGGATTATTTCTTCAGAGTAGCGATTTTCTGTTCTACCGCCGCGCACCACAATACCGAACTGCGTGACGGCCAGGAGGAGGCGGGTAACCGGCTTTCCACCGCCTGCTGCCAAACCTGTGAGCCGACATCGACATCACCCAGCACGGCGCGCGTATTGACTATCGACTCTATCCACTCATTCCATTCTGTGCTACGGCACGGATATTGTGAAGCCAGCGCAGTGCCACTCAGGCCGCTTGTCAGCAGTAACAGGGCGATGGCGGCAATCTTTGTTTTCATCCTTCATCCTCTTAACGTTCTTTAGGCTCTTATTGTGCCTGAATGGCTATGGGCGAGCGGCAGGCAAGGGACGATAGAAGACCGCATAGCCGTGCCAGTTGTCCTGTCGCACATGCTCATCTTGCGTCAGGCTGACCACACGGTAGTAAGGCATGCCGCGTGCGTTGGCCTCACGGGCGATTTCTTCTACCGCATTATCGAGAGTGCCGCGAACATTCACCGAGACAGAGCCGGTTTTTTCCAACAGGTAGCTTTGCTCTCTGGACACTTCTACCGCCTGCTGTGCCGGTGGTGGCGGTGGAACCGGCTTACCGGCCAGCATCGCACAGCTACTGAGCAGCATCGACAGCGCCGCGCCCAACCACACTCTGTGTAGCGGCGTCAGTCTGAATAACCATGACGGGCAAGTCATAACGCGGTGCTCCATTCAGTTCGATACGCGATAAATTCATCCGGCACACGTCAATAACGCGGTGAATCAGCGTGTTGTAACGGGTGAGAATTGTTGTACCGGGCGAGAATAGTGTAACGCCTTGAAGCAGACAGGGATACCGTTGAGGTGTATTGACGTGTAAACGGGGTAGGGGTGAAGTGACCTTCGCCGGTAAACGGCGAAGGTCATGACAGCATCAGTGATGAATGCGAAATACGCTGACCGCATCGCTCAAGTGGTGGCCTTTCTCGCGTAGTCCTTGAGCTGTGCTTTCCGAGTTTTGAACCAGCGAGGCATTCTGGTGGATAGCCTGCCCGATCTGATTGATAGCCACATTGACCTGCTCGATGCCCAGAGCCTGTTCATGTGAGGCGATATCAATATCGTTGATGATGGTGCTGACCTGCTGAATACGTTGCAGTAGGTCATCCATCGCTGCACGGGTTTTTTCCGAGAATCGATAACCGGTTTCGACCTGATGCAGTGATTCCGCAATCAGTGCTTCGATTTCTTTGACCGCAGAAGAGCTACGCTGGGCCAGCGAGCGGACTTCGGCGGCGACCACCGCAAAGCCTTTACCGTGTTCGCCTGCGCGTGATGCTTCGACAGCGGCGTTGAGCGCCAGAATGTTAGTCTGAAAGGCGATCGACTGGATGGTGGTGGTGATGTCAGCAATTTTCTGCGATGAGCGTTTGATTTCGCTCATCGTTTCCACCGAGTCGGTGACCGTTTTACTGCCATTTTGGGCGGCGCTGGCGCTCTGTGCCGCCAGGCCTTTGACGGTAGAAACGTTGTCGGCATTCTGTTTTACCGTCGATGCCAGTTGTTCCATGGTGGCGGAGGTTTCTTCCACACTGCTGGCCTGACGGGAAATTTGCTCGCTGATGTTTCCGCTGTCTTCGGCCAGCACATCCGTACCGACGACGATCTCTTCAGCTGAGTCGCGTACCTGCGATACCAGCCGGGTCAGGCCGTGCCCCATACCGTTGATGGCATCGACCAGCCGACCCACTTCATCCTGGCTCTGGGTGGTGAGCGTGGCCTGCAGATTCCCGGCTGCGAACTGCTCCGCGACTTTGACCACCTCGTCCAGCGGCCGACTTAACCAGCGACGGGTGAGGTAGACGAAGAACACGGCAAACAGTACTACCAGCGCAATACCACCGCCCAGGAACACATTGCGGATGGCATTGATTTCCGCCAACAGACTGGCCTTGCTAATGGTGCCGACGACAACCCATTTCCATTGCGGCACGCTGTGGTACACCATCACCTGGGTGCGGTCATCGCCGCTCAGGCTACTGTCTTCGTATTCCAGCCTGCCGCTGTCATTCTTCAGCACCTGTTGTAGTGTGTCGCCAGACCAGCCCGGCTTTTGCCCGCTGAGCGTTGGATGAACCAGATAGTTGCCCGCTGTCGCACCCGCGGTGCTGAGCGCAATAAAATGACCGCTATCGCCGATGCGTTTGTCCAGGATGCGTTTTTGCATCAGGGCAAACTCTTTGCTGATATCAATCCCCACGAACAGAATGGCGATAACGTTACCGCTGGCGTCGGTGACCGGTTTGTACTGGGTGATATATTGCTTGCCGAAGAGTACCGCCAGTCCACTGAACGATTTGTTGCTGGAAACCGGCGCGAACGCCGGGCTGGCGCGGTCCAGTTTAGTGCCGATGGCCCGTGAGCCATCTTCCTTCTTTAACGATGTGGTGATACGCACGAAGTCGTCGCCATCGCGTACGAAAATGGTGGAAATCGCACCAGTACGACTGAGAAAGTCGTCAGTAACGGCGGTGTTCATGTTAAGAACGGTATCGCCGGATTTCAGTGTCGGGGCAGTCGTACTGCTGACAGGCAGGCGGGCCTGATTATCAACGGTAAAACGAGAAGGTAGAAAGCTGGCAAACAGATTGGTATAGCTGTCGACACCTGACTGCAGGCTGGCGTCGTACATGGCTATCATATCGGTAATACCCGTAACCTGACTTTCCATGTCATGCATTGTCAATGATTCCAGTTTCTCACCGGCTGAGCGTGTCAGACTGAGGCTGAATGTAATAAACAGCACAGCCACACTCAGGGAGGCAATGACTGAAAGTTTGACACCGAGGCTCCAGCGTCTAAAAGCAAGCTGCATGATAATTCTCTTTAGTATGGTATGAGACGTGATTGGCGATTGATTACTGCCGTTAACGGCAAAAAAGTGCGAAATTTTACACTAATCGGTACTTTTGTAACTAATTTGATCAAGATCATTGCGATCTGTCTTTATGTGTATCGAGTGTTGCCAGCGGTTAAATGGTATACGAAATAATTGTAGGCGTTCCTGACGGTTTTACCTGTTAATCAATGAAGAAAAGGAGACGATAATGGTAGAAATGGGAAACGAGGATGTTTCAGGCATCGAGGTGCTGCATGCCTTTCCTTCTGGCGGCAGGACGCGGCCTTTACCCACCATTTTCTTCTTTCATGGCTACACCTCCTCCAAAGAAGTCTACTCGTATTTTGCCTACGCGCTGGCGAAGGCTGGCTTTCGGGTTATTGCGCCGGATGCACTGATGCATGGCGCACGCTTTGACGGTGATGAGGCGCGGCGCTGGCGCTGTTTTTGGGACATATTACTGACGAATGTGCAGGAGTTGCCCCGCTATCTGGCCTGGTGTCGTGAGCATGGTCTCATTGACGGCGACAGAGTCGGGATTTGTGGGGCGTCGATGGGCGGCATGACGGCGCTGGCGGCGATGACGCAATACCCCTGGCTGAAATCGGCGGCCTGCTTTATGGGCGCTGGCTATTTTTCGTCGTTATCGCAGACGCTGTTTCCACCGGTGACGCCGGATGAGCCGGGAGCGCAGGCGCAGTTACAGGCGCTGGCGGAACGTGTGGCGCCTTATGACGTGGGCCATCAGTTAGATAAGGTATCCGACCGGCCGCTCTTGCTCTGGCATGGTTTGGCTGATGAGCTGGTTCCGGCATCGCAGAGCGAACGGTTGTATCGGGAACTGACCGCTTGTAACGCCAGTCAGCGTGTGACCTACCTGACGGAGGTCGGCATCGGCCACAAGATTACCCCGACCGCCTTGCAGGCCGGGGCGGATTTCTTCGTGCGTTCGCTCTGATTTCCTCTTTTGGCTGCGTTGTTTTTCCGTTTGTGGGGATGACTGGCAATATCGCTTGTTTTCCCATGAGGGCGTCATTATAATTACGCGTCATTTTTTTCAGCCGTACACACAACACGTTCCTTGCTTCCATGGGCCGCGGCTGACCCTGACAGGAGGCTGAATAATCCGTAAGGAGCAATTCGATGCGTCATTACGAAATCGTTTTTATGGTTCATCCTGACCAGAGCGAACAGGTTCCGGGCATGATCGAGCGTTACACCGGTGCTATCACAGCAGCGGAAGGCAAGATCCACCGTCTGGAAGACTGGGGCCGTCGTCAGCTGGCTTACCCGATCAACAAACTGCACAAAGCTCACTACGTTCTGATGAACGTTGAAGCGCCGCAGGAAGTGATCGATGAGCTGGAAACTAACTTCCGCTTCAACGACGCCGTTATCCGCAGCATGGTTATGCGCGTTAAGCACGCGGTAACTGAAGCATCTCCGATGGTGAAAGCGAAAGACGAACGCCGTGAGCGTCGTGACGAATACGCTGAAGCTGATGATGATGCTGAAGTTGGGGATTCTGAAGAGTAATTGTTGTGGTGACGGCCAATCGGCTGGTGTTGTCGGGCACGGTGTGCAAGACCCCCATTCGAAAAGTCAGTCCGTCAGGTATTCCTCACTGCCAGTTTGTGCTTGAGCACCGCTCAGTGCAGGAAGAAGCCGGACTCAGCCGACAAGCATGGTGCCGTATGCCCGTGATTGTCAGTGGACATCCGTCACAGGCATTTACCCACAGTATAACGGTCGGTATGCAACTCAGAGTTCAGGGGTTCATTAGTTGCCACCAAGGGCGCAATGGCCTCAGTAAGTTGGTGCTGCATGCCGAGCAGATTGAATTGATTGATTCTGGAGACTAGCCAAATGGCACGTTATTTCCGTCGTCGCAAGTTCTGCCGTTTCACCGCGGAAGGCGTTCAAGAGATTGACTATAAAGACATCGCAACGCTGAAAAACTACATCACTGAAAGTGGTAAAATTGTACCGAGCCGTATCACCGGCACCCGTGCAAAATACCAGCGTCAACTGGCCCGCGCTATCAAGCGTGCGCGCTACCTGTCTTTGTTGCCGTACACTGATCGTCATCAGTAATCGGCCACTGTCCATTAACGAGACTTTGAGAGGATAAGGTAATGCAAGTTATTCTGCTTGATAAAGTAGCAAACCTGGGCAGCCTGGGTGATCAGGTTAACGTTAAAGCGGGCTACGCTCGTAACTTCCTGGTTCCGCAGGGCAAAGCTGTGCCGGCAACCAAGAAAAACGTTGAGTTCTTCGAAGCCCGTCGCGCTGAACTGGAAGCTAAACTGGCTGACGTTCTGGCTGCTGCTGAAGCCCGCGCTGAGAAAGTCAACGCACTGGCTTCCGTAACCATCGCTTCTAAAGCGGGTGACGAAGGCAAACTGTTCGGTTCTATCGGTACTCGTGACATCGCTGATGCGGTGACCGCTGCCGGTGTTGAAGTAGCGAAAAGTGAAGTTCGTCTGCCGAACGGCGTTCTGCGTACACTGGGCGATCACGAAGTGAGCTTCCAGCTGCACGGCGACGTATTCGCTAAACTGAACGTTGTCGTTGTAGCTGAGTAATTTTTACTCCGCTTCATCGCAACACGTAAAACGCTGGCCTTGTGCCAGCGTTTTGCATTTCAGGCGATCCATTTTATCGCGTGAACCTATCGCTTTGGAGCCTGTAGCAGACGCTTCTCCAGCAGCCAGTCATCAATGACCACTACCCGTACTGTGGGTATTCAGTGATTTTTTATTCACTTGATAATTAATGAATTATTCCCTCTTCTTCTTCAACTGTTCTCTATTAATAAACTGTCTGTGATGCAATTCGCATATATGCCTTCTTTCCAAGATCCTGCGATCGAATAAGTATCAGGTATAGAGAGTCGTCACACTCCCTGCCGAAATTTTCATCGTTTTCTTGACACCCATAATCCCTTCATTAGAAAAATATGCAAACGTTCCTGCAAACGTTTTACATAATTTATTAAAAGTACCCTACATCAAGAAAAGAGGACGCTATGAAAAAAATCACAATAACGGCGGGGCAGCGCTACCGCAGTCTGTCTACGGGAAAGGGCTGTGATGCTGATGGAATGCATCATGTATTACGCGCTAACGCACTGTGCGGCAGATCTCGGGGGATAATGCGTTGCGTGAGCAGGCATACGTTGCTGCAACGAGGAGTGCAACCGGTAACACAGGCGGTTATCGGGCGGTGAAATCGCCTGTGTGACTGTTACCGCGTGCTGAACATACCGGTAGGGGATACGGAGAAAAGCCCCTGACTGGTCAGGAATAGCACATCCTCACTAGCCTTTCTGGAGAAAAACGTATGTCTACGCATGACATGAGTGTCGGCACCATGAGTGGTGTCATCAGCACTGTCGCGACTGGAGGCACAACACAGGCTGAATTGGTGGCCCGCCTTGAGCGGATGCCAATCACCCGCCAGTTAATGACGATTCGTGTGGTCGTGGGTCTTTCCACATTCTTTGATGCTTATACCGTACTGGCAATCGCGTTTGCCATGCCGCAACTGGCGGCGGAATGGGGGTTAAATGCGACGGATATCGGCATGATTATTGCTGCCAGCTATGTCGGGCAATTGGTCGGAGCGGTATTTTTTGGCTCTCTGGCAGAAAAGATTGGCCGTCTTGGCGTATTAAAAATCACGATTATCCTGTTTGTTATTATGGATGCATCCTGTCTGTTTGCCTGGAGCGGTACATCCATGATGGTATTTCGTTTCCTGCAAGGTGTAGGTATTGGGGCTGAAGTTCCAGTCGCCAGTTCTTATATCAATGAATTCGTTGGAGCGAAAAAACGTGGGCGTTTCTTTTTGTTATATGAAGTGATTTTCCCGATAGGCATGATGTTTGCCGGGATAGCCGGGTATTTTCTGGTGCCGATTTATGGCTGGAAGGCGATGTTTATTGTGGGGTTGATTCCTTCCATCATTACGGTGCCTTTACGCTGGTTTATGCCCGAGTCACCACGCTGGCTGGCCTCAAAAGGGCGTTTGTCTGAAGCTGATGCGGTGGTGAAAAGACTGGAGGACGAAGTGATTCGCCACGGTGGCACGCTAGCAGAACCGGTCATTCGCCAGACTGCGGATAAAACCGTTGCCTCGCAAGGGTGGCGTGAGCTGTTTTCGGGTATTTACCGCAAGCGGACATTTACCATTTGGGCGCTGTGGGTATGCGGCTATACCATCAACAATGGTTTGGTGACCTGGTTGCCAACACTATATAAAAAGGTCTTTGGCTTGCCTATCGAAACGGCGCTGGCCTATGGCTGGATAACATCGGCATTTGGTGTTGTAGCCTCGATTATCTGTGCGCTGTTTATTGATAAAGTTGGGCGCAGGCGCTGGTATGCGGCTGCTTTTTTATTGGCAATTATTCCTTTGACTGCATTGACCGTATTAGGGGCGACCAGTCCAATACAGATTCTGGTCTGTGCCACGGTGGGGTACGGCATATTGCAAACCATCACGTTTTCTCTCTACCTCTATTCATCCGAGCTTTATCCAACCAGGCTACGCGCTATCGGCACCGGATTGGGCAGTGCCTGGCTGCGTGCGGGTTCCGCCGTTGGCCCTATTCTGGTTGGTGTTATTGTCAGTGATTTTGGCATTCGCTATGTGTTTGTTGCGTTCGCCTTAATCGCCCTGATTGGGGGTGTGGTAACGCTGCGATATGCTATTGAAACAAAAGGTAAGGTACTGGAGGAGCTATCACCATAGCGGTGACTGCGTATGGCTGGCTTGCCCTGCGAGTGTGGGGCAAGCATTAAATAATCACAGGCAGTGGTTTTCAGACGCTCGCCTCATCCGCTGAGAAATAATATGAAGAATAATTATTTATATATATTCAAAATAATTTGTGTGGCGTGTTGAAGCATGCCACATACTGGCTGGTTAAATCAGGGGGGATGAAATGGCTGAATCATGTAACTCATCCACGTATGACGTGAGGATATGTCAGGGGAATAGAAGAAATCCCCGATTTTATGCATCACGTTGTCGGTTTTTATTTCAGATAAGATGAAACAAGTTTTATTTAATGATGTGTATGGATTATTTGTTTTTAAGCTATTAATCTCGATATTGTCAGTAATACTGTTTTATCAGGAGGTCATGTCGGTGTGAAGTTCTGCCGTAACAGATTAACTTATAATTATAAGTGGATCTTGTTTGTGGTGCACATCACATTTTAACGTTTCCTGGCGTTAAGATTATCAATTTGTCGTGTGTCAGACAAAATAATGACATCATCGTTAATATCTCGCAATCCGTACCGATACTGTAACAATGTGGTGTGGTTTTTCTTTCCGTCAAGGGTGGGGATCAATATGGGGTTGGCTAATAACATAATGAATAAAATGAAAGTCTCACACAAGCTATACGGCGGTTTCTCGATAGTGCTTATTTTAGTGATCATCGCCTCAGGGTTTGCGGCGACGCGATTTTTCACTATTCGAGACCTTTATATCAAGACATCGATCATGAATGATATGAATCATTACCTTGATCAATCTAAGATAGCGCGAATTAAATATTTCTTTTCTTTTGATGAGTCTAATCTCAACAACCTGGTAAATTATAATAACCAGATTGTTGAGAGTATTAATAAAACCAAATCGCTGTCATGGGGAGATGAATATTCTGGTTATCTGAACAGTCTGGATCAAGATATGAAACAGTACTGGCAGGATCTGGATACCGAGAAAGCAGCATTAAATAAAGTGAAAGAGACCAACAATGCGATTGATGCGCTCGGTAGCGGGAATCAGCTCGCTCAGGCCCTGGGTAGCATAACGCTGAAGCCTGATGAAACCGCGTTGCTGGCAAAGCGTGATGCGATGTTGTTGGCCATCGTTAAACTGACTACCAGTACGCAGATACTGCAGCGGACAGGCAGTGCGGAGGCATCGAAAGCGCAACTGCGTTATTACGATGAGGCGACAAAAGCGTATACCGATCTTGCCAGCGCGCTGGATAGTGAACGAAAAGCCCGGCTGACGGATATCGCTGCTTATATCGACAATTATGGCCGTGCGGGCAAACAGTATTTTGATAACCTGACCAGCCTGAAGACTGTTGATGCGAAATTCCGTGCGACAGGGGATAAGCTCACTGCGGATATTGCCAGTATCGTCGGGAGTATTGACGCCAAAAATAGCGCCATCATCAACAGCTCAGTCTTGCAGATGACAACCCTCGGAGGGATAGCGGTACTGTTTGGCTTGCTGATTTCCTGGGCGATAACCCGCCAGATAACCCAACCTATTATGTCGAACCTGAAACTGGCGGAAGCGATCGCGGATGGCGATTTATCCATGTCGGTGAAAATTGAGCGCAATGACGAATTGGGGATGCTGACGCACGCCATGATGGATATGACAGTGCGGCTGCGCAAGCTGGTGGCGGATATTCTTCACAGCGTTAATCGCGTCGCTGGGGCATCGAATGCAATCAGTGCCGGTAATAACGACCTGTCGGCAAGGACGGAGCAGCAGTCCAGCATGATTGTGGAAACGGCCGCCAGTATGGAGCAGTTGACCTCAACGGTGAAAAATAATGCCGATAACGCCCGCCATGCCAGTCAGATTACCGGTAAGGCGTCAGATATTGCTAATCAGGGGGGCGATATTATCCGGCGAGTGGTCAGCACCATGTCCGAGATTTCCGGTAGTTCTAAAAAGATTTCCGATATCACTTCGGTCATTAACAGTATCGCGTTTCAGACCAATATTCTGGCGTTGAACGCCGCGGTGGAAGCTGCCCGAGCTGGGGAGCAAGGCCGAGGGTTTGCGGTCGTCGCCAGCGAAGTGCGTAGTCTGGCACAGCGTAGTTCTCAGGCCGCCAAAGAGATCGAAGCGCTGATTTCCGAGTCGGTTTCCCGTGTGGATGTCGGGGCGAATCTGGTGACGAAAGCCGGTACGACGATGGATGAAATCGTGGGGTCGGTCAACTCGGTCAACAACCTGATGGGTGAAATTGCGGTGGCCTCTGATGAGCAGAGCCGTGGTATTTCGCAGATCGGCAGTGCGGTGACAGAAATGGATTCGACCATCCAGCAAAACGCCTCGATGGTCAGCGAATCTTCTTCGGCGGCGCATGCGCTGGAAGAGCAGGTGGCACGTCTGGCTGAATTGGTTGCGGTCTTCCGTTTGCCTGAAGGTGCCGTTGCGTCTGAGGAGAAAGGCTACGGTCGCCCGTCAGCGCTGGTATCACCACACCGGCTGTTATCCTAAATTCGGTGAGCGCAGGCCGCTCTGATAAACAGAGCGGCCATGGCGCATTACTCAGCGTTTGAATGGCGCGCTGGAGCTGCGTGGAATCAGGCTTGGGATAACCCGACTGATGGTGTTAGCGCCTTGTGGAGGAGAAAGCAAAAGGTCGACGGCCAGTGAGGCGACATGATCCAGCGGCACGTGGACTGATGAGAGCGGCACCGGCAGGCGCGCGACCAGCGGAATATCGTTATACCCTACCAGCGACAGGTCCTGACCAATTGTCAGGCCGACACGGTGCGCTGCCGCCATCACGCCTATCGCCAGATCATCATTGATCGCAAAAATGGCACTGGGACGGTTTGCCGGTGTGAGCAGTGCTAACCCTTGTTGTTCCCCGGACTCAATCCCAAAACCAGACTCGCGGATCCATTCGGGTCGTATTGGCAACCCCGCCTCCTGCATCGCCCGCTGAAACCCCAGACGGCGATCACGCGCTCCCGAGGTGAAATTAGGGCCTGCAATCAGGCCGATATCCCGATGACCTAAATCGATGAGATGACGAGTGGCCAGATAACCCCCCTGCTCATCGTTGCCTGTAGCAGAAGGGCTAATGCCATCGGTACGCAACACCAGAGTATGGGGGATCTGCTGCTGGCGTAATTCCGCAGGCAGTTGGTCATCCAGTCGGCTGGTAGCCAGAATCAAACCGTCAACTCGGCGGTCAAGCAACGATTCTGCCGCCTGCTTTTCCTGCACCGGGTCATCACCACACGTGGCGACAATAGTGAAGTAACCGTGCCGTTCTGCGGCGCGGAAAATGGCTTCGTATAAAAGCGCCATGACCATGTCGCTTAAACGCGGCACCAGCACGCCGATAGTGCCGGTGCCACCACGACGCAGGCTGGATGCCATAATATCGCGGCGGTACCCCAGCTCCTGTGCGACCTCTCTGACCCGTTGGGCGGCTTTACTGCGTGATGGGGGCAGACGTTCGTCCAGTACGCGCGACACAGTAGAAACGCTGACGCCAGCCGCGGTTGCCACGTCCTGCAGTGTTACCGGTTTATTGCTCAGCTTCCGGTTGGCGCCAGGTGGCGAAAATGCGTTTGAGTCCATGTCATCCTTCGTCGTAATCAGTAGGGGAGCCTCCCCGATAAAACTCCGGTATTTGAGGCTATCCACGCTGTCCGGATGCCTTCAGCCGTCTGGAGTGTGTCTGTTTTATTGCTTGTTTTGCACGCTGTTATTATGTAGTGGCACCGGTGAATTAGCTATATTTTTGGTAATACACCGCAGATAGCGCTATGACGTGAATCAAGGCGTAGTGCCGACAGGGTATGGCGGTCGGTACGCGAGTAAATGTGGTGGAGGGAAGCGCAAGGCCACGCAAACAGGGCGCGTCAGATCAGAATGGCAGGGTGCCCGTACCCTGTGCAGGCGGGCACCCTGATAATTGGGCTGATAGTAGAGATGAGCGTCGAACGCATCAGCCAACGCGAGGAAGCTCCGCCATGCGGACCGCCGTCATGATTTCGTCTGCGGCACCGGGTTCCAACGGCATTAACGGGGAACGAACCGTCGCATGATCCAGGATCCCTCTTGCGACCAGCGCATGTTTCAATGCCACTGTGCCTTCCATGTGAGAACCACGGTGGTACACGCTTTTCGTCACCGGCAGCAGGCGATCGTGGATAGCGCGCGCGGCAGCATAATCTTTCGCCTTACCCGCTTTAATCATGTCAACCAACAGTTCGGGGGCAATGTTGCCATAACCGACCAGGAAGCCATCCACATCGAATACGGTTGATAGCAGGTATTCATCGTGGCAACTCAGGATTTGCAGGTCAGGGCGTTCGCGGCGGATGACAGGAATTTCAGTGTCCCAGCGGCGCATGTTTCTCACCCCATTTTTCATGGCGAATACACCGGGTTGTGCCGCGATATCCAGCATCGTTTCCAGGTTGTAAGTACATTTGGTCGCATCGGGATACTGGAACAGAATGAGCGGCAGACCACTTTCTTCATACACATGACGGTATTTATCCTGCGGTGCGCCTTTCTGATAACCGAAACGCAGCCAACCGTGGGACGGGTACAGCAACCCTGCCGATGCACCGGCTTTGATGGCGCGCTTGGCTTCTTCTGCCGCGACAGCGGTCCCTTCCAGCGTGATGCCAGCGATAATCGGAATCGCGCCGTTTACTGATTCGGCAAAGGCTTCAATCACCTTCATTTGTTCGTCTTGCGACAGGAAGGTGCCTTCCCCGGCGTGCCCTAACACGGTGAGGCTTTTCACACCGTCGATGCTAGCCAGCCAACTGCCTAATTTTTTACAAGCCGCATAGTCGACGGCCCCGTCACGGGTGAATGGGGTGATTGGTGCTGGGTTAAGACCACGTAAATCGATATTGATGTTTTTCATAACGTCCTCTTTTTTCTATAGGGTACTGTCGAGTGCAATTTATCAAAAACGTTTGCGGGAACGTTTGCAGTTTTTATCAAAGCAACCGATCCTGTCAAGAGGGTTTTGCGAGAAATTGGATCTATTCAGCAGAGGATCATCTGTTAATGGTGGATACGCACGACGTGACGCCACCCCGCGAGTATGATCAACAGGCGAAATCAATTCAGTCATAAGGAGGGAGGAAATGACCTTGATACACCTGATGCGCGTCTATGACGTACATCAGCCGATGGAACCGGCGGCATTTCTGGTAGATAGGCTATGGCCGCGCGGTGTGGCGAAAAGTCGTCTGGCTGGCGTTGTCTGGCTTAAAGATGTGGCACCCAGTCATGAACTGCGTCGCTGGTATCATGCCAACCCGGTCGAGTGGGATGCTTTCGTTGGGCTGTACCGCGCGGAACTCCGTCAGCATAGCGCGTGGCAACCGTTGATAACGCTGTTGTGTCAAAACGCGCCGATAACGCTGCTATATGGCAGTCGGGATACGCAGCGAAATCATGCCATGGTTTTGCGTGATTTTCTTGTTGAGCAATTGACGCTTAGCGAACGCGAATAAAAGAGCCGTCTTGTTGCCGGGTGAACTGGACTTGCTGACCATCCGGGGTGTCGATTTCAAGCTGGCTTACCATCCCCTGCGTATTGAGTTGCAGGCGAACGTTCTGTCCGGCCCGCAAATTACTGAGTGGCTTGTTCTGGCCCTCGACTTGCGCCATAGCAAACACATCGTTGACGGGCAGGTTATTGTCGCGAAATAACTGCGCCAGCGTCTGACCGGAGGCGATTTGGTAGGACTGCCAGTGGGCACCAGATGTCGCCGGGCGCGACGTCTGGTTAGCGGTGTCGGTGGCGTTAGGGTCCACCAGTTGTGCCTGTATCGGCGCATTCTGCGAGCTGAGCGGGACGTCCACCTGACGGGACGGCGCAGGTGCTGAAGGCGAGGTCGGCCACAGCAGTACCAGTAACAGCAGGCACAACAGAATCAGAATACAGCGACGGTGAAAATAGGGCAGCGGGTCCATCCAACTGAAATCATCCGGCAGGTGCCACACTGTCCGCAGCCAGGATGAATGTCTGCGATGCGAGTGGCGTGGAGCAGGATCCGGGGAAACCTCGACGGCTTCCTCTGCACGTTCTTCCGGTTCATCTGGCATCGCCTTGTGTTGACGTCGCTGAGCCAGCCAGTTCAGGCAAGACTGCCATAACGTCAGGGGATTCCAGGTGGATTGCTCTTTCCGGGATTGATCTCTCCTGGATTGTTTTCTCCTGGGCGCGATTCTGCCCATGGTGACCTCTCTTAGAACCGTATAAAGGTAAAAACAGCCTATACCCGTCATACTTCAAGTTGCAGGTGTGTTGGCTGCGCTCGCTCACCCGAGTCACTTACTTGAGTAAGCTCATCGGGATTCGCTCTCTTGCCGCGTTACAAGGCTCTAACGAGCCTTGCCCTAAAGGGCCAACGCATCGCGTTGTTCAACACGCGAGCGTGTTGTCCCGCAACTCGAATTATTTTGGGTATAATTATATCGGTAATTGGTGACAGATAACCAGTTAAGGCCGCCGTCATTGGAAACTGATGCCGTAAACATGAACGGTTTGACGCAAGGTCGAGCGACGGCGAAACAAGATAACGACAGAACGTTTTACCCTCAATCGACTCACTGCTATGCTGCACTTTCATATTTTTTAGATTAAAGGAACATTCATGACAACGCCTTCTTATGACAGCGTCGAAGCGCAGGCAAGCTACGGCATTGGCCTGCAGATTGGTCAACAACTGCAGGAATCCGGTCTGGAGGGGTTGATCCCCGATGCGCTGCTGGCAGGGCTGTGTGATGCGCTGGAAGGTAAAGCGCCTGCGGTGCCGGTTGATGTGGTACATCGCGCGTTGCGTGAAGTGCATGAGCGGGCGGATGCGGTGCGTCGTGA
Source organism: Dickeya zeae NCPPB 2538 (assembly GCF_000406165.1). Lineage (NCBI taxonomy): Bacteria > Pseudomonadati > Pseudomonadota > Gammaproteobacteria > Enterobacterales > Pectobacteriaceae > Dickeya > Dickeya zeae. The sequence continues at coordinate 3,599,650 of NZ_CM001977.1, read as the reverse complement.
ACGTCAGCGTGAACTGGCGGCTGAAGGCCAGCGTTTTCTGGATGCCAACGCCGCTAAAGAAGGCGTAAGCAGCACCGAATCCGGTTTGCAGTTCCGTGTTCTGACACAAGGTGACGGCGCGATTCCAGCCCGTCAGGATCGCGTGCGGGTTCACTACACCGGCCGCCTGGTTGACGGCACCGTGTTCGACAGCTCGGTACAGCGCGGTCAGCCAGCTGAATTCCCGGTTAGCGGCGTGATCCCCGGTTGGATCGAAGCGCTGACACTGATGCCGGTTGGTTCTAAGTGGGAACTCTATATCCCTCAGAATCTGGCGTATGGCGAACGTGGCGCGGGTGCGTCCATTCCTCCGTTCAGTACCCTGATTTTTGAAGTGGAACTGTTGGAAATCCTGTAAGTGTCTTCTCTGCCGGGGACGTCGTGACCCGGCAGATTGCCCCTCGCAGGCGTTAGCTAATGACGCCGACCTCATCGCTTTTCAATTGCTCATTTCCCATTGATTATGGTTCATGCCGCTGTGCAAATACGTCGTGGTGTAACCGATGGATACACCTGGTAAAGGTGGGCTGACGATTCTTTTTTTATACTGGTGTGCAGTCAACGGCGCCAGGCCAGAATTGCTTTCCTGAAGTTATTATTATTTAGCCATTTTCTGATAGCGACTGAAGGTAGCGCGCCGTATAAGTGACTCATCCGCCGCGTTGCGGTGAATCAGAGGTTAACAATATGATTAAGCCACTTTTACTGGGTGCCATCGTGACAGGCTTATTGCTGTCAGCAATGCCTGCCGCACAGGCTGATAGCCTGAGTCTGTCATTGCCTGGTGTGTCTTTGCACATCGGCGATCGTGATACTCGTGGCTATTACTGGGACGGTAATCGGTGGTGTGACCCGGATAGCTGGTACGCCCGTCGCCACCATCATGCCCGCCAGGTTTATTACGAATATTACGACTATGCACCGCCCCCGCCGCCACGCCGAGTTGTGGTGGTAGAAGCACCGCCTCCGCCGCCGGTTTATGTCGTTCCTGCCGGGCCGCGTGGTCCAGGATGGGGATGGGGCCCCGGCCCTCATCACGGTGGCCCGCGCTGGTAAGCCGTGATTGATAGCGACCCTAAAATAAAAAACCGTGCTCTGACAGAGCACGGTTTTTTTTAGCGGCTACATGGCGGGTAACAGCGGTTATTCGCCCTTCAGCGCCCGTGGAAACAACTGATTGTTTTCCAAATGGATATGTTCCATCAGGTCGTCGATAAATTCATTGATACCGGTGTATAGCGCACGCCAGGTAGTACAAGCGCCGACCGGCGGGGTCACGTTGTTGGTGAGGGTTTTGACCACTTCCAACTGTTGACCGGCGTCGTCGTGCTCATGTTCCATGACGGAAATCGGCCCAGTGGCCTGAGCGCCCATACCGGACTGGATCATTGGGAACAGGATCCGCTCTTCTTTCATCATGTGCTGTGTCAGATCGTCGTGAATCAGCGTCAGTTGAGCCGTCAGCCCAATCGGGCAACCTGGCTTGTCGTGGTGTACGCGTTCGACTTTTTCCGCCATCCGAATCAGTTCCGGCAACTGTGCACGGTGACGATCGTGGAAACGACTGATGATATGCACAATCATTTCGCCAAGAGAGGCCTGTTGCCAGTCTTTTTCCGTGGATGGTTGTGTCGACAGCTCGGCCAGACGCGATTCGAGCATATCGATATCCAGCGCCCGCTTGGTGGCAGCACGCAGCAGCGTTTGTTTGCCGCCGCAACAAAAATCAAGATTGAATTCACGGAACAGTGCGGTAGCGCGAGGGATGGTGATGGCCAGCTCGCCTAATGATTGGTCGCGGTAGTGCATGGTGGGTACCCTCTGAACGGTGTCATTTATAAAATGTATTTTAAATGCATCTTTAAAAATTAGCTATCCCTAAAAAGGATTACCGGGAGAAAGAGGATGATGAAAACACCGCGCCCATCGGCGCGGTGTGATGATGGGTTATTTTTGCAGATCCAGACGGTACACGGCGAAGCCGATATCATCGTTGCCCACCAGGGTGAGCGGGTATTGCGATTTTTCCTTGATGAATGCGGCGGCTTTCGGCGATGGAGAGGTTTCCACCCGGATATCCAACGGTGTATCGCTGGTAATCTTCGCCAGACGCCAGTTGTTGTCCGCCGACGGTTTCACCTCACCGGATTTTTTCGTTTCAGTGCTGATGTAGGCAGCCAGTACCGCACGGTTTTCATCCGGTGATGCGAACGCGACTTGTTTTTCACCGGTACCGGCAAACTTCTCACCATAAGCGCGGTAGTTATTGGTGGCGACAAGGAACGTGGCCTGTGGGTCGATAGGTTTGCCGTTAAAGGTCAGATCCTTGATACGGTGCGAATTACCGTTGATCAATTGGCACTCGCCGTCGTAACGGGCGGGCTGGGTGACATCTATCTGGTAGCTGACACCGTCAATCACGTCAAAATTGTAGGTGCGGAACCCTTCCCAGTTGATCAGCGATTGTGGTTCGCGTTTATGCACATCAATCTGGTTGAACTGACCGGCTGAGCATTCCAGCCATTCCCGTACCTGCTCGCCTTTGACCTTCACCACCACCAGCGTATTGGGGTAGAGGTAAAGATCGGCGGCGTTACGGAAGGTCAACTGGCCTTTTTCGACTTCCACATAGCTGGCCGGGTCGTTTTTGCGACCGCCAGCCTTAAATGGCGCGGCGGCGGAGAGCACCGGCAGGTCCGCCAGATCCGGGTCGCCCTGAATAAAGTGTTCGACGTAGGCTTTCTGCGCGTTGTTGACTATCTGTACGGTCGGGTCGTCCTGAATCAACGACAGGTAGCTGTACATGTTGTCGGAGGATTTACCGATAGGCTGGCTGACAAATTCACGGGTTTTCTGGTGGGCGTCCGCCAGTACGTTAACCAGTTGTGCATCTTCCGCCGCCAGTGATTTCTTCTGGGCTTTGTCGAAGATCGGGCGGGCTTCCGCTTTGCCTTCGGCCACTTTCCACTGCCCGCTGTCATTGTTCAAGACCAAATCGACCACCCCAAGGTGATCACCCCACTGGCCGGGCATCACCGCCGGTACGCCATTGAGCGTGCCTTTGGCGATATCGGCACCGTGGATACCAGCAAAATCTTTGCTCGGGAACACGGCGTGAGCGTGACCAAACATAATGGCGTCAATACCGGGAATCTGGCTTAAGTAGTAGACCGAGTTTTCCGCCATCGCTTTGTACGGCTCAGCTGACAGGCCGGAATGCGGGATGGCAATCACCACATCCGCCCCTTGTTTGCGCAGCTCCGGTATCCATTTTTTCGCGGTTTCGGTGATATCCGCCACCGTGACTTTACCGCTCAGGTTGGCTTTGTCCCACACCATGATTTGTGGCGGGACAAAACCGATGTAACCAATGCGCAGTTCATGCGGCTTACCGTCACGGTCTTTCACCGTTTTCTTTTCGATCAGGTAAGGTGTAAACAGTGGTTTGCCGTTACTGGCATCCAGCACGTTGGCGTTGATATAAGGGAAGTGGGCACCAGACAAGGCCTTGTGCAGGTAGTCCAGCCCGTAGTTGAATTCGTGGTTGCCGATATTGCCGACGGCGTAATCCAGCGTATTCATCGCCAGATAGACCGGGTGTACATCGCCTTTTTGTAATCCTTTGGCCGCAATGTAGTCACCCAGTGGGCTGCCTTGAATAATATCGCCGTTGTCCACCAGCACGCTGTTGATGGCCTGCTGACGAGCGGCCTGAATTAAACTGGCGGTACGGACCAGTCCGAATTTATCCGTTGGACTGTCTTTATAGTAGTCATAGTCCATCATATTGCTGTGAAGATCGGTGGTTTCCAGCACCCGTAAATCGACGGTCGCCGCCTGAGTAGCGGTAGCGATAGCCATCGCAAGCAGGCTCAGCACCAGCTTATGCTTCATAAAGGTCGCTCCTGTGACGAGGTATGAATAGGGCTTCGCCGCTGGTCATTTGTCCGATGTACTGGCGGCGAAGCCTGAATCTATATCGCAGATTTTGATGAATATAGTGTTAAATATCAGTCTGAAGTGTGAAGCATGACATATACCCGCCGTCCTGCAACGCGATTTATTAAAGGATAGAATGCCGGGGACAGACATAATAATGGCCTGTACAGATAACGAGGTGAAACGATGTTAGAACCGATCTGCCAACTGGCGCGTGAGGCGGGAGAGGCCATCATGCAGGTATATAACGGCCATCAGCCGCTCAATGTAGCGCATAAAAAAGATGATTCGCCGGTGACGGCGGCTGACCTGGCGGCGCATAAAGTGATTGCGCGTGGGCTGGCGGAACTGCACCCCACTATCCCGATGCTTTCGGAAGAGGACCCGCAGGGGTGGTCCGAACGCCAGCACTGGCAGCGTTATTGGCTGGTGGACCCGTTGGATGGGACCAAGGAGTTTCTTAACCGTAACGGTGAGTTTACCGTCAATATTGCGTTGATTGATAACGGTAAACCGGTGCTGGGGGTGGTGTATGTGCCAGTAACGGGTGTGATGTATGCCGCCGCACAGGGCAATGCCTGGAAAGAGGAACAGGGTGCGCGCCGTCCGATTCGGGTGAAAGATGCCCGGCCGCCGCTGGTGGTAGTGAGCCGTTCCCATGCCGACGCAGAGCTGGAGGATTATCTGCGCCAGTTAGGTGAACACCAGACCGTTTCTATCGGTTCGTCGCTGAAGTTCTGTCTGGTAGCCGAAGGCAAAGCGCAACTGTATCCGCGGTTTGGACCGACGAATATCTGGGATACCGCCGCCGGGCATGCGGTAGCACTGGCCGCCGGTGCACAAGTGCACGACTGGCAGGGGCGTGAGCTCTCCTATGTGCCGCGTGAGTCCTTCCTGAACCCCGGATTTCGTGTATCGCTGTTTTGAGGCGTATTTTCTACTGGTCGTGATGTGCCAGCCTGATCCTTCCCGCTGATATCGCAGCAGCCAACGCGCCTGCTGCGATACCTTTCTTTACGTTTTCATCTTTAACATGACGCACGATGTACTGTCGTTTTTTGGTCATATTTTCCCGGTAGATTGGCGGCCGTTAACACGAGTGCGGCGGTATGCCCGAGTTTGCGGCATACCGCACACACGGTAATACCTTGAAGGTTTATACTGATTTAAAAATTATGGCATTAGTCTATTCGGTAAAATTATGTAAATGCCATAAATAATTCTGTTGTTGCGGGAACTAACCACAGAATAAAGGCACTAATCAGTAGTACATGATTGCCACGCAGGATATCTCCGGCCTGAATCAGGAACGGGGTGCGTGGCGAATAAAAACGGGAGGAGAGGAAGACGATGAGGATCTTCGAGCGTTACAATCCCCTGAAGGTCGCCAAGTATGTGAAAATCCTGTTTCGTGGAAGGCTCTACATTAACGGGATTGGCGCTTTTGAATTTGATCAGGGGCGCATCCTGCTGCCCAAGACGCAGGATAAACAGCATCTGGTGGTGATGTCTGAAGTGAACCGTCAGGTACTGAAATTGCAGGCTGAACTGGGTTGACGAACCCTCTTCAGCAACAGGAAAACGGCCCTTTGACGGGCCGTTGTTATTGGTAGCGACTGAACGGTGAAGGCTGGCTTAGGCCGGGGGCGTTTCGGGGTTAACCGTTGTTCTTTCTTCCAGACGGGTCACCAGCAACTGGTCTATCTTGTTGCTGTCGATATCCACCACTTCAAATTTATACCCAGAGTAACGGACAAAATCAGTACGTTTGGGGATTTTGCGCAGCGTATACATCATGAACCCGCCGATGGTTTCGTAATTATCAGAGTGAGGAAACTCATCAATACTCAAGGCGCGCATCACGTCTTCTATTGGTGTGCCCCCCTCGATAAGCCAGGAGTTCTCGTCACGGGCGACAATTTGCTCTTCCATCCCTTGTCCAACCAGGTCGCCCATCAGCGTTGTCATCACGTCGTTGAGGGTGATAATCCCTACCACCAGCGCGTACTCGTTGAGGATAACGGCAAAATCTTCTCCTGCCGTTTTAAAACTTTCCAGCGCTTCTGACAGCGTCAGGGCATCCGGTACCATCAGCGCCGGGCGAATCTGGACGCCACTGGTCAGCTCCAGACTCTGGTTCCCCAACACCCGGTTCAGCAAATCTTTGGAATCCACATAGCCGACAATCTGGTCAATGGTGCCGTCGCAGACCAGAAACTTGGAATGCGGCTGGTGGGCGATTTTCTCTTTGATTTGCGCTTCATCTTCGTGCAAATCGAAATAGACCACGCTTTCACGCGAGGTCATGGAGGACGGTACGGTACGGGATTCCAGCTCGAATACGTTTTCGATCAACTCATGTTCCTGTTTGCGCAGCACGCCGGCCAGGGCTCCGGCTTCCACCACCGCATAGATATCATCCGGTGTGATGTCTTCTTTGCGCACCATCGGTAATTTGAACAGCCGAAAAATCAGGTTAGCCAGGCCGTTGAACAGCCACACCAGCGGGCGGAATACCAACAGACAGAAGCGCATGGGGTTGATGATCCGAATGGCAATCGCTTCCGGGGCAATCATACCAATGCGTTTCGGTGTCAGGTCGCCAAACAGGATGAACAGGCTGGTCACCAGCACAAACGAACAGATGAAACTGGCCCGGGCGACCATGTCTGGCGGCAGAACGCGGGTAAACAGCACTTCGAAATACGGGGAGAATGCCGCGTCGCCGATGATACCGGCGAGGATTGCAACCGCATTGAGGCCTATCTGAATGACGGTGAAAAAGATGCCCGGCGTTTCCTGAAATTTCAGGACCAGCGGGGCATTCAGGTCTCCCTCATCGGCCATCAGCTTCAGTTTGATTTTGCGCGAAGCGGCCAGTGATATTTCCGATAAGGAAAAAAACGCACTAATGGCGATAAGACATAAAATAATTAACAGACTGTTTAACATAGTTTTTTCGCACAGTCGTCGCGGACGGCGAACCTCTGAAAGGGAATCACATTATGGGTGCTGTGGCACCGCAATAAGGGGTGCTTCGGCACCGAAATAGGAGTGCGATTGCACCGCAAAAAGGACCGGAAACCGGTCCTGTGGACGCACAGTATAACAGGTGCGATGAAATCGTCGCCAGCCTTAGCCTTGCGGCGGTAAACACACGCCAATACCGCCCAGTCCGCAGTAGCCGTGCGGATTTTTGTGCAGGTATTGCTGGTGCTCATCTTCGGCGTAGTAAAACGGCCCGGCGGGTTGAATTTCGGTGGTAATGGCACGGTTATCGCCCGCTTCGCGCATGGCCTGCTGAAAGCGCTGGTAGCTGGCTTTGGCGGCGGCGTCCTGCTCTGGCGTTAACGTATAGAGTGCGGAACGGTATTGCGTGCCGATGTCGTTGCCCTGACGCATCCCTTGCGCGGGATTGTGGTTTTCCCAAAACAGCTGCAACAACTGGGGGTAACTCACCTCAGCCGGGTCAAACACCACCCGTACCGCTTCGGCATGGCCGGTTTTACCGGTGCACACCTCCCGATACGTCGGGTTGGGGGTATAGCCGCCGCAATACCCTGACGCAGTGCTGTACACCCCTGACTGTTGCCAGAACAGGCGCTCTACGCCCCAGAAACAACCCATCGCGAAAATCGCCACCTCCATGTGGTCCGGAACGTGGGTCATGGAGTGCTGGTTGACCACGTGCAGGCGGGCGACCGGCATCGGCGTCGTGCGGCCTGGCAGGGCATCTGACTTGTCGATCAACTGGGTCTTGTCAAAATTCACTATCACGTTTGGCTCCTGATTATCACCCTGTATTTCGTCATTTTCAGAGCATAACCGAGTTAATGCGCTCTGTCTTTATGGCGAAATAGCATAGGTATATGACAACGGTACGGGTATCGACAGCGAGTATGTCGTTGAGGCGGTGGCCCCTGACTGAAGTGTACGCATTGCCGGGCGATTGTGCCGGGTGTGGGTGGCTTTCAGGATCATGGCGTTGTCGGTATAGCGACGACTATCTATAGTTAACAGCGGTAACTAATTCTATCGTTACTGAGATACCTGTCTGTTGTTGTTCAGAAAATACGTCGATTTTTCCGACGCTACTGGGAAGTTACGTGACAATTTTTATCAGGATAAAAAATAGATTTTGCCGCCGTAGCGCCGTGTTCTGCCGGGTGTTAAGCGTAGGAAGCCTGCTACTGATGGCGACGTCGGCATGGGCTGCATCGAATGTGCGTCTTCAGCTTACCGGGCTGGACGGGGAGTTGCAGAAGAATGTGCGGGCACGCCTTTCTACTATCACCCCGGATGAAGTTAATGCTGATGGGCGTTTTCGTGCCCGGGTTGATGAAGCTATCCGCAAGGGGCTTCGTGCGCTGGGGTACTACGACCCGGATATCCGCTTTGAGTTCATTCCAGCACAGGGACGTGGCCGCCCGGTGTTGAAGGTCACGGTGACACCGGGAGAGCCGGTCAACATCGCTGGTTCCAGCATCGCTATTCGCGGTGGTGCACAACAGGATGAGGATTATCAAAAGCTGGTGCGACAACGTCGGCCTGCGGTCGGTAGTCCGCTCAATCACGGTGATTATGATGCGTTCAAAAGCGAACTCAATACGTTGTCGATGCGTAAGGGCTATTTCGACGGCCATTTCACTCAAAGTCAGTTAAGGGTGATGCCCTCTACCCATCAGGCCTGGTGGGACATCGATTATGACAGCGGCACCCGCTATCGCTTTGGCAAGGTGAACTTTCGTGGCTCTCAGATTCAGCAGGCGTATTTGCACAATCTGGTGCCCTTTCGCGAGGGCGATGCTTACTCGGTAGAACAACTGGGGGAGTTTAACCGGCGCTTGTCTGCCACCGGTTGGTTTAACTCTGCGGTCGTCTCGCCGGATTTCGAACAGGGTCGCCAGAGTAAAGTCCTGCCGCTAGAGGCGGTGGTGACGCCGCGTACCCGCAATAATGTGGAAACCGGGGTAGGGTATGCCACCGATGTTGGGCCACGGTTGAAAACAACCTGGAAAAGACCCTGGGTGAACGATTATGGCCACAGTCTGGAAAGCAGCCTGAGCGTATCTGCGCCGGAACAGCAACTGGATTTCAGCTACAAAATGCCCCTGCTGAAAAGCCCGCTGGAGCAGTACTATCTGGCGCAGGGGGGCTTCAAGCGCGAAGATCTCAACGATACCCAGTCTGACTCGACGACATTCAATCTGGCACGTTACTGGGAGCTTTCCAGCGGCTGGCAGCGGGCTGTGAACATGCGCTGGACGTTGGATCACTTCACTCAGGCCAACGTCACCAACACGACGATGCTGCTTTACCCTGGCGTCAGTTTCAATCGTACCCGACAACGAGGTGGGCTCATGCCCGACTGGGGCGATACCCAGCGTTACTCGGTGGATGTCTCCAATACCTTGTGGGGATCGGATATTGATTTTGCGGTATTTCAGGCACAAAACGTCTGGATCCGAACGCTGGCAGAAAAACACCGTTTTGTGACTCGCGCCAATCTGGGCTGGATCGAAACCGGTAGCTTCTCGCGCGTTCCCCCTTCGCTGCGTTTCTTTGCCGGTGGCGATCGCAGCATTCGCGGTTATAAGTACAAATCCATTTCTCCACGCGATAGCGACGGCAAGCTCACCGGTGCCTCGAAGCTGGCAACAGGATCGCTGGAGTACCAGTACAACGTCACGGGGAAATGGTGGGGAGCCGTTTTCATCGACAGTGGCGAAGCCGTCAATGATCTGGCTCGCACCAACCTGAAAACAGGCGCGGGTATTGGTGTGCGCTGGGCTTCGCCGGTTGGGCCAGTCAAGCTGGATATCGCCCGGCCGATTGGCGATAACGATAAACGTGGATTGCAGTTTTATATCGGGCTGGGACCGGAATTATGAGCAGGATGAAAAAAGCCGGCATTGGCCTGATGGTGGGGGTGCTGGCATTATTGCTGGCAGTGATACTGCTGGTGACCACCACGCCAGGGTTACATCTGTTACTTGGCGCGGCTACGCGCTGGGTGCCGGGGCTGGAAATGGGAGCCGTCGAAGGCGGCTGGCGGGATTTGACGCTCAATGCCATACGCTACCAGTCATCCGGCGTCAGCGTGCAGGCAGAGCGCGTGCATGTGGCGTTGAAACCGGGATGCCTGTGGCGCAGTCAGCTGTGTCTGGATGACCTGTCGTTGCAGGGGCTGATGGTCGCTATCAATACCCAGGCATTGCCACCGGCCGAACCCGAACCACCGGTGAAAAGCGCACCGGTAACCGAAATTCTTGCACCGGTGGCGATGGCGCTGAATCACATCAGTCTGACCGATAGTCGCATTGTGGTTGATGGCACCGATGTGTCGCTGAACTCGCTGCAAACTGCGCTGAACTGGCAGGGGCGTTCACTGACGTTGTTGCCGACACAGGTGTCAGGCCTCATTGTCTCGCTGCCTGCCACAGCGAAAGCGCCATCTGCACCGCCGGTGAGCGCGGTGAAGCCGCCGCCGCTGGGCGAAACACTACATGCGCTGTTTTCCGTACCGCTACTACCAGCGATGCCAGAGTTTACTTTGCCGTTAGATCTCACCATTGCCGATGTGCAAGGGGAGTCATGGCAGGTTGTAGGAAGCCAACCGGTAGTGATTTCACGCGTCCAACTGCAGGCAGCTACCCGGCAGCAGACGCTGACGTTGCAGCAACTCACGGTGCAATCGCCGCAGGGCGCACTGTATGCGCATGGCAACGCGACCTTATCGGGCGACTGGCCGGTCACGCTTAACCTCAACGGTATGCTAAATAGCGATCAGCTCAAGGGGGAGCGCATACGGCTGACCGCTGATGGTAGCCTGCGTCAGCAGCTACGGCTGGCAATAAACCTGTCTGGCCCGCAGCGGGCGCAGGTCGATATCCAGACCACGCTGGCTGAACCCGGCCTGCCGCTTAACCTGAGCGTGCGCACACCGCAACTGCGTTGGCCGCTAACCGGTGACGCGCTTTACCAGTTCAATGAAGTACAACTGAATGTCAGCGGAAAGGTGACGGATTATGCACTGTCGCTACGCGGGGATATCCGTGGCAGTGAACTGCCACCCGGTACCCTGACGCTCGATGGTCAGGGCAGTGAACAACAGTTCTCGCTGGCACGACTACGGCTGGCGGCGTTGCAGGGAACGGCGGACATAACCGGTCAACTGGACTGGCGTGATGCGATAACCTGGAACGGTAATCTGGCGCTTAAAGGTATCAATACCGCGCAGCAATGGCCACAGTGGCCAGCACAGCTGGACGGTGTATTCACCATTAATGGCGGCCTGGCGGGAGAGTCATGGCGGTTTGATGTACCGCAGTTGGCGCTGGATGGGCAAATCCGGCAGAACAAACTGAGCGCCAAAGGGGCAGTGAGCGGTAATGCCGACGGTCAGTGGTCGATTCCGGGGGTGACGCTCTCGCTGGGGCGTAACCAACTGACGTTGCAGGGGGAATTGAAAGACCAATGGCGATTGAGCGGTGACATTAATGCGCCGTCGCTCAATGGGATACTGCCCGGCCTGGGTGGACAGATAACGGGGAAACTGCGGCTGGAGGGCAAACGTGGGGCACCACAGTTGCAGACAGATATTTCCGCCACCGCGTTGCGCTGGCAGGAACTGAGCCTCGGTAAACTGACACTCAAGGGTGACGTGCAATCGGATAAACAGGTACAGGGCACACTGACGTTACAGGTGCAGCAACTGACGCAGGGGGATGTGCGGCTGGCGTCGCTGAATGTCCGGGCGACCGGTGATGAGAGTCAGCACCAGCTACGCGTCACCCTGAACGGTGAGCCAGTAGGCGGCCAGTTGTTATTGAGCGGCCACTTCGACCGTGCACAGCAGCGCTGGCAGGGGGAGCTGAGCGATACGCGGTTTGATACCCCGGTCGGCGAATGGCGGCTGGCACCGTCAATGTCGCTGGTCTATCGGGTTGCGGCGCAGACCGTCACGATAGGAACGCATTGCTGGCGTAACCCTAATGCTGAATTGTGCGTACCTCAGCCGATTGAGGCGGGAGCCAGCGGCAAGGCAAGCGTGACGCTTAACCGGTTTAATCTGGCGATGCTGGCACCGTTTATCGGCCAGCAGACGGCGGTGAGTGGTACGGTGAACGGCAATGCGCAAGTCAGTTGGCAGGCCGACGGTGGTTTGCCCCAGGCACGCGTCACGCTGGCGGGTCAGGGTGTCACCGTTCGCCAGCAGGTTGAAGGCGGCACGCTGCCGGTAGCGTTTGACACGTTGACCCTGGATGCCGGATTAGAGCACGGGCAGGCGCGCCTGGCGTGGTTGATGGGCATTCAGGGTAATGGCCGTTTCCGGGGCGATGTGAGTATTACCGATCCGCAGCATCGCCGTAATCTGAGTGGTACGGTGACGCTAAATGCGTTGTCACTCGACTTGCTGCGACCGATGCTGCGTCAAAACGAGAAAGCCGCCGGGGTTGTTAATGCTGATCTGCGGTTGGGCGGTGACCTGCAACGTCCGCAGGTGTTTGGGCAACTCACGCTGGATAACCTTGATGTGGATGGTAACTGGATGCCCGTTGATTTGACCAGTGGCCGGTTAGCGTTGGTGTTCAACGGTATGTCCTCGACATTGCAAGGTGTGTTCCGTACCACAAAGGGGCAAATAACCCTGGCGGGGAACGCCGACTGGTCGGTATTCGATGCCTGGCGAGCGCGGATTGCCGTTAACGGTGATCGTATGCGGGTGACCGTACCGCCAATGGCTCGGCTGGATGTGTCGCCGGATATCGTGTTCGAGGCGACGCCACAGCTACTGTCGCTAAACGGTACGGTGACGATCCCCTGGGCGCGGATTGTGGTGCACGATATGCCCGCCAGTGCGGTGGATGTCTCCTCGGATGAAGTGATTCTGGATGCGCGGCGTCAACCGGTTGCAACCGTTGCCCGCGGGATTCCCATCGCCAGCAACCTGATTGTCCGGGTGGGTGATGATGTCTGGCTGGATGCTTATGGGTTACGAGCCCGTCTTCATGGCGATTTGAAAGTCTCGCAGGATGAACAAGGGTTGGGGCTGAACGGGCAGATTTCGATGCAGGAAGGTCGCTTCAAAGCCTATGGGCAGGATCTGCAAGTGCGTAAAGGGCTATTGCTGTTTTCCGGGCCGCCGACGCTGCCGGTGTTAAATATCGAAGCTATTCGCAACCCGGATAATACCGCAGACAGCGTGACGGTTGGCGTACGGGTCACCGGTACCGCCAATGCACCTAAGTTGGATGTGTTTTCGGAACCGACGTTATCCCAGGAGGAAGCGCTGTCTTACCTGCTGCGCGGCCAGGGTTTGAACAGTAGTGGCGCGGATAGTTCGATGATGACATCGGCCTTGATTGGTTTAGGGGTTGCACAAAGTGGTCAAGTTGTGGGTAAAATCGGCGAGGCCTTTGGCGTAAGCAATTTAGCTCTGGATACACAGGGAGTTGGCGACAAATCGCAGGTTGTTGTCAGCGGTTACGTCCTTCCGGGCCTGCAGGTCAAATATGGTGTCGGCCTGTTCGACTCATTGGCAACGTTAACCTTACGTTACCGTTTAATGCCAAAACTATATCTGGAAGCGGTGTCTGGTGTGAATCAGGCACTCGATGTGCTCTATCAGTTTGAGTTTTAGCAATGCGAATTATTGTCTACGGCAGTTTACGGCGCAAACAGGGAAACAGTCATTGGATGACCAACGCTCAGTGGTTAGGGGATCACCAGCTCGAAGGGTATGAGTTATACGATCTGGGACACTATCCGGCGGCGGTTGCAGGCGAAGGAGAGATTTACTGCGAAGTGTACCGCATCAGTTCGTCTATTCTGACCGAACTGGATGAACTGAAGCGGGGAGGCGGAGCTTACCAGCGTGAGTTGATTGCCACGCCTTATGGCAGCGCCTGGATTTACCTGTATCAGCGCCCGGTTACTGGCTTACGTCGTATCGTCAGCGGCGACTGGTTGAAGCGTAACGAAGAGCCATAACCTACCATCTCGTCATACTCTACATAATCCCGGTAGCGAATAACGTTAACCGGGATTATTTATTTCTATCAATAGTCACTTTCTCTTATTTATTTTTCTTGATTTGTTGTTTGTGTTTATTAATTCTTTCTTTGTAAAGAAATCTCGTTGATATTTTTTATATATATTCTTGGTTTTTGAGTAAAAAATTTGTTGTTCTTGTGACGTTATTTTGTTTTTTATGATGCTTGACAGTGTGGTGATTTTGATTCAATAATAAAATTTATTAACACTAATTCACTCTTATTTGCTTTTTGGGTTAGTTGTTATTTATTTTTGTTATGTTGATTATTGTTGGGGGAATAGCACCTTTCACCTGGGGTTGCTATTATTATTTATATTGATTTGTTTTTTGTTGGTTATATTTATTTGCTATCGCAGGGGAAGAATTAATATGGATACGAATAAAAGAAAAGGCATCGCACACCATTTGTAATTCACTAACACAAGGACGAAAATGAAAAAATCACTGGTCAGGGATGTGATTAACAGTATGAAGCCCGCCTTCAGTTTTTCTTCCCGTTCAGAAGAACGAGGCATGGTTAATCTGCGAGATAACGAAAATCCGTTTGGTGGTCAGCAAAATCGTTACCCTGCGAATGTCTATCCAACACTCGCCAGCCGTTATCTTAATGCATTGGCAGAGATAGAGGACTATCAAGGTAATCAGGAATGGCATTCGGACTGGGTGCTCATGACTCGTGGTGCCTCTGATGGCCTGGATTTAATCTTTCGAACGTTCTTTGAACCGCGACAAGACAGTGTGATTGTCACACCACCCAATTTCCGTTTGTTTGACGAACTGGCTACGGCCTATTCTGTTCATGTTGAACCTATCCCGCTTTTAGGTGATGAGTTTAATCACCTTGATCTGGTCAGGATAAAGGCGAGTCAGGCGAAAGGCATATTGCTGTGTGACCCTAATAACCCCATTGGCAGTAGCTTGGTTATGGCTGAGGTTATTCACCTGCTGGAGAATTTCTCAGGGTTGGTTGTCATTGATGAAGCCTATGTAGAATATGCCTCCCGACGTTCATTTCGTCATTTAATTCATGACTATCCGCAACTGATTGTGGTGCGTTCCTTGTCCAAAGCCATGGCGTTGGCTGGGTTACGTCTGGGGGCGGTATTGGCACAGCCTGAACTGATTCAAGCCATGATGAAGGTACGCCTTCCCTTTGCACTTCCTCAGCCGGTCATTGAGCAGGCGCAAGCCGTACTCTCAAATATCGGGCAATTAAAACAACAAATTTTGCTTTTTATTCAGGAACGCGAACGGGTAGCGCTACGGCTGAAAAATATTCCTGAAATTGAAAACGTGTTTGCCCATGCGGGTTTTATTACCATTAAAGCACCCGAATCGATGGCAACCCGGTTACTGAATGCCGGGTTTGATGTGCTACCGAATCCGATGGGGCTTATCGGTTATATTCGTATTTCACTGGCTGCACCCGAGGTAATGGATAATCTGCTGCGGGTGTTGGAATAACCGTGATTATTTGAATGTATTGATATGACATAATCTGTACCAACCTTTTTTATAAAAAACTTTATGAACACGAATGAAAGGCCGTATGGCTAATCTTTGTGGTTTAACCGTTGTTGTCAATAAAACGAAATATAATAACTGTAATTACAAGGAGTCGTTGGATATGAATAAGGAACAAAATGCCGTTACCCATGTTATTGCGCGTGAACAAATTCGTGCAATTACACATGTGGATGTTAATGGTGAAAAGCATTTATTGGGGCAGCATCGTGATTTTCGACGCAATGAAAATCTGGCTCATTTCATTCCCGAGTCAGGTCGCTTGTCATTTGCCTGGGTGCGTTTAACCGATGGCGAGACACTGGATGTCCATCAACACCCGACAAAATCCATGATTATTGTATGTAGTGGTTCTGTGCAATTAACGGGAGATGAGCCTCGTCAATTATATGAGGGGGATATCGTTTGTGTCGAACCCTTCCGCAACCACGGTTTTACCACCCGCGAGGGCGAAACCTTTCATGGTTTGTCGATTCAATTTGAAGGTAAGGGATTATATGAAGATGAACAACAGGCAAGGGTAACATTCAGCGATGCGCTAAATAACCTCTATCAGGTGAACGAAACGCTGGTGGGGCGTCACCAGACCAATGCCTTGTTTCAGCTATTCTCTTCCGGCCGGTTACAGAAAGACGCGCAATTACGTCAACGTTTTGTATCAGCCTTATATGTCTGGTCACGTTATTTTCAGAAAATGGTGCTGGCTCGTCAGGCACTGTGCATCACCCCGGCTTTGCAGGAGGAGTATCAGCGTCATTTCATGGAAGAAGTGGGGCATGATGAGTTATTGCGCGTGCGTTATGAGATTAATGACGAGGTTTACGACCCAATTTTGGAAGCCGGCGGTAACTGGTTTGTCTCTCAGATGTACCAACAGGATGAAGCAGGGAAAGTGGTGGTGGTGCATCTGGTCGTCGAGTCGAGCGGTCACGTATTTGGCCTTGCCACCTCTGAAATATTCCATAAGCCCGAGGTTGAAGGCGATTATTTTGATGTGCATGCCGAAGCGGATGATGACCATCGGTCTATCGGTCAGGCTTACCTCCACAGCCTGCCCGCTGAAAAAATACAATCGCTGCTGCCGTTGTGCCGTCAGGCTTGGGACATGATGGATTTGGTACATGAGCGTATCGCCGCCTGGACATTGCAGGGCGCTTCATCATGACATCTTGTAGCCAACCTCCGCGAGGTTCATTGCATCCGCTGACGTTGCTCAGGCAACAGATCGCCGGTTTTTTTCAGGCGTGTGGCTATACCCCGATGGATGGACCAGAAATTGAAGCCGAATGGTTCAATTTCGATGTGCTGAATATGGCTGACGATCATTTTGCCCGTACTTCGGACAATACTTTTTACCTGACCCAGTCAGCCGCAGAGCAGTACGGCGAGTTAACGACGCCAGCACAACAGCCTGAGCGACATCGGCCGCGTTCCGGGTTGGTGCTGCGGGCGCATACGTCGCCAGTACAGGCGCGTACCTTGCTGACGCAATCGCCGCCATTATATCGCTTTCATATTGGCCGCACCTATCGGCCTGATGCGCTTGATGCCACGCACAGCCCGGTCTTCAATCAACTGGAGGGGTTAGCGGTAGACCGCCATCTGACGATGGATAACCTCAAGCAATTGCTGGATGAACTGGCGCATTCGCTGTTTGGGCAAGGGGTGGTGACACGGTTACGGCCTTATGAGTTTGCCTACGCGCAACCGGCAGCCGAAATTGATATTCAATGCAATCAGTGCCATGGGCAGTCGGCCACGTGCCCGACCTGTCAGGGTGAAGGGTGGATTGAATGGGGTGGCTGCGGCATGGTGCATCGGGATGTGCTGATCAATTGCGGTGTCGACCCTGACGCGTTTAGCGCTTTTTCATTTGGCATTGGGGTGGAACGCACGCTGATGCTCAGGGACGGTTTGCAAGATTTGCAGCCGATCGTGAATGGCGACCTGACCTATGCCAGCAGCAGGGCGATGGACTTGCCCACGGCAGAGGCGGAAAAATCAGGCACGCATGACATTGATAGCCAGACCGACTGGACGATGGCGACCGGGGGACTGGTGCAGGTCTCGACCTTTCCGTTTACCTCTGTGCAGGCGTTGGCTTGCGTACAACCCGCTACCTTACCGGACACGCTGGCCAATTACTGGCAACTGCGCGACCCGATAGAGGGTATTGAGCCGGTGATGCAACCGCTCTTGTTACCAGGGTTATTGACCCTGTGGCAGCAACAAGGCACCGCATTACCGCTGCATTACGGCGGTATTTTTGAACGTGCACGTGTGTTTTTACCTGCTCGATTGCCGCTTGCCCCGAGCGTGGCGACCGGCCGCGCGCCGTCTGACGAACACCTGGCACAGTTGTACTCGGCCATCCCCCAGCAGCCATTTCATCTGGCAGCGTTGGGGCGCAGCAAAGAGCAATTGTTAGTGGCGATGCGGGCGGCGCTGGCGGCGCGAGGTGTTGTTGTCCACTGCCATGTGGATGACCAGGTTGCCTGGGCGGCATCGGGGGCAACCACACTGGTGACCGACGCGGGCGATATTGTCGGCCACGTCGGTCAACTGGCAACTCATGTACTGGCTGCATGGCGGCTATCCGAGCCGTTGGCAGCCGGTGAAATTACGATGGACATTACGCTTCAGGAGGAAAAACAATGACACCGGATCAGATTGCTAAAACGTACCTTGAATCACTGGAGAAGAGCGATCTTCGCGCCATTCTCGATCTCTATACCCCCGATGGGGTGGTATTTTCACCGTTGTACGGCCCGAGAAAAGCGGTTGATTTCTATACCGCGTTATTCAAAGACACCGGACGTGCGAAAATCAATCTGAAGGGGGTGACGAAGGGGTCGCAGGTGGACGGTCGGCCGCTCATTACCATCTGGTTCAAATTCAGATGGACGTTGCCTTCCGGCGAGCCAGCGCATTTTGAGTGTGTCGATGTGTTGGAAATGAACAGTGAAGGGTTGATTGAAAAATTGCACATCATTTACGACACCGTCACGGCCCGGCCAGCGCATGAAGCGGAGTTTGGCGTTGGCAGCTCCTGGCGGCCTGCGTTTGACGAAGAGTAAGACCGGTGATGGAGATTGTCTCTGAGGTATAAACAACAACACCGCCATCGGCGGTGTTGTTATTCAGGCGTTGCTGACTTTCTGTTGCTGGCTACTGGTCATGTGACTGTCGTAACCAAAACGCGAAAGACATCATCACAGCGCCTTATTTGTTTTTAGCACGCTCGAAAGAAGACAGGATTTCGGCTTTCGCAGCGGCGGCATCAGCCCAACCTTCCACTTTAACCCACTTGCCTTTTTCCAGGTCTTTGTAGTGCTCAAAGAAATGACCGATCTGGGCACGCAGCAGTTCCGGCAGGTCGTTCACATCTTTAATGTGGTCGTACTCTTTGCTCAGCTTGGTGTGCGGTACCGCAACCACTTTGGCATCTTCGCCAGATTCATCGGTCATTTTCAGTACGCCAACCGGACGGCAGCGGATAACCGAACCCGGCTGCAGCGGATACGGTGTCGGCACCAGCACGTCAACCGGGTCACCGTCCAGTGACAGGGTGTGGTTGATGTAGCCGTAGTTGCACGGATAGAACATGGCGGTAGACATGAAACGGTCTACGAACAGGGCGCCGGTTTCTTTGTCCACTTCGTACTTGATCGGATCAGAGTTAGCCGGGATTTCGATCACTACATAAATATCTTCCGGAAGGTCTTTACCCGCCGGTACGCTATTCAAACTCATGTCGGTTTCCTTCTTCTTCAAACCAGAATGGAGTGGCGCTCATTATAGCCAACTGATGGCGAAAGTCGTGGTTTTTTAGGGTGGGCGCACGCGGTCTATGGTGTGCCTGTCAAAACGGATTCCACATAGTGCTAATTAATGGAAATTAAATAATTAATCTAATTAAAGGACAATCAGCCGCATTCCGATAAACGTCAGTCCTGAATCGTGTCACCAGACAGGCGCTATGGCGTATCGGCAGATGCGCCGGGCAACGAGGCGGGAGCGTTATTTGATTATTGGTTGTTTTTTACGATGTTGAATTACAGGGGAAAGTACGGATGCTAAAGAGCATTACGGTCAGGCATGGCCTGTTGGCTGTGGGGGGCATTATGCTGGTATTGTTGGCAATTGTCGTGGGTATCGGCACCAGTGCGATTAGCCAGGGGAACCGGTCATTAGTGTCTATCGACAAAATTCAGGGCAAGGAACTCAGTGCCCTGTCGTCGAGTTATACCGCCGCGTTGCGGGCCAGAACGGCGGCGTCACAGGCCGCCAGACTCTATGAGATCGGGTCGATTGACAAAGCACAAGATACCCTTCGGCGTGTCGAAGACTATGCCAGCCTGTCGCGTCGGGAGATGGCGCGTTTTCTGGCGTATGGCACGGTGACCAAACGCGGTGCGGAACTGGCTGAACAGATCAAAGTGGCGTATGACGCCTATGATCGTCAGGGCATGGCACCGTTGGTTGCCGCGTTAAAGAGCGACAACCTGGATACCTACTACTCCCTGATGCAGGATACGCTGCCAGCGCTGAGTATCAGCATGGATTCAGCCATCACCGATTTCCGCACTTTTGCGTTGCAGGTGGGGGAAACGCTGTTGCTGCAAGCGGACGAGCTGGCTTATAGCCGACTGTGGACGATGGGGGGGGTCTTTGCCATCGCACTGTTGCTGGCCAGTGTAGCCTGGTGGGCCATCCGGCAGATTGTGCTACGTCCGCTGGACGGTGCGGTACAGCAGCTTGAGGTCATTGCGCGAGGCGATCTGTCACGCACGATTGAGGATGGCGGTAACAATGAAATCGGCCGATTGATTCGGGCGATGAAATCCATGCAACAGTCGCTGGCTATTGCGGTGGGGCGAGTGCGTGACGCAGGTAGCCAGATTGATGTTGGCACCAGCGAACTGGCATCTGGCAATAACCATTTAGCTGAGCGCACCGAAGAGTCAGCGGCCTCGCTGGAGGAGACCGCCGCCAGTATGGAACAGTTAGCGTCTACCGTGAAGTTGAATGCCGATAGCGCCGATCAGGCGTACCAGTTGGCACAGCAGGTCTCGGATATTGCAGGTAAAGGGCGTGAAGCCGCTGACCAGATGCTGGATAAAATGCAGATGATTTCCACCACGGCAGCGCGCGTGGCAGACATTCTGGCGATGATCGACGGTATCGCTTTTCAGACCAATATTCTGGCGCTGAATGCGGCGGTAGAGGCGGCACGAGCCGGAGAGCAGGGCCGCGGTTTTGCGGTGGTGGCCGGTGAAGTGCGCAATCTGGCGCAACGCAGTGCTCAGTCAGCCAAAGAAATTAAAGTGCTGATGCAGGATTCGCAAGTTCAGGTCAACGAAGGGACGGATATCGCCCGTATTGCCGGGGAAACCATGAGTAAGGTGGCCTTGTCCGTATCCCAGGTGACAACGCTGATGCGTGAAATCTCTACGGCGACTCGCGAGCAAAGCAACGGTATCGAACAAGTAAACCAGGCCGTATCGCAGATGGATTCCGTCGCACAGCAGAATGCATCGCTGGTGGAAGAGTCGGCGGCAGCGACCCGATCGCTGGAAGAACAGGCGCGTGAACTGGCGGCCAGCATGGCCCAGTTCCGGCTGGAGCCGCAGACGATGGCCGCATTAGGGCGTTACTAAGCCACCGTTCATAATCATGACAGAATCATAGTCATGATAAAAAAAGCGGCCGACCGGCC
>NZ_CM001977.1:3507659-3578272 GCF_000406165.1 Dickeya zeae NCPPB 2538 | reverse complement strand
GCCGACCGGCCGCTTTTTTTGGGATTCAGTTTTACGTTCAGGAAACCGTCAGGATGCGTCGTGCTCATCAGGCGTATCGTCCGCAGAATGGCGATTACGACGGAGCTTTTTCCAGATTTTGCCTTCCTGTCCACGCCACAGGCGCTGGATATTATCGTGATGGCGCATCAGGATAAGGCAAGAGAGCATGGCCACCGGGAAGGTAAATTGCGGCTTGAACCACCAGACATAAAATGGGGCTATCAGTGCGCTGACAATCGCACCCAGTGAGGAATAACCGCTCAACAGAACCGTCAGTAACCAGGTACCGGTCATCAACCCCGTCAGATCCCAGCCGATAGGCGCGATGGCACCAAATGCGGTCGCGACCCCTTTGCCCCCACGAAAGTGAAAAAACACCGGGTAGATATGCCCAAGACAGGCTGCAATCGCCGTCAGACCAAGATACAGCGGTGAACTGCCCAGCGCGTAAGCGCCCCATACCGGCAGCATCCCTTTGAGAATGTCGAAAACCAATACCGCGGCAGCAGCAGCCTTACCACCGATACGCAGCACGTTGGTGGCGCCGGGGTTGCCGGAACCGTGTTCGCGCGGATCGGGCAACCCGGCGATACGACAAATCAGGATCGCACTGGAGATCGAGCCACACAGATACGCGACGAGAATCATTCCGGGCGCGATAACACTCATAAACGGCTTCCGTCCAATAAAGGTCGTTTTAACTTCAGCATCTGTGGATAATACGCACTTTCTGCCGGAAGTGGTATCCGGCGGCGCTAAAAACAGGGGATGACGTGATGGACATCGTGTTTATTGAAGAACTCAGCGTAATCACCACGATCGGTGCGTATGACTGGGAACAGACCATCCAGCAGAAATTGGTGTTCGATATCGAAATGGCCTGGGACAACCGCCCTCCAGCCGCCAGCGATGAGGTAACGGATTGCCTGAATTATGCCGAGGTGAGCGAGTCCGTGATTGAGTGGGTGGCCGGTGGTCGTTTTGCGCTGGTAGAACGTGTCGCCGAAGAAGTGGCGGCCGGGCTGATGCAGCGTTTTGGTATTCCCTGGCTACGGCTGAAAGTCAGCAAGCCCGGTGCGGTGGCGCAAGCACGCAGTGTCGGCGTGGTCATTGAGCGCGGCGTTCGGCCTTCAGCGTGAACGGTTGGCGATTATTTCAGCATAAACACAGACCGTTCTTAAGGTAATTAAAAGATAATATCTTTACTTTAAGTTATGTCCTTAAGGGGACATCATTTGATGTGCGTTATACGTTGCGGCTTGCTGGTAGCAAGGCCGCTTTTTTATGTGGCAGGTAGGGAGTTAACGGTCGATGGCGGATCTGCATTCGTTGCTGGTGGCGTTCATTCTTGGGGTGGTGGAAGGGCTCACCGAGTTTCTACCGGTGTCATCCACCGGGCATATGATTATTGTCGGTCATTGGCTGGGGTTTGAGGGAGACACCGCCAAGACGTTTGAAGTCATTATTCAGTTAGGGTCAATTCTGGCCGTGGTGGTGGTGTTCTGGCGGCGGATGTTCGGCTTGATTGGCATCCATTTTGGTCAGCCACCCGAGCATGAAGGGCGTGGCAAAGGCCATCTGACGCTGGCGCACATTATACTGGCGATGATCCCTGCCGTGGTGTTGGGGCTGGTATTGCATGACGCCATCAAATCGCTGTTCAATCCGGTGACGGTGACTTATGCGCTGGTGGCTGGCGGCGTACTGCTGCTGCTGGCGGAGTGGCGCAAACCGAAAAAACCGACAGCGGAAGGGTTGGACGACATCAGCTATCTTCAGGCATTCCTGATTGGCTGCTTTCAGTGCCTGGCGTTATGGCCGGGTTTTTCTCGCTCTGGCGCGACCATTTCCGGTGGGATGCTGGTCGGCGTTAACCGTTATGCGGCGTCCGAGTTCTCCTTTATTCTCGCGGTGCCGATCATGCTGGGGGCGAGCGGGTTGGATTTGTACAAAAGCTGGCATTTCCTGTCGTTGTCCGACCTGCCGATGTTTGTAACCGGTTTTGTGACCGCGTTTGTGGTGGCGATGATCGCCATCAAAACCTTCCTGCAGTTAATTAAACGCGTTTCTTTTGTACCGTTCGCGATTTACCGCTTTATTGTGGCGGCGGTGGTGTGGCTGGTACTGATGTAATGTTCATGTCGCTGGGGGCAATCCATGTCCCCGACGACAGCATTCATTAATAAAGGCGCTATGCGCGTGGCCCGGTTGTGTTTTCCGCACGCTGGGCTTTCCATTCCTCCAGCGCGTGATGTCGGCGGCGCTGTAACTCTTCTCTGATCGCTGCATGCTGGAACCCGGCGGCTACCACCTCCACACTGGTTATCTGGCTGACGACGGCAAAAGCGTCGCGCAGATAGTCGCCCTGCGGGTAAGGTTGCTGTTCAAGCCCGGCTCGCCCTCTGGCATCTGCTTCGCTGGCGAGGATCAATTGCTCCAGCCGCTGGGGTTTACGCCAGACGTCAATCGCGTCAAATAACTTAAGCAGCGTTTTGGGTTGCAGTATCTGCACGGTATGGATCAGGTCATGGTATTCGGTCACCAGACAAGCCAGATCGCGCAAGGCATTTGGCACCCGCAAGCGCTGGCATAACGCCTCAACCAGTGGTACACCGGCGGCCCCGTGACCGTGATGGCGCGGCCAGAGTTCAGGCGGTGTCAACCCTTTGCCAAGGTCGTGACACAGTGTGGCGAAGCGGACATCGAGCGCCGGGCTGAGGCGGGCGGCCATGGCCAGACTCATCATCACATGAATACCGGTGTCGATTTCCGGGTGCCATTGGGCGGGAGCCGGCACGCCGTAAAGACGATCGACTTCGGGGAACAGCACCGCCAGTGCGCCACAGTCGCGCAGCACCTGAAAATAGACCTGAGGAGCCTGCGTGCCGAGGGCTTTTTCCGTTTCTTTCCAGACTCGCTCCGGCGTCAGGAAATCCAGCTCGCCGTTGCGGGTCATGGTCTGCATAAGATGCAGGGTTTCTTCGGCAATCTGAAAACCGAGGTGAGCATAGCGGGCAGCAAAACGCGCAACCCGCAGCACCCGTAGCGGGTCTTCACTAAACGCTGGCGAGACATGGCGCAGGAGCCGGTTTTGCAGATCGCGCTGACCACCGTACGGGTCGATGAGCTGTCCACTTTCCGCTTGCGCGATGGCATTGATAGTCAGGTCACGTCGTAGCAGATCGTCTTCCAGGGTAATGTCCGGCGTCGCCTGACAAATAAACCCTGTATAGCCATTGCCGGATTTGCGTTCAGTACGCGCCAGTGCGTACTCCTCTTTCGTCTCTGGGTGCAGGAAAACCGGAAAATCACGGCCAACCTGTTGGTAGCCTTGCGCTAGCAGCATCTCTGGGGTAGCACCGACCACGACCCAATCACGCTCGGTGACCGGTCTGCCCAACAGGCCATCACGCACTGCACCCCCTACAAGGTAAATCTTCAAACCCGGCTCCCGATGTTTAGGCTGTGTCGATAAATGGAATACGCGTTAGCGGTAGCGACAAGGTAGCTAACGGTCATTTACGGTTATTGTGGTCATTTTAAGGTTATTGTTGATTAACCGCTTCCTGAACACAACGGTACATCGGTATGACTGGCGATCCAGCGTGCAGGCGCTACCCCATCCAGCGGTCGTTTTTTTTGCGCCGGGGCAACAGATGCGGCAGCAGCAATCCCAGCAACAGACCGCCACCAGCCACGCCACCACCGTACATGAACCACTGCATGATCAGCGTGCGCTGCTTATCGTCCAGTTGCAGGTTGGCGACCTCAAGTTTTTTCTGCGCGACATTCAGTTGCGTTTTCAGCGTTTGGTTTTCCTGCTGTAGCGAGGCGAGGGTACTGTCGCTACTCGCGACCTTCTGGCGCAGATCAGTGGTGCGCTGGTTCCAGTCCTGGTCAACGCTATTGAGCTTATCGGTCAGGCTTTTTACCTGATTCTCCAGTTCCGGCACCCGGGTTTTCAGGCTGGGTGTCTGGCTGAGTTGGTCGAGAGGAATCCAACTGGTGCGGCCTTTGTCATCGCGAATCTCGGCGTAATTCGCACCGTCGTTGACGCTAACCAGCGTGACGGCTTCACCGGCATTCAAGGTACCGATGATACGGTATTGATTGCCCGGCCCGCTGCGGGTGTAGGTCACCAGTTCGTCGGAGATATAGCGCTTTTCTTCCGCATGCAGGCTCAACGTGGTGGACAGGCCCAGCAGGGCGGTGAGGAAAAAGGATAATTTATTCATCATATTCAATATATTAAGTTCGCAGGGATTATTTCGCAGGGAGTATAAAGTTAGCGGCCCAGTCTGACGATGACGTTGCCAAACCTGAATGGGAACTGTCTTAGAACCTATTCTGATGGGCACTGAATCAGGCGTGTTATCCAGCGATTGTCGGTGGCAATTAGCCGCGAATGCACAGCGGTTGCACCGGCTTTGCGAGCGCCTTCGCAGGGTATGTGCGCTGCCATGCCGTAAAAGTGGCAACCTGCGATAAAATGTTATTTACTGGCGATATTTCCGTAACACCCGGGCAGTGCGAGACGATGAGCGAAGAGATTGAATTAAAATTTATTATTCACCCTGATGCGGCGGCATCGATCAGACAAGGGCTGAAAAGCTGGCAGAGCGATGTGGGGCACAGCAACCATCTGCATACGCATCAACTGGCCAATAGCTATTACGAAACGGCAGATGGCTATTTACGCCAGCATGGCATCGGGCTGCGTATTCGGGGTGAAAACGGCCGTTATGAGATGACGGTGAAAACCGCGGGAAAAGTGGTGGGGGGGTTACACCAACACCCTGAATACAACGTGAGCCTGCCGGGGCCACAACTGGATATTCACCTGTTGCCGCCAGAGATTTGGCCTGAAGGCTGTGACATTGAAGCGCTTTCTCAGGCGGTGCAGCCGCTATTCAGTACGGATTTCCAGCGCGAAGCCTGGGTGGTGTCTCATCACCAGAGCCTGATCGAAATTGCTGTCGATCAGGGAGAGATCCGCGCCGGTGAGTGTAGCGAACCGTTGTGTGAACTGGAGCTGGAGTTGAAAAACGGTCGTGTTGCGGACTTGCTGGCGTTTGCCAACGAATTGGCTGATATCGGCGGCTTGCGACAAGGCAGCCTGAGTAAAGCGGCGCGTGGTTATCATCTGGCGAAAGGCAATCCGGTCCGGCCCTGTCACGAACTGACGTTTCTGCCGGTCGAGCCAAAAATGACGCTTGATCAGGGCATCGCTGCCGGGCTGGAACATGCTTTCAGCCACTGGCAATACCATGAGGAGCTATGGGCACGTGGTGATGCCACTGCCCGCCCAGCGTTGCTGGAAGCCGGTGCCATGATGCGTGAACTGCTGGTGCTGATAGGCGGTGTAGTGCCGCGTAAAGTGACCGCGGAGTTCCGTGCTGCGTTGGGCCATCTTGAAGAGGCAATCGAGCGCACGGAAACGGCGGATACGCTCTGCTATAGCGTTGATTACCTGAAGGATAAGCTGATCCTGACCTCATGGCTGGTCAAGCAAGGGTGGCGCAACTATATGGACAACCGTGAACTGATGCGCCTGCAGAGTTCCTGGAAGCGTTTTGCCGACATCATGATGAGTCGGGGGCTGGCTGAACTGAAAGCGGTATTCAGTCACTCACTGGATGCGTTGCATTACACCCAGCAACTGCCGCGTCTACAGCGCGGTGTGTATACCTTTTTGCTGTTGGGCGGAAGCTATCCACAAGAGGAGGCGACGCGCTATTTGCAGCCGTGGCGTGAGCTGATGCAACTGATTGAGTTGTTGTCCGTCGGCCAGGTGGTGCCTGGAATGCTGGAAAACAGCCGCAAACAGGCCCTCGCCCAGCCGCCGTTTTGGCTGCACAGCGGTCAATAATCCAGACTATCGCCATTCGGGGCGCGCTGGTTTTGGATCCACCGCCCCGGTTACCCCGTATTGAGGCTGCCTGACGGGGCAGCTGTGCAAGGATATCGCCATGACCTGTCGTCCCGCATCACTATTTCCGCTCTCTGCATCCTTGACTGAACAGGCTCGCCACGAGGTGGAGCGTGCGTTGAATACCGCTCCCACGCTGATAGCCGATAGTGCGGCGGCAGTGCTGGCCTGTAGCGAGTTTGTCAGTGAGTCGCTGGTACGTTACCCGGACTGGCGAGAGGAGATAACCCGGCAACCCCCTCAGCCGCAGGAGTGGCAGCAGTATGCGCAGTGGTTGTCGCAAGCGCTGGGCGATGTCACGGACGAGGCGACGTTAATGACGGCGCTGCGTCTGTTCAGGCGTCGTATGTTGACGCGCATTGCCTGGGGGCAATGGCTACAACTCAGCACCACGGACGAGACATTGCAACAATTGAGTGTACTGGCGGAGGTATTGATCGTCGCTGCCCGACAGTGGCTGTATGAGGCGTGCTGTCGTGAGTGGGGGACGCCATGCAATGCGGCAGGTGAACCGCAACCGTTGTTGATTTTGGGGATGGGGAAACTGGGGGGCGGTGAGCTTAACTTTTCTTCGGATATCGACCTGATTTTCGCCTATCCCGAAAATGGCCAGACCCGGGGCGGGCGTCGTGAACTGGATAACGCCCAGTTTTTTACCCGCCTTGGACAGCGGTTGATTAAAGCGCTGGACCAGCCGACGGTAGACGGGTTTGTGTATCGGGTCGATATGCGTCTGCGGCCGTTTGGTGACAGCGGCCCGCTGGTGATGAGTTTTGCCGCGTTGGAAGATTACTATCAGGAACAAGGGCGTGACTGGGAACGTTATGCGATGGTCAAAGCCCGGCTGATGGGCGGCGATGATGACCATTACAGTCAGGAATTGATTCGTCTGTTACGGCCGTTTGTGTTCCGCCGTTATATCGATTTCAGTGTGATCCAGTCGCTACGCAACATGAAGAGCATGATCGCCCGCGAAGTGCGTCGGCGTGATTTGCGTAACAACATCAAGCTGGGGGCGGGCGGCATCCGTGAAGTGGAATTCATCACCCAGGTATTCCAGTTGATTCGGGGGGGACGTGAACCTACTTTGCAAGGGCGCTCTTTGTTACCGACGCTGGAGCAAGTGGGCGCGTTAGGGTTATTGACCCCGGTGCAGGCAGCCCAGTTGCGCGAGGCGTATCTGTTTTTACGTCGACTGGAGAACCTGCTGCAATCGATCGCCGATGAGCAAACGCAAACCTTGCCGGAAGATGCGCTAAATCAGGCGCGACTGGCGTGGGGAATGCGTTGTGACGACTGGCAGCAACTGAGTGAACGCTTACATCAGCAGATGCAGGCGGTACGTGCGGTGTTCCATGAATTGATTGGCGATGACGCGCCTGACGGCAGTGAAACCCCGGAACACAGCCATTACAGCAGCCTGTGGCAGGATGGGCTGGAGAGTGCGGATCTGTCGGTGCTGTCACCACAGCTGACCGCCGAGGTGTGTGAGCGTTTGCTGACTCGGGTAGCGGATTTTCGCGCCGATTTATCTCGCCGCACTATCGGGCCGCGCGGTCGCGACGTGTTGGATCAACTGATGCCCGCGTTGCTGGCGCAGGCCTGCAGTCACGCAAACGCGGATGTTATCGTGGCGCGTCTGACGCCGTTGTTGCTGGGGATTGTGACCCGCACGACCTATCTGGAGTTGTTGCTGGAATCACGTGCGGCGTTGACGCAGTTGATCCGACTGTGTGCTGTATCACCGATGATCGCAAGCCAACTGGCGCGCTATCCCTTGCTGCTGGATGAACTGCTCGATCCCGCCAGTCTGTATCAACCCATTGCGCTGGATGCTTACGCCGATGAGCTGCGCCAATACCTGATGCGCGTACCGACAGACGATGAAGAGCAGCAACTGGAAGCCCTGCGTCAGTTCAAGCAAGCGCAGCATTTGCGTATTGCCGCTGCCGATATTGTCGGCGCATTGCCGGTCATGAAAGTGAGCGATCACTTAACCTATCTGGCGGAAGCCATCATCGCGGCGGTCGTGCAGCAGGCGTGGAGCCAGATGACAACGCGTTACGGTCAGCCGACCCACTTGCATGCTCAGTCTGGGCGAGGCTTCGCGGTTGTGGGGTATGGCAAGTTGGGGGGCTGGGAACTGGGTTACAGTTCGGATCTGGACCTGGTGTTTCTGATCGATTGCCCTGATAACGTCATGACCGACGGTGAGCGCAGTATTGATGGCCGCCAGTTCTACCTGCGTCTGGCCCAGCGTGTGATGCACCTCTTTAGTACCCGTACCTCATCCGGCATTTTGTACGAGGTGGATGCGCGTTTAAGGCCTTCGGGGGCGGCGGGCATGCTGGTGAGTACCGTGGCGGCGTTTGAAGACTATCAGTGTAACGAAGCCTGGACCTGGGAGCATCAGGCTCTGGTCCGTGCTCGGGTTGTCTATGGCGAGCCTGCCATACAGCAGCAGTTCGAGCAGATCCGCCAGCGTATTTTATGTCGTGAGCGTGACGGCGACGCTTTGCGCACCGAAGTACGGGAAATGCGCGAAAAGATGCGTCAGCATCACGCCAGTAAGGACATGGGATTCGATATTAAAGCAGACGCTGGCGGGATTACCGATATCGAATTTATCGCGCAGTATCTGGTGCTGCGCTATGCAGCTCAGGAACCGCGATTAACGCGTTGGTCTGATAACGTGCGTATTTTGGAGCTGCTGGCCCGCCACGGCGTGATGCAGGAGGCCGAAGCTGAGGCGTTGCGGCTGGCTTACATCACCCTGCGCGATGAAATCCATCATCTGGCGTTGCAGGAGTTACCCAGTCGGGTCGGACAGGATAGCTTTACCGCCGAGCGTCAGCAGGTGTTGCAGAGCTGGAAAACGTGGCTGGAGTAAGGCGCGTGCAAAACGCCCGTCAGGGCGGTGGCTACCCGGTGAGTGTGATAGCTGACTGTGGTAGTATAGCGCGCGTTAAAATGAACCTGTTTTTGGAGCCAGGGAATGAAAGTAACGCTACCTGATTTTCGCCACGCCGGTGTTCTGGTCGTGGGTGACGTAATGCTGGACCGCTACTGGTACGGCCCAACCAGCCGTATTTCGCCGGAAGCGCCGGTACCGGTGGTTAAGGTGGATACCATCGAAGAACGTCCCGGCGGTGCGGCTAACGTGGCGATGAATATCGCTGCGCTGGGCGCAGGGTCGCGTTTGGTGGGGTTGACCGGTATCGATGATGCCGCCCGCGCCCTGAGCGCCAAATTGAACGAAGTCAACGTCAAATGTGACTTCGTTTCTGTTCCCACCCATCCGACTATCACCAAACTGCGCGTACTGTCGCGTAACCAGCAGTTGATCCGCCTCGATTTTGAAGAGGGGTTCGACAGTGTCGATCCGCAACCGATGATCGACCGTATCCAACAGGCATTGCCAAAAATCGGCGCGTTGGTGTTGTCCGACTATGCCAAAGGGGCGTTGGTGCATGTACAAACCATGATCCAAACCGCCAGAGCCGCGGGTGTACCGGTGTTGATCGACCCGAAAGGGACCGATTTTAATCGTTACCGCGGAGCGACGTTACTGACGCCGAACCTGTCGGAGTTCGAAGCCGTAGCCGGGCGCTGTAAAGATGAAAACGATCTGGTGGATCGTGGGGCGAAGCTGCTGGCGGAACTGGACCTGTCCGCGTTGCTGGTAACTCGCTCTGAGCAGGGCATGACGTTACTGCAACCGGGTAAAGCGCCGTTACATCTGCCGACGCAGGCGCAGGAAGTGTATGACGTGACCGGTGCGGGCGATACCGTGATTGGCGTACTGGCAGCGGCGTTGGCGGCGGGTAAACCGCTGGAGGAAGCCTGCTTCCTGGCTAACGCGGCGGCGGGTGTTGTCGTGGGTAAACTCGGTACCTCTACGGTTACGCCGATCGAACTGGAAAATGCCATCCGTGGTCGTGCCGATACCGGTTTTGGCGTGATGACCGAAGCGCAGTTGAAAGACGCGGTAGCGCTGGCGCGCCAGCGTGGCGAAACGGTGGTCATGACCAACGGATGTTTCGATATTTTGCACGCCGGGCATGTTTCCTACCTGGCTAACGCGCGCCGCCTGGGCGACCGCCTGATCGTGGCGGTAAACAGTGATGATTCCACCAAACGCCTGAAAGGGCCGACTCGCCCGGTTAACCCGTTGACGCAACGGATGATCGTGCTGGGGGCGTTGGAGGCGGTGGACTGGGTGGTCCCGTTTGAAGAAGACACCCCACAGCGTCTGATTAGCGAAGTATTACCGGATATTTTGGTGAAGGGCGGCGATTACAAACCGGAAGATATTGCCGGGAGCAAAGAAGTCTGGGCCAATGGCGGTGAAGTACGGGTGCTGAACTTTGAGGATGGTTGCTCGACCACCAATATCATCAACACCATCAAAGCCAGAGACTAACGGGCGCACTTATGCTGGAAAAAGAGTCGAAGACGGCCGACGATATCGCGACTGTTGCCGCACAGGTTGAGGCGCTACGCGCCCAACTGCGCTATCACGAATACAAATACCATGTCGAAGATGCGCCGGAGATTCCCGACGCAGAATACGACACGTTGATGAATACGCTGAAAGCGCTGGAGCAGGCGCACCCTGAGCTGGTCACGCCAGATTCGCCGACTCAGCGTGTGGGTGCCGCGCCGTTGGATGCATTTGATACCGTCGCGCATGACGTGCCCATGTTGTCATTGGATAACGTCTTTGACGAGGCCAGCTTTCTGGCGTTTTGCAAACGCATCAACGACCGCTTGAAAAATGAGACTGAGCTGGCGTTCTGCTGTGAATTGAAACTCGATGGGCTGGCCGTCAGCCTGTTGTATGAGCAGGGCGTGCTGGTGCGCGCCGCGACACGTGGCGATGGCTCAACGGGTGAAAATATCACCGCGAATATCCGGACCATTGGTGCGATCCCGCTGCGTTTGCATGGCGACAACATCCCGGCCCGGTTGGAAGTGCGCGGCGAAGTGTTCATGAAACACAAAGGGTTTGAAGCCCTGAATGAAGACGCGCGCCGTACTGGCGGTAAAGTGTTCGCCAACCCGCGCAATGCAGCAGCAGGGTCGTTGCGTCAGTTAGATCCTCGTATTACTGCTACGCGTCCGTTGACCTTCCTGTGTTATGGCGTTGGGCTGGTGGAGGGCGGCACCCTTCCGGATACTCACTGGCAGCGGCTGATGCAGTTCCGTGACTGGGGGCTGCCGGTCAGTGATCGCATTCGCCTGTGTACCGGCAGTGAGGCGGTGTTGGATTTCTATCGCCAGGTGGAGCAAGAGCGCGAAACGCTGGGATTTGATATCGATGGTGTGGTGATCAAAGTCAATGAGCTGGCCTTGCAGGAGCGACTGGGCTTTGTGGCGCGGGCACCACGCTGGGCGGTGGCCTTCAAGTTTCCGGCGCAAGAACAATTGACCTGGTTGCGCGATGTGGAGTTTCAGGTCGGGCGAACCGGTGCGATAACACCGGTGGCGCGGCTTGAGCCGGTGGCGGTGGCTGGGGTAGTCGTGAGTAACGCCACACTGCATAACGCTGATGAAATCGAACGTCTGGGGATTCAGATTGGCGATCGGGTGGCGGTGCGCCGTGCCGGTGACGTCATTCCACAGATAGTGAGCGTGGTGTTGTCCGAACGCCCGTCGGATGCCCGGCCCATCGTTTTTCCTGACCGCTGCCCGGTATGTAGTTCTGAACTGGAGCGGGTAGAGGGGGAAGCGGTGACCCGCTGTACTGGTGGTTTATTCTGTGCCGCACAGCGCAAAGAAGCGCTGAAGCACTTTGTTTCTCGCCGTGCGCTGGATGTGGAAGGGATGGGCGATAAAATTATCGACCAACTGGTCGAGAAAGAGTATGTCAAAACACCGGCAGATCTGTTTCGGCTGGATATCGGCATCCTTACCCGGTTGGATCGCATGGGCCCGAAGTCAGCACAGAATCTGGTGAGTGCGCTGGATAAAGCGAAATCGACCACGTTTGCCCGTTTTCTGTATGCGTTAGGCATTCGCGATGTGGGCGAGGCGACGGCGGCGAATCTGGCATCGCACTTTGGTACGTTAGAGGCGTTGCAGGCGGCCGATCTGGAGTCCTTGCAGCAGGTGCCGGATGTTGGCATCGTTGTGGCAACGCATGTGCGTCACTTTCTTGATGAGGCGCATAACCAGCAGGTCATCCAGGCGCTGATCAGCGATGAGGTCGGTATTCACTGGCCGGATCCGGTGAGAGTTGATGTTGAGGCGTCAACGAGCCCGTTTGCTGGAAAAACGGTGGTGTTGACCGGCTCGTTAAGCCAGTTGTCTCGTGATGAAGCCAAAGATCGTCTTACTGCGCTGGGCGCCAAAGTCAGCGGCAGTGTGTCGAAGAAAACCGATCTGGTTATTGCCGGTGAGGCGGCGGGGTCTAAACTTGCCAAAGCACAAGAGCTGGGTATTGCCGTCATCGATGAAGCGGAGATGATGCGTCTGCTGGGGTAAGTTCATATGGAAAAAGAGGATCTGCTGGCAATTGCCACGACACCGATGCCGTTTGGCAAATATAAAGGACGTATGCTGGTCGATTTACCGGAAGAATACCTCTTATGGTTCGCCCGTAAGGGCGAATTCCCAGCGGGGCGTCTGGGTGAGCTGATGCAGATTACCCTTGCCATCAAGATAGAAGGACTGCAGGGGCTGATTAAGCCTTTGCGCCGCCCCTCACCCTGATATCAGTAACCTTACAGGTATTGATGGCGCTGGCAATTTTCCGGTGCTGATACCATTTTTAGCAAATAAAAAGCATCATGAATCATCAGGATACATGATGCTTTTATTCATACCAGACAATATCCAAGCGGCAAAAAATCAGATGTAAATATTAACGCTGTTTTCATCTGTCGGCATGTTAACGCCTTCTTTGGGCGTCGCCGACTGAATTGCAGTGGCGGCTGACTGCTGAGCCTGCTGCGATTTCTGCTGCTGCAATTGCTGGATTTGTGCCTGAAGTTGTTGGATTTGCGCCTGAATCATCTTTTGCTGTTGCTCAAGCTGCTGGCGCTCTTCATCCGTTTTTGCTTCTGTCGCCTGCTGAGTCAGCTGGGTCGCTTGCTTAGTCAGCGATTGAATTTGCTTGTTTAACTGGGAAATCTGCTGATCAACACTGGCGCTACTGCTGCTGCCTGATGATGCAGAAACGGCTGATGTTGCTGAGCCGATAGAACTTGCCATAAATTCCTCCTGAAAATAGCCATAACGGCTATACCGTTATCGGCATTGTATCGCGATAGCCTTATAGGTTTTTCGATTTCCTGACGAAGTATATACAAATATACCGGCATAAGAACGGTTGTTATCGCGCACCTTCAGTGAAATGCGCTACCACAGGTCAACGATTGCTCGTACGTCAATGATTGCCATACATCAACGACTTCTTTCTATCGAATCTGGTGAAAACCGCGCTGACCACGGTGTTGCCGCTGTATCCCCCGGCCTGAAAACGCAAAAGCCCGCTGGGTGGCAGCGGGCTAAGTTAAACGATATGTCTGACAGACCGAATCAGATATAGATGTCGATCGCGTGTTCGGCAGAAGGGCGGTTAACACCCTCAACCGGCCGCACCATCGGCTTGCTTTCCTGCGGCGGTGGAACCTGCTGATTTTGCATCTGTGCAATTTGCCCTTGCATCACAACGATCTGAGCTTGCATCGACTGCTGTTGCCCGTTAATCGTGGTTTCCTGCTGCTTTTTGGTACTTTCGCCTGATGTCTCAGCGGCTTTCAGGTTTTGCAAATTACGATCGGAAACCTTCTGTTCCGTATTGGTTTCGACGCTGGTGGATGCTGGCACCGGCATCACTGCAAACGCAGAGCTGGTAATTGGACTCAGCATACATCCTCCTGATTAGGTCGTCTTAGCAGGGGACTGTCCCTGCTATCTCTATTATCGGCACCTGGCGCGATCTTATGAGTGATTATTAACCAAAACGTGACACCTGGCTACTCTTTGAGCGTGATGAGAGGTAAAGAATTGTATCTTTATGCCTGACATCATTTCCCGTAGACGTTAATGGCATCGGTTAATCGCAGCGCCTGTTGGCTGAGGTTAGCGGAGAATTCAGCGGATTGATCGACCATACCGGTATTGCCTACGGTCATCTGTTCAATCTGGGCGATAGAACCGTTGATAAGCGACAGAGCCTCGGTTTGCTCCCGGGTGGCATTGCTGATTTCGCTAATCATCGCCGCCACCTGCTGCACGTCGTTAATGATATCGTGAATATGCTGACCGGCGTTATCCACCAGGGCGCTGCCGGTTTCAACGCTCGCCATATTGGCGTCGATCAACGCCTTAATTTCACGGGCAGCGGAGGCGGAATGTTGTGCCAGATTGCGCACTTCCGCGGCTACAACAGCAAAACCGCGCCCTTCTACACCCGCCCGTGCCGCTTCTACTGCCGCGTTCAGCGCCAGAATATTGGTCTGAAAGGCGATGCTGTCGATGACGCCGATAATATCGACTATCTTGCGGCTGGCGTTTGAAATCGATTCCATCATGCTGACAGTTTCAGCCATGATGTCGCCGCCTTTGCGAGCTGAGTGACTGGCGTTTTGCGCCATCTGCGTTGCTTGTGTGGCGGTATCTGCGCTTTGCTGTACTGCCACGGTAATTTGTTCGATAGCGGCCGCGGTCTGTTGCAGATTCGCAGCGGTTTCTTCGGTGCGTACACTCAGGTTGCTGTTGCTGTCGGCCAGTTGCTGGCTGATGCTGTTGATGCCGGAAACCTGTGTGCTGACATCGTTGACCAGCGAATGCAGGTTCAGCCCAAACTGGTTGACGACCCGCAGCAATAGCCCGATCTCATCCACCCGGTTGAGATGGATGCTGTCCGCCCGGCGGCCCGACACCACCTGCTGTGCCTGACGGAGGATCAAACGCAATGGGCGGGCGATTTGTTGTTGCAAAAAGGAGTCCAGCATCACCATGATCAGCAGTGTCGTGGCAATAGATGCGCCAGTGCCAATGCCCAGCAGGGTGAGGGCCAGTGGCATCAAGCCGCCAAATAATACCGCCAGCCGTAATCGCCAGCGTATCGATAAGCGCTGGAATAATGACAATACGGAGAATAGCCCGGTACGGACCACCAGTCCTTTATAAAAACGAAGGTGGCGGGCTTGCTTATTTTGTACTGCTTCATACAACGGTTCCGCTGCCTGAATTTCTGCCGCTTTAGGGGTATTGCGAACCGAAATATAGCCCGTCAGTTGGTTGTTGTGATAAACCGGCGTGACATTGGCACGCACCCAGTAGTGATCGCCGTTTTTACGACGGTTTTTTACCAGCCCGGTCCAACTGTCCCCCTGTTGCAGGGTGTACCACATGTCCGCAAAGGCTTCGACGGGCATATCAGGATGACGAACAATATTGTGCGGCGCACCCATAAGTTCATCTTCATCAAATCCGCTTATACGTATAAATGCGGAATTGGCGTAAGTGATGTGGCTTTTAACATCCGTGGTCGACATTAATGTTGTGTCGTCATCCAACAGGTGTTCCTGTTGTGTAATAGGTGTATTAACCCTCATTGGAAACCCCGATGCTGTGTGTCAGTAATATGTCGTGAGAATAAAAGGGCCAACGTGTGAGTGTGGCCTGATTAATCACACCGGTTGAAAACCTGCCTTTCGGGCCTTTCCGCGCAGTCCGCTTGTAGTCTGGCTGTGGCAAGGGCACCCGCTAAGCGAGATCATTAACGGTGTGTTAGATCATCATTTTTTGTTTTGATCATGGTTAGAAGGTACGAAAAAAAGGGCGCTTCAAATGAAAAAGCATCCCTAAGTAAAATTATTCCTTTTTTTGTAGGAAGGAATTTATGCTTTGGGTCTTTGTGTTGTCAATGAAATCATTTTTTGAACAGCACTTTTTTTATCTTCTTTGTGTTTATTAAATGTTGATCGATTTTTTCTTAAAGACGACATCACAATAAAAACGTTTTATTAACATGAGTCACGAAAACAGTCCTCCTGAAATGGAGTAAGATTGCATTACTTATTTAGGGGTATTGATGGTGGGCCGGGGGAAAATATGTGGCGTTATTTTCTTTCGAGAATAATTCACGTAATTGACACAATAAATTAATTTCAGGGTGCTGCCTGCTTTTGGCGTGCTTAAATCATCCCCCCAGATAAGGCATCTGGGGGGATGGGCGTTGATGGCATGATGGTGCGTATCAGGTAACCGGAGCCGGGTTAAACACCGACAGGGCATTATGCAGACCCCATTGATCAGACCAGGTTTTTTTCCTGCCGCTGGCAATATCCAAAATAAAGTGGAACAGCTGCCAGCCCACATCCTCAATAGTGGCCTCACCCGTCGCAATAGTACCGGCGTTAATATCCATCAGGTCATGCCAGCGTTCTGCCAACGCTGAGCGAGTCGCCATCTTGATAACCGGTACGGCTTTGAGTCCGTAAGGCGTGCCGCGCCCGGTGGTAAAGACCTGCACCGTGATACCGGAAGCCAACTGCTGCGTACCACAGACGAAGTCGCTGGCGGGGGTGGCAGCGTAAATCAGACCACGTTTAGTCGGGCGTTGGCCCGGCGATAGTACTTCCACAATCGCGCTGGTGCCGGATTTAGCGATAGACCCCAGCGCTTTTTCCACCACATTGGCCAGGCCGCCTTTTTTGTTACCGGGCGATGGGTTGGCGCTGCGGTCGGTTTTACCGCTGTCCAGATAATCGTCATACCAGGCCATTTCTTCCAGCAGTCGTTTACCGACTTCTTCGTTGATGGCCCGTGGCGTCAGCAGATGGATGGCGTCGCGCACTTCGGTAACTTCGGAAAACATCACCGTGGCACCGCAGCGCACCAGCAGATCAGAGGCGAACCCTACTGCCGGATTGGCGGTCACGCCGGAAAACGCGTCGCTACCGCCGCACTGCATACCAACCACCAGTTCAGAGGCCGGTACGGTTTCACGTTGACGACGGTTGAGCTGTTGCAAGTGTTTATCCGCCATGGACAGGATATCGTCCACCATCGATTTGAAACCGACATGGTGTTCATCCTGTAATCGCACAATACTGGTTTCATCGAGCGAAATCGCCTGCACATCCGGTGTGCCTTGCAGCAGTCGTTCCGGCTGCAGTTTTTCGCAACCCAGCCCGACGACCAGTACTTCGCCACCGAAATTCGGGTTTAACGCCAGATTATGAATAGTGCGAATGGGCACCACTGCCGCTGGGGCATTGATCGCCACACCGCAGCCGTACAGATGGTTCAACGCCACGACGCCGTCGACGTTAGGGTAGCGGGGCAGTAAATCACGCTCTATCAGATTGACGACATAGTCCACCACACCGGCGACGCAGTGAACGCTGGTGGTAATCCCAAGCAGGTTCTTGGTACCGACGCTACCGTCCGGGTTACGGTAGCCCTGGAAGGTAAAACCCTCCAGCGGCGGCAGTGCAGGCGGAACTTTCGTTGCCAGCGGCAGTGTCTCCAGCGCTGGCGCGCTGGGTAATTCCACTAGCGATTCGTCTATCCAACTGCCACGGGCGATATCCCTGAGGGCATAGCCGATGATTTCGCCGTAACGAACGATCGGAGCCCCTTGGGCGATATCGCCTAACGCAACCTTGTGGCCTTGCGGTATATGTTCTTTCAATTCCAGACCACAGCTGAACTGGGTACCGGCTTTCAGGCCATTATTGTTGACGACAATGGCGACATTGTCAGACTCATGGACCTTGATATAAAGCGGCCGCTCACTGTCCACACCCGTTGTTGTATTCTCTGACATGGCGCTAACCTTCATGAATTATCAACTGGTTATAGTTATAACGCGCGGTTTATGTTCACTGTTGCTGCTAATAATAACTTTGCTCGGCATCAGTATAGGTGAGCTTTCCACCATCATGCATTATGCAATTGACTGACATCCCGACGTGTTGTGCTTAATTTCTCGGGCGAAGAAACAATAGGCAGTGAGACCTGTCACATTATTTCGTCCATTGATGTAG
Organism: Dickeya zeae NCPPB 2538; assembly: GCF_000406165.1. Lineage (NCBI taxonomy): Bacteria > Pseudomonadati > Pseudomonadota > Gammaproteobacteria > Enterobacterales > Pectobacteriaceae > Dickeya > Dickeya zeae. The sequence goes on along the minus strand of NZ_CM001977.1, from coordinate 3,560,314 downwards.
CGACTATCCCATTAGGGCTATTTCACCGGCCATTTTGGCCTGGGCAGTGCCCGAACTCCTCACGTACTCCGTGTACGCTCCGGGTTCTCCGCGGCTTCCCGAGTCCAAACTGGCAGCGCCAATAATGCCTACTGGGATAGTCTCTGATTCCCTCCTTATTCTGACCGTCGTGTTTTGTGACTGCGATGACAAAAAACGGTGTTTTCGTGAAATGACTCCCAATGGCTTGGGCGATTGCCATAATCCATTTTGGATATTGTGGTGATTGTTGTGCGCCTGTCCAGTGAGGTGCTCGGTACCGCCCTTTATAATCGTTTCCAGAAGTCTAAGAGGTCCGTGGTTTATTTTTGCTGTTCTGTTTTTCCTTTGCTCAGGTTTCAAACCATTACCGACTCTTGATTTCATTCTGGTAACTCAACCCTACATTGTGTTGTTATTCGGAATGAATGAGCTAACCGCTATCTGAAAGTAGGAGTTCATCATGAATACCGTCAGCACAGCAGCAGGCGTACTACAAAAGAAAACCAACGCCCGTTACTGGATTGTCGTGATGCTGTTCATTGTCACGTCATTCAACTATGGCGACCGAGCCACGATTTCTATCGCCGGTTCCGCCATGTCCAAAGAAATTGGTCTTGATGCCGTTGGCATGGGCTATATCTTCTCCGCGTTCTCCTGGGCTTATGTCATAGGTCAAATCCCCGGCGGCTGGCTGCTGGACCGTTTTGGTTCAAAGCGGGTTTACTTCTGGAGTATTTTCACCTGGTCGCTGTTTACCCTGCTGCAAGGGTTTGTGGATCTCTTCCACGGCTCGGCCATCGTCATTTCCCTGTTTATGTTGCGCTTCATGGTGGGGCTGTGTGAATCCCCGTCTTTCCCTGGTAACAGCCGTATTGTGGCGGCCTGGTTCCCGGCGCAAGAACGTGGTACCGCTGTCGCCATCTTCAACTCCGCGCAGTATTTCGCCACCGTTATCTTCGCCCCCATCATGGGCTGGCTGACGCATGAAGTGGGCTGGGCGCACGTGTTCTGGTTCATGGGCGGCCTGGGTATGGTTATCAGTTTCCTGTGGCTGAAAGTGATTCATGACCCGAAAGATCACCCGGGTGTGAATAAAGCCGAGCTGGAATACATCGAAGCGGGTGGCGCACTGATCAACATGGATGCGTCAGCCGCGAAAAAAGACGTCGCTCGCGGTGAGAAGTGGCACCAGATTAAACAATTACTGACCTCCCGCATGATGATGGGCGTCTATCTTGGCCAATATTGCATCAATGCGCTGACTTATTTCTTTATTACCTGGTTTCCGGTGTATCTGGTTCAGGCTCGCGGCATGTCGATTTTAAAAGCCGGGTTTGTGGCATCAATACCGGCCATTTGCGGGTTTGTCGGCGGCGTGCTGGGCGGCGTAATTTCCGATTACCTGATGCGTCGCACCCAATCGCTGACCCTCGCCCGCAAAACGCCGATCGTGCTGGGTATGATGCTCTCCATGTCGATGGTGATTTGTAACTACGTCACTACGGAATGGGTAGTGATCGCGGTGATGGCCGCGGCGTTTTTCGGCAAAGGCATCGGCGCGCTGGGCTGGGCGGTGATGGCGGATACGGCACCGAAGGAAATCAGTGGTCTGAGCGGTGGCCTGTTCAACATGTTCGGCAATATCTCCGGCATCGTTACGCCGATTGCCATCGGTTATATCGTTGGCAGTACCGGCTCGTTCAACGGCGGCCTGATCTACGTCGGTATCCATGCGTTGGTGGCGATTCTGAGCTTCCTATTCATTGTGCAGGACATCAAACGTATCGAACTGAAACCTTATAAACCCCACTGATGCCGGGTAAGGACGAGAAAATGAGCAGTACGCAAGATACCCCTGTTATTACCGAGATGACCGTCATCCCCGTTGCGGGCTATGACAGCATGTTACTCAATATTGGCGGTGCTCACGGGGCCTATTTCACCCGCAATATCGTGATTCTCAAAGACAACGCCGGTCACACCGGCGTTGGTGAAGCACCCGGCGGCGAGGTGATTTACAACACGCTGACGGCGATGACATCACAGGTCGTGGGGGCACAGGTTGCACGTATGAACCACCTGGTGCATCAGGTTCACAAAGGCAACCAGTCTTCGGATTTCGACTCGTTCGGCAAAGGCGCCTGGACGTTCGAACTGCGGGTCAACGCTGTCGCCGCACTGGAAGCCGCCCTGCTGGACCTGTTGGGGCAGCACCTGAATGTGCCTGTCGCCGAATTGTTGGGGCCGGGTAAACAGCGCGACGAAGTCACCGTGCTGGGTTACCTGTTCTATATCGGTGATCGCACTAAAACCGATTTGCCCTATCTGGCAGGCGAACAGGGTAAACACCCGTGGTATCACCTGCGCCATCAGCAGGCGATGGACAGCGCATCGGTGGTGCGGTTAGCGGAAGCGGCGGCCGATCGTTACGGTTTCAAAGACTTCAAACTAAAAGGTGGCGTACTGCCGGGCGAGCTGGAAATCGACGCCGTGAAGGCATTGAAAAAGCGCTTCCCCGATGCCCGTATCACGGTAGACCCGAACGGTGCCTGGCTGCTTGATGAAGCGATAGGTTTGTGCAAAGGCCTCAATGATGTGCTGACCTACGCAGAAGACCCCTGCGGTGCGGAGCAAGGTTTCTCCGGCCGTGAAGTGATGGCGGAGTTCCGTCGTGCCACTGGGCTGCCGGTCGCGACCAACATGATTGCGACCAACTGGCGTGAGATGAGCCACGCGGTGATGTTGCAGGCGGTAGATATCCCGCTGGCAGACCCGCACTTCTGGACCATGCACGGTGCGGTACGGGTTGCACAACTGTGTGACGAGTGGGGGCTGACCTGGGGTTGTCACTCCAATAACCACTTCGATATTTCGCTGGCGATGTTTACCCATGTGGGGGCGGCGGTGCCGGGCAAACCGACCGCTATCGACACCCACTGGATCTGGCAGGAAGGCCAGCACCTGACCAAAGAGCCGCTGCAAATCATTAATGGCAAAATTAAGGTGCCGGACCGTCCAGGCCTGGGCATTGAGCTGGATATGGCGCAGGTGATGAAAGCTCATGAGCTGCATAAAAAACTGCCGAGCGGTGCGCGTAATGACGCGGCGGCGATGCAGTACCTGATCCCCGGCTGGAAATTTGATCGCAAACGCCCGGTATTCGGACGCGAGTTACCCAAGAATTCTACGTTTTAACAGAAGGAAATTACCATGACGTCGCAAAGTTCTACCCCGGTTATTACCAGTATGCAGGTGATCCCTGTTGCCGGGCACGACAGCATGTTGCTGAACCTCAGCGGGGCGCACGCGCCGTACTTCACCCGTAATATCGTGATCATCAATGACAACGCGGGTCATACCGGCGTGGGGGAAATCCCGGGCGGCGAGAAGATCCGCCAGACGCTGGAAGACGCCGCGGCGCTGGTGGTGGGTAAAACGTTAGGCGAATACAAAAACGTGATGACGGCGGTACGCAACCAGTTTGCCGACCGCGATGCCTCCGGCCGTGGCCTGCAAACCTTCGACCTGCGTACCACCATTCACGTGGTCACCGGTATCGAAGCCGCCATGCTGGACCTGCTGGGGCAGTTCCTGAATGTACCGGTGGCAGCGTTGCTGGGCGACGGTCAGCAGCGTGACGCGGTAGAAATGCTCGGTTACCTGTTCTATATCGGCGATCGCAACAAGACCGACCTGCCGTACCAGAGCCAGCCGAATGACAAATGTGACTGGTATCGCCTGCGCCACGAAGAAGCACTGACGCCGGAAACGGTGGTGCGTCTGGCGGAAGCCGCGTACGAGAAATACGGCTTCAACGATTTCAAACTCAAAGGCGGCGTGCTGGCCGGTAGCGAAGAGGCCGAAGCGGTAACCGCGCTGGCTAAACGCTTCCCGCAGGCACGTATTACGCTCGACCCGAACGGTGCCTGGTCACTGGAAGAGGCGATTCGCCTCGGTAAACAGCTACGCGGTGTGCTGGCTTACGCGGAAGACCCGTGTGGTGCCGAGCAGGGTTTCTCCGGTCGCGAAGTGATGGCAGAGTTCCGTCGCGCCACCGGTTTACCTACCGCTACCAACATGATCGCTACCGACTGGCGGCAGATGGGGCACACCATTTCCCTGCAATCTGTGGATATCCCGTTGGCGGATCCGCATTTCTGGACCATGCAAGGATCCGTGCGTGTGGCGCAGATGTGCCATGAATGGGGCCTGACCTGGGGTTCTCACTCCAATAACCACTTTGATATTTCACTGGCGATGTTCACCCACGTGGCAGCGGCAGCGCCGGGCCGTATTACGGCTATTGATACGCACTGGATTTGGCAGGAGGGCAACCAGCGCCTGACCAAAGAACCGTTGCAGATTGTCGGCGGCATGGTGGAAGTACCGAAGAAACCGGGTCTGGGTGTCGAGCTGGATATGGAACAGGTCATGAAAGCCCATGAGCTGTATAAAAACATGGGATTAGGCGCACGTAACGACGCCGTAGGCATGCAGTACCTGATCCCTAACTGGACGTTCGATAACAAACGTCCTTGTCTGGTCCGTTAATCCATCACGGTTCGTTAATTATCGTAGGTTGTTAATGAAGAGCGCCGCTTCATCCGGGGCGGCGCGGTAAAGAGTAAGGACAAAACATGAAGACGCCACTGTTGCCTAACCAATTTCGCCAGGATTTACGTCAGGGCAATACCCTGATCGGTTGCTGGTGTGCGCTGGCTAATCCGATTTCCACCGAGGTATTGGGGCTGGCAGGGTTTGACTGGCTGGTACTGGACGGCGAACACGCGCCGAACGACATCAACACCTTTATTCCGCAACTGATGGCGCTCAAAGGCAGCCACAGCGCGCCGGTGGTGCGTCCGCCCTGTAATGAACCGGTGATTATCAAACGGTTGCTGGATATCGGTTTCTACAACTTCCTGATTCCTTTTGTGGAAACCGAAGAAGAAGCCATTCGTGCCGTCGCATCAACCCGTTACCCGCCTGCGGGGATTCGTGGTGTATCGGTCGGCCATCGCAGCAATGCTTACGGCACTGAGCCGGACTACTTTGCCACCATTAACGACAACATTACCGTGCTGGTGCAGATAGAAACACAGGAAGGGGTGGACAACCTGGACGCGATTGCCGCCGTCGATGGTGTGGACGGTATCTTCGTCGGCCCCGGTGACCTGTCGGCAGCACTCGGGTATCTGGGCCAGCCGAATCACCCGGAAGTGCAGAAAGTCATTCGCCACATTTTTGAGCGTGCGGCCGCCCACGGCAAACCGAGCGGTATTCTCGCGCCAGTGGAAGCAGACGCGCGTCGTTATCTGGAATGGGGTGCCCGTTTTGTTGCCGTTGGCAGCGACCTGGGGGTGTTCCGTGGTGCCACACAGGCATTGTGCGACAAATTCAAAAAGTAATTCGGATTAATCAGGGCCGCATCGGCCGTCAACATATCTGACCATGTCACTGAATGGACAACGAGGTTATCGCAATGAAAATTGGTTTTATTGGACTGGGTATCATGGGCAAACCGATGAGCAAAAACCTGATTAAAGCGGGTTATTCATTGGTGGTGCTGGACAGAAATAGTGAAGCCGTTGCCGAAGTGACCGCAGCGGGTGCTAGCGCGGCGGCAACGCCGAAAGCCATCGCCGAGCAGAGCGATATCATCATTACCATGCTGCCGAACTCGCCTCACGTAAAAGAGGTGGTACTGGGTGAGAACGGCGTGATCGAAGGCGCACGCAAAGGCGCTATCGTTATCGACATGAGTTCTATCGCGCCGTTGGCCAGCCGTGAAATTGCCGTAGCGCTGGCAGAAAAAGGCGTCGAGATGCTGGATGCTCCGGTCAGCGGCGGTGAACCGAAAGCGATCGACGGTACGCTGTCGGTGATGGTGGGCGGCGATAAAGCGGTGTTTGATCGTTGCTACGACGTGATGAAGGCGATGGCCGGTTCAGTGGTACACACCGGTGACATTGGTGCCGGTAACGTTACCAAGCTGGCGAATCAGGTCATTGTGGCGCTGAATATCGCCGCCATGTCAGAAGCACTGGTGCTGGCAACCAAAGCGGGCGTCAATCCAGACCTGGTGTATCAGGCGATTCGCGGTGGTCTGGCGGGCAGTACCGTGCTGGATGCCAAAGCGCCCATGGTCATGGACCGCAACTTCAAACCCGGTTTCCGCATCGATCTGCATATCAAAGATTTGGCGAACGCGCTGGATACCTCTCATGGCGTTGGGGCGCAATTGCCGCTGACCGCTGCTGTGATGGAAATGATGCAGGCACTGAAAGCCGATGATCTGGGCGGTGCCGATCACAGTGCGCTGGCTCGTTATTATGAGAAGCTGGCGAAAGTGGAAGTCACTCGGTAGTCGACAAGGCGGCGTCGGTATCACGCGCGCCGCCTGGTTGACGGAACATTTTGATTAGCGCCGGTTCTGCAGCGCGGGTAGTTGATGACGCGAGTCGTTTATGAAAATAGTTATCGCACCGGATTCTTACAAAGAGAGCTTATCCGCCCAGGAAGTGGCGACGCAGATTGAGGCCGGTTTTCGGGAAGTGTTCCCCGACGCCAGCTATGTGAAACTGCCGGTCGCCGATGGGGGAGAGGGAACCGTGGAGGCCATGGTGGCGGCAACCCGCGGTAAAATCATCAGAGTGAACGTCACTGGTCCGCTGGGCGATGATATCGAAGCCTTTTTTGGGCTGTCAGGGGATGAAAAAACGGCGTTCATCGAGATGGCGGCCGCCAGTGGACTGGAACGGGTGCCACCGCATCTGCGCAATCCGCTGCTGACCACCAGCTATGGCACCGGCGAGTTGATTCGCAGCGCGCTGGACCACGGTGTGCGTCACTGCATTATTGGTATCGGCGGCAGCGCCACCAATGATGGCGGCGCGGGGATGGTGCAGGCGTTGGGCGCGCAATTGCTGGATGACGCGAAGCAGCCGATCGGCTTTGGTGGCGCGGAGCTGGCCCGGCTGGCGTACATTGATACCCGTTCGCTTGACCCGCGTATTCAGCAGTGTCGTTTCGAAGTCGCGTGTGATGTCACCAATCCACTGACCGGCAAGCAAGGGGCTTCAGCGGTGTTCGGGCCGCAAAAAGGTGCCAGCGAAGCGATGGTAGAACAGCTGGATCAGGCATTGCAGCACTATGCCGGCGTTATCCGTCATGACCTGGATATCGATGTCGAGCCGGTGCCGGGTGCCGGTGCTGCCGGTGGCATGGGCGCGGCGTTACTGGCGTTCTGTGGCGCGGAGTTGCGCCGGGGCATTGAGATTGTGACCGAGGCGCTGGGGCTGGATGAGCTGGTCAAAGATGCATCGTTGGTCATCACCGGTGAAGGCCGCATCGATAGCCAGACCATTCACGGAAAAGTGCCGATTGGCGTGGCGTCTGTCGCCAAGCGCTACCATAAACCGGTGATCGGCATTGCCGGTAGCCTGACGGCCGATGTGGGTGTGGTACACGATCATGGCCTCGATGCCGTATTCAGCGTGCTGTACACCATTTGCTCGCTGGAGGAGGCGTTGGATAATGCCGCCAGCAATGTGCGTATGACGGCGCGCAATATCGCCGCCACCATCAAACTGGCACAGACGATAGCCTGAGCCACTGACTCATCACGAGCCGTCAGTAGGGCGGCTCATCAACCGGCAGGCGCAGCCTTTGTCTGCGACGCCTGCCTGATGGGAAGCCCGGCTGTCGAGCCTGATGACGCTTCCCGGTGAAGAATTCAGGCAGAGATCTCAAGCCGTTTGCGTGCGGCCTTTTCCACATTGGTCATCTCATCCATCAATTCCAGCCATTCCGGCTCCAGCTCATCAACGGGCAGGCCTTTGCGTAGCGACTGTTCAAGGTAGTGGCAAATCTGTTTGAGTCGCGGCACACCGCTATAACTGCAACTGCCGTGCAGTTTATGAATGATATCGACAAGATTATCCGGCGCGTTGCCAGCCAGCACCGCGTTTATCTGCTCACGTACTTCGGGGAGAAAGTCGAGCAACATCGCCAGCAGGTCGCGTGCCAGATCCGGTTTGCTGGCGGCCTGCCGTAATGCCAGGTCCCAGTCCAGTGACAGTGGCGATGGTGTGGTTATTGTTGATGGCAGCACGGTCAATTCAGGCTCGGGCTTGCTGGTATGGTGCAGCAGTGTCTGGCGCAGCATCTGTTCATCAATCGGTTTGGACAGGTAATCATCCATACCGGCCTGCAATAGCACTTCACGCTCTCCACTCATGGTATGTGCCGTGACCGCTACAATTGGGGTGTGTGCGTGTTGCGGCAATCGCCGGATGTGTTCGCTGGCCTGTAAACCATCCATACCCGGCATTTGAATATCCATCAGGATGATATCGAGGCGGTTTTCCTGAGCGCGGGCGATCGCATCCGCGCCGCTTTCACACAAAATGATGTTTTCTACCTGTTCTTCCAGCAATGCACCAATCAACTTCAGGTTGGCGGGGTTGTCATCGACTGCCATCACGCTGAGCGGTAAACGCTGGATCGATGTGGCAGGCGGCGGCAGGGCTGGCACCTCGTCGTGCTGATCCAGGCTAAACAGGTTGGTGTCTTGCAGCAGCGATAAGAGCCGTGGTGCGGTGATAGGCTTGCTTAAACTGGCATGAATGCCGAACGCTTTCAGTTGCTCGGCTTCTATTTCCGCCAGGCTGGGCAACGCCAGAATGACACGGGAGGCCAGACGGCAGAAATCACGAATTTGCGGCGTAAAATCCAGCAGTGTATTGCGATAGTAGATCGGTACACCTATCAGCAGGATATCGAAGGTGCGCTCCGGCAATTGCTCAGGCGTAGGGCTGTAGCTAACGGTAAGCGGCGTATGCACCAGAATGTCCAGCGTCGCCTGCGCCGCCGCCGGGTTGGTTTCCACGTAGGCCAGATGTTTACCCTGCAACGGCGCAAAGTGATAATCCGGTTCCAGCATATGTGGATTCAATGTCAGGTTGACGGTGCACCAGAAGGTGGTGCCCTGATTGAGCTTACTGTGGAAGCTGATATCGCCGCCCATCTCCCGAACCAGTCGCTGGGTAATCACCAGCCCCAAACCGGTGCCGCCGTGCTGGCGTGAAATGCTGGTGTCTGCCTGACGAAACGCCTGAAATAACTGGGTCTGCTGCGCTTCGGCGATACCGATGCCGGTATCTTTAATCTGGATTTCCAGTAATACCTGCAGGTTTTCCTGTTTGCGTTTCTCGATGCGGATATCAATGTTGCCCTGCTCGGTAAACTTGATGGCGTTACCCAGCAGATTGGTAATGATTTGCTGCAAACGCAGCGGATCGCCGACGAATTGTTCCGGCACATCGTGCTGAATGTTGAGTGTCAACTCCAGCCCTTTCTCATGGGCGGTGTGCGCTAAGAGCATGATCACTTCATCAAGTGTGTTGTGCAGCGAAAACGGGATGTTCTCCAGCACCAGTTTCCCGGCTTCCAGCTTGGAGAAATCCAGTACGTCGTTGATGATGTTGAGCAAATTGTTAGCAGAACGCTCAATGGTTTGCAGATAGTCCTTCTGGGTGGTCGTGAGCTGGGTTTTCAGCGTCTGCCGGGTAAAACCGATAACACCGTTGAGCGGTGTGCGCAGTTCGTGAGACATGTTAGCCAGAAATTCGGATTTAATGCGCGCAGCTTCCTGTGCCCGTTTTTTGGCCAAATCCAACTCGACGTTTTGAATTTCCATCTGTTCCAGCGTTTCGCGCAGGTCATACGTTGCCTGGTCGATGTTTTGCTGCATTTCCTCATGGTAGGCGGTCAGTGACATCGCCATCGAGTTGATGCCGTTTTTCAGCATGTCCAACTCGCCCAGCATGTGGCCTTCTACCCGGCTGTCCAACTGGCCGCGACGGATACGGTCTACGGTTTCCACCATGTTGCGAATGGGGGCTGTCACGTCGCGCATCAGGCGATAGGCCAGCAACATGGCCACCCCCATGCAGAACAGCAACAGCATCGCGGCCATGAACATCTCACGGTATTGCTGTAACCGTATCGTGTTTAAATCCAGCTCGACCGCCACATACCCTAATGGCGTTTGTCGACTGACCAGTGAATTGGCGGCAAGCGGGCCTTCGTTTTCGATAGGCATCTGCAACACCAGACTTTCGCCTTCGTCTTGTAATTGCAGCGTGGTCGGCATCGGGCTGCCTGACGGCACCTGCAACATCAAGGCGTGTGGGTTGTTCGGATTACTGGTGACGATTAACTGGTTACGGGCGTCAAATACGCTGATGGCGCGCACAATGCCGGAGTGATGGCGGTGCAGCATGTTGACCAATTGTCGTAGCGATTCAGGCTGTCGTTGGGTCAACGCATAGGCGCTATTGGCGGCCAACGGTTTAATGATGCTGGCACCCGCGTCGGCCAACTGTTCCTGCAACTGGTTATAACGGTGGATGACGAAAAAGCTACTGAGCAACAGCCCGATCAGCATGGTTGGGGCCAGAATCAGTATCATCATTCGTGCGCGCAGACTGTATTTGGTCATGGGGTTCCAATGTGGGACAATTAAGGTCGACTATTCCATTAAATCAATGACAGCACACTTATGGCGCAATTCTACTCTCCAAACCGACGCGTGACGACCCGGCAAACCCTTACCGTGACGGTGACCGATCTCGATCCATTCGGACAGGGTGTCGCCCGTCATCAGGGAAAAACGGTGTTCATTCCCGGCGTCTTACCGGGAGAGCAGGCCGAGGTGCAGCTAACGCAAGATAAACGCCAGTTTGCCCACGCTAAATTACGACGCTTGCTGACCACCAGCGAAGAGCGCGTGACGCCGCGTTGCCCACATTTTTCCGTGTGCGGCGGCTGCCAGCAGCAGCATGCCAGCCAGCCGTTACAGCATCGCAGTAAATCGGCCGCACTGAAACACCTGATGCAACGGGAAACCGGTGAAACCGTGCCGGAGCCGGAGGTTATCGGTGCGGCGGCCTATGGCTACCGCCGCCGCGCACGCCTTGCATTATACTATCAGGCGAAAACACGCCAGTTGCAGATGGGCTATCGGCAGGCGGGGTCGCACGACCTGGTGGATATCAGTGCCTGCCCGATTTTGCATCCGGCGTTGGAAGCCTTACTGGCACCGTTACGCGACTGCCTGGGGCAGTTGCGGGCGCAACGGCGGCTCGGGCATGTGGAACTGGTCTTGGCGGAGCAAGGGCCGCTGGTTATTTTGCGTCATCTGGAGCCGTTGTGTGACGCCGACCGGCACGCGTTGACGGCGTTTGTGCAGGCTTGCGGTGCATCGCTGTTTGTTGCGCCGGAGGCGGGCACGTTGGAGTGTCTGCACGGCGACATGCCGTCTTATCGTATCGCCGGGTTATCGCTGGCGTTCAGTCCGCGTGATTTTATTCAGGTGAATGATGAGATTAACCAACGTATGGTGGCGCAGGCGTTAACGTGGCTGGAACTGCAACCGCAGGACCGCGTGCTCGACCTGTTTTGCGGCATGGGCAATTTTACGTTACCGATGGCGCAGCACGCCGGTCGGGTGGTCGGTATTGAGGGCGTCGCGGCGCTGGTGGAGAAAGGGCAGGAAAATGCCCGGCGCAATGGGCTGACCCAGGTCACATTTTATCATCATAATCTGGAAGAAGACGTTACCCGACAACCGTGGGCGTCAATGGGGTTTGATAAAGTATTGCTTGATCCGGCTCGCGCCGGTGCGCCGGGTGTGATGCCGCAGATTGTGAAACTGGCTCCCCGGCGGGTGGTGTATATATCCTGTAACCCCACCACGCTGGCGAGAGATAGCAAGGTACTGATGGCGGCCGGTTATCGTTTGGCCCGGTTGACCATGTTGGATATGTTTCCACATACCGGACATCTTGAGTCAATGGCACTGTTTTTGCTTGGTTCCGAAGGTTCGGTAAAGTAGGGAGAAATTATGGTTGCGGTAAGAAGTGCGCATTTGAATACCGAAGGCAAGTTCGTGCCGGACGCGTGGATTGCCTCCCTGGGTATCGCCAGTAAAACATCGTGCGAACGTCTCGCTGAGACCTGGCGTTACTGCGAAGAAAAAACGCAAGACCACCCGGATGCGATGTTGCTGTTGTGGCGCGGCATCGAAATGGTGGAAATCCTCTCCACCCTGAGTATGGATAACGACAGCATGCGCGCGGCGATGCTGTTCCCGTTGGCCGACGCCAACGTGGTGGAAGAAGACACGCTGAAGGAAACCTTCGGCAAGAATATCGTCAATCTGGTGCATGGCGTGCGCGATATGGATGCGATTCGCCAGCTTAAAGCCACCCAGCACGATTCGATGGCATCTGAACAGGTGGATAATATCCGCCGCATGCTGTTGGCGATGGTGGAAGATTTCCGTTGCGTGGTGATAAAGCTCGCTGAGCGTATCGCCCACCTGCGTGAAGTGAAAGACGCACCCGAAGAAGAGCGCGTACTGGCGGCCAAAGAGTGTACCAATATCTATGCGCCGCTGGCGAACCGGCTGGGTATCGGGCAGCTCAAGTGGGAGCTTGAGGATTTCTGTTTTCGCTATCTGCACCCGGATGAGTACAAGCGCATTGCTAAACTGCTGCACGAACGGCGTATCGACCGTGAGCAGTACATTGACGACTTCGTTAAAAACCTGCGCGCCTCGATGGCAACCGAAGGGCTGAAAGCCGAGGTTTATGGCCGTCCCAAGCATATCTACAGCATCTGGCGCAAGATGCAGAAAAAATCGCTGTCGTTTGATGAGCTGTTTGACGTGCGGGCGGTGCGTATCGTGGTCGAGCGCTTGCAGGATTGCTATGCCGCGCTCGGGATTGTGCATACCCATTATCGCCACCTGCCGGATGAATTCGACGACTACGTCGCCAACCCTAAACCTAACGGTTATCAGTCGATCCACACCGTGGTGTTAGGGCCGGGCGGCAAAACGCTGGAAATTCAGATTCGTACCCGGCAGATGCACGAGGATGCCGAACTGGGGGTTGCCGCGCACTGGAAATACAAAGAAGGTGCCTCCACCAGCGGGCGCTCCGGCTATGAAGAGCGTATCGCCTGGCTGCGTAAACTGCTGGCCTGGCAGGAAGAAATGGCCGACTCGGACGAAATGCTCGACGAGGTGCGCAGCCAGGTGTTCGACGACCGCGTGTACGTGTTTACCCCGAAGGGCGATGTGGTGGATTTACCTGCCGGTTCCACGCCGCTGGATTTTGCCTATCACATTCACAGCGATATCGGTCACCGTTGCATCGGTGCCAAAGTGGGCGGGCGTATCGTGCCGTTCACCTATCAGTTGCAAATGGGCGACCAGATCGAGGTCATTACCCAGAAGCAGCCGAACCCAAGCCGTGACTGGCTGAACCCCAATCTGGGATATATCACCACCAGCCGCGGGCGCTCCAAAATTCACAACTGGTTCCGCAAGCAGGACAGGGACAAGAATATTCTCGCGGGTAAACAGATCCTGGATGATGAACTGGCGCATCTTGGTGTAAGCCTGAAGATGGCCGAAAAACTGCTGTTGCCGCGTTACAACATCAATTCGATGGATGAATTGCTGGCTGGCATCGGTGGTGGCGATATCCGCCTGAATCAGTTGGTAAACTTCCTGCAATCGAAGGTGAACCAGCCGAGTGCGGAAGAGCAGGATCGCGAAGCGCTGCGCCAGTTGACGCAGAAATCCCAGCAACCGGCTCAGCGTGTCAGCACCAAGGACAATGGCCGGGTGGTGGTAGAAGGGGTTGGCAACCTGATGCACCACATCGCGCGTTGCTGCCAGCCGATTCCGGGGGATGACATTATCGGTTTCATCACCCGCGGGCGTGGTATTTCTATTCACCGTGCCGATTGCGAACAGCTCGATGACCTGCGCAGTCATGCGCCGGAGCGTATTGTCGAAGCGGTGTGGGGGGAAAGCTACTCCAGCGGCTACTCGCTGGTCGTCAGGGTAACCGCCAACGACCGTAGCGGCTTGCTGCGTGATATCACCACCATTCTGGCCAACGAGAAGGTCAATGTGTTGGGGGTATCCAGCCGCAGCGACGTGAAACAGCAACTCGCGACTATCGACATGGATATCGAAATCTACAATCTGCAGGTGCTGGGCCGGGTACTGGCTAAGCTCAATCAACTGCCGGATGTGATTGACGCTCGGCGCTTGCAGGGCAATTAATGGATACCGTTGTTACTACCTTAAGGCGGGCTGGTCCCGCCTTTATCATGTCATTATCAGGATTATTATGAATTCATCTGCCATCGAGCGCTTGCTGCGCATCATGCAGCAACTGCGTGACCCGGAAAACGGTTGCCCCTGGGATCGCGAACAAACCTTTGACACCATCGCCCCGTATACGCTGGAAGAAACCTACGAAGTGCTTGATGCCATCAGCCGTAAGGATTTTGACGACCTGCGCAGTGAACTGGGTGACCTGTTGTTTCAGGTGGTGTTTTACGCACGCATGGCGCAAGAGCAAGGGCTGTTTGATTTCTCGGATGTGTGTGATGCCATCAGCGACAAGCTGGAGCGCCGTCATCCACATATTTTTGGTGACGCCACCTTGTCGAGCAGTGAAGCGGTGCTGGCTAACTGGGAGCAGACCAAAGCGCAAGAGCGGGCAGAAAAAGATCGCCATTCGCAACTCGATGACATTCCCCAGGCGCTGCCCGCGCTGATGCAGGCGCATAAAATCCAGCAGCGGTGTGCCGCCGTCGGTTTCGACTGGACGACGCTTGGGCCAGTGGTCGATAAGCTGTATGAAGAGATCGATGAGGTGATGGTTGAGGCGCAGCAGGCGGTGATCGACCCGGAAAAACTGGGGGAGGAGATAGGCGACATGCTGTTTGCAGCGGTCAATCTGTCCCGTCATCTTGGTCATAAAGCGGAAACGGCGTTGCAGCAGGCTAATCGCAAGTTCACTCGCCGTTTCCAACAGGTCGAGCAACGGATTGCTGCCCAAGGCAAAACCTTATCTGACGCGACGTTAGACGAAATGGAAATCGCCTGGCAGCAGGTGAAAGCATCAGAAAAAAACGCTTGAAGTCATTTTCTGAGTGAAGGGCGCGTTTTATGCGCTTTTTCGTGCTATCCGGCTGATTGTAAACCCGAACATTGTCTATCGCCTGCTTGGGAAATACCTTACCAGCCGGAGCCTGTCAACGTCACAAAGGGTAAAACGATCATTTGTGGCGTCTCCCAGGTTCGGGTATACTAGTTTCCCGTCCTGGTCTTTCCATCGTCCTTAAACCTAAACTTTCAGGTTCAGCATGACAACTAATTATATTTTTGTGACCGGCGGGGTCGTATCCTCTCTGGGTAAAGGCATTGCCGCAGCCTCCCTCGCGGCTATTCTCGAAGCCCGTGGCCTCAACGTGACCATCATGAAACTGGACCCGTATATCAATGTGGATCCGGGCACGATGAGCCCGACGCAGCACGGCGAAGTGTTTGTCACCGAAGATGGCGCTGAAACCGATCTCGACTTGGGTCACTACGAGCGTTTTATTCGTACAAAGATGACGCGCCGCAATAACTTCACCACCGGACGCATCTATTCTGACGTTCTGCGTAAGGAGCGTCGGGGTGACTATCTGGGGGCGACCATTCAGGTCATTCCGCACATCACCAACGCCATTAAAGAACGTATTATCGAAGGCGGCGAAGGCCATGACGTGGTGCTGGTAGAAATCGGCGGTACGGTTGGTGATATCGAGTCTCTGCCGTTTCTTGAAGCGATTCGGCAAATGGCAGTGGAAGTGGGCCGCGAGCACACCCTGTTTATGCACCTGACGCTGGTGCCGTACATGGCTGCGGCGGGTGAGGTGAAAACCAAGCCGACTCAGCATTCAGTGAAAGAATTGCTGTCTATCGGTATCCAGCCTGACGTGTTGATTTGCCGTTCCGACCGCACTGTACCGGCTAACGAGCGCGCAAAAATTGCGCTGTTCTGTAACGTGCCGGAGAAAGCGGTTATCTCGCTGAAGGACATTGATTCCATTTATAAAATTCCAGCGCTATTGAAATCTCAGGGTCTGGACGATTATATTTGTAAACGATTCAGCTTGAACTGTCCGGAAGCAAACCTGTCAGAATGGGAGCAGGTGATTTACGAAGAAGCCAATCCGGTTGGTGAAGTGACCATCGGTATGGTCGGCAAGTATGTAGAACTGCCGGATGCGTACAAGTCAGTCGTTGAAGCGTTGAAGCATGGCGGTTTGAAGAACCGTCTGACGGTGAATATCAAGTTCATTGATTCGCAGGATGTTGAAACCCGCGGTGTCGATGTACTGAAAGGTTTAGATGCGATTCTGGTGCCGGGCGGGTTTGGTTACCGCGGGGTGGAAGGGAAAATCATGGCGGCAGGTTATGCCCGTGAGAACAACATCCCTTACCTGGGCATCTGTCTGGGCATGCAGGTGGCGCTGATCGAGTTCGCTCGCCATGTCGCCGGTATGGACGGCGCCAACTCTACCGAGTTTGTGCCAGACTGTAAGTACCCGGTGGTGGCGCTGATTACCGAATGGCGTGATGCGGATGGTAATCTTGAAGTGCGTACTGAAGATGGCGACCTTGGCGGCACGATGCGTGTTGGCGGGCAGCAGTGCCATCTGACAGAAGGCAGCCTGGTGCGTCAGATGTACGGTGAGCCGACGATCATTGAACGTCATCGCCACCGTTACGAAGTCAACAATATGTTGTTAAAACAGATTGAGGCGGCGGGATTACGTGTTGCTGGTGTCTCCGCAGACCGCAAGCTGGTTGAGATTGTCGAAATTCCTGATCATCCGTGGTTCGTGGCGTGTCAGTTCCATCCGGAATTTACCTCCACACCGCGTGACGGGCACCCGCTGTTCGCCGGCTTTGTCAAAGCCGCCGGGGCGTACCAGAAGCGTCAGGTGAAGTAAGGTTTTACCAGTGAAATGAGTTTTGCAGCAACGCGCGGTCTTCTGATCGCGCGTTGCCGTCTGAGGTTTTAGTTTAACTTGTACTGAGGAAAATCTGATGTCCAAAATCGTTAAAGTCATTGGCCGTGAAATCATCGACTCACGCGGAAACCCGACTGTTGAAGCGGAAGTTCACCTGGAAGGTGGTTTCGTTGGTCTGGCTGCTGCACCGTCAGGCGCTTCTACTGGCTCCCGCGAAGCGCTGGAACTGCGTGACGGCGACAAATCCCGTTTCCTGGGCAAAGGCGTTACTAAAGCCGTTGCTGCGGTAAACGGTCCGATTGCACAGGCTGTTCTGGGCAAAGACGCTAAGGATCAGGCTGCTATCGACAAGATCATGATCGATCTGGACGGTACCGAGAATAAATCCAACTTCGGCGCTAACGCCATTCTGGCTGTTTCTCTGGCTAACGCCAAAGCCGCTGCCGCGTCTAAAGGCCTGCCGCTGTATGCTCACATCGCTGAACTGAACGGCACCCCGGGCAAATACTCCATGCCGCTGCCGATGATGAACATCATCAACGGTGGTGAGCACGCCGACAACAACGTCGACATCCAGGAATTCATGATTCAGCCGGTTGGCGCGAAAACTGTTAAAGAAGCCATCCGTATGGGTTCTGAAGTGTTCCACAACCTGGCAAAAGTACTGAAGTCCAAAGGCATGAACACTGCTGTAGGTGACGAAGGTGGCTATGCGCCGAACCTGGGCTCCAACGCTGAAGCGCTGGCCGTTATCGCTGAAGCGGTAAAAGCAGCCGGTTACGTGCTGGGCAAAGACATCACTCTGGCGATGGACTGTGCAGCGTCTGAATTCTACAAAGACGGTAAATACGTTCTGGCTGGCGAAGGCAACAAAGCGTTCACCTCTGAAGAATTCACTCACTTCCTGGAAGACCTGACCAAACAGTACCCGATCGTTTCTATCGAAGACGGTCTGGACGAATCTGACTGGGACGGTTTTGCTTACCAGACCAAAGTGCTGGGCGACAAAATCCAGCTGGTGGGCGACGACCTGTTCGTCACTAACACCAAGATCCTGAAAGAAGGTATCGAGAAAGGCATCGCCAACTCCATCCTGATCAAATTCAACCAGATCGGTTCTCTGACTGAAACGCTGGCTGCTATCAAGATGGCGAAAGATGCAGGCTACACTGCCGTTATTTCTCACCGTTCTGGCGAAACTGAAGACGCTACCATCGCTGACCTGGCGGTAGGTACGGCGGCTGGCCAGATCAAAACCGGTTCTATGAGCCGTTCTGACCGTGTTGCTAAGTACAACCAGCTGATTCGTATCGAAGAAGCACTGGGCGACTCTGCACCGTTCAACGGCCTGAAAGAAGTGAAAGGTCAGGCTTAATCGCCTGCCATCCGGTGAGTTAACTCGCCGGAAATCACCTCTGCAATCCGGAAGCGTTTTCGCTTCCGGATTTTTTTTGCCTGTCGCTCATGGTCTGCTGCCAGCGCGATACGGTCTGGTGTGGTAGATAGCGTTACCCTGTCTTTTGACCTGCCAGGAAGGGGGCGATGTTGTGGATGTATGAGCACGCTTCCTGACTCTTTTTAGAGTCCTGAACCTTGCACTAACAAATAATGAACCTGATCCCAAATCTCTTCTTCGCCGCATGCGGCCTGCCTCACGACCCGGTAGAGTGATTTCAAACTACAGGTTCTGCTGATTCAAAATCCTATTTCGATAAGAAGTTTGAAGCCGATCGGCTGGTTCTTCCCGCGGATGCCAGCAGCGATGAGGGGGTGGCAAACGCACAAAGGTTTTTGCCTTGCTGCCTCGTTACCTTAACGCTACGGCGGCAGCGATGTTTTTTAGGGCCGCTGCAACACCTTCATAAATACAATCAATGAGGAAGGATGGCGATGAAAACACGTAAGATTGGGCTGGCGAATTATCTGGCCTATGGTTCCGGCGACTTTCTCGGGGCCGGCACCACGGCGCTCACCGCTGGCTGGTTGCTCTATTTTTACACCACGTTTTGCGGTCTGACGCCGATTGAGGCGACCTTTATTTTTGCTATGGCCAGGGTGCTGGATGCCGTCGTCAGCCCATTGATGGGCTTCCTGACCGATAACTTCGGTTCGACCTGGTTGGGTAAGCGTTTCGGGCGTCGCAAATTCTTTATTCTGCTTGGTATTCCTTGTGTCTTCAGCTACAGCCTGATGTGGGTCGGCCACATGGATTACTGGTATTACCTGCTAACTTACCTGCTGTTTGACGTGATCTACACCATGGTTCTGGTGCCGTATGAAACGCTGGTGCCGGAAATGACGGATGACTTTAAACAAAAAACCAAGTTTTCCGGCGCGCGTATCGCGCTGGCACAGTTGTCGGCCATTCTGGCCGCGTTTTTGCCGGGCATTCTGCTGGGGCATTTCGGTAAAGATAACGCGGTGTCTTTTTTCTACGCCAGTCTGGTGTTCTCAGTCATTTGCGCGTGTGTACTGACATTGGTGTATCTGTTTACCTGGGAGCGCTCACGCGACCAGATGTCTGAAGCCTCATTACGGGCGGAAAAAGAACGTCAGTCACTGACGCTCGGACAGAGCCTCAAGCGCCTCAATATTGAACTGCTGTCGACGCTGCGCATTCGCATCTTCCGCCAGCATTTAGGGATGTATCTGGGCGGTTACATCGCGCAGGACGTATTTAATGCGGTGTTCACGTATTACGTGGTGTTCGTGTTGATGCAAAGCCCGACGGTGGCGTCAAACCTGATGGGGACGATGGCTATCCTGCAATTTATCTCGGTGATCGCGATGATCCCGTTGTGCATCAAATTTGGTCCGGCACCGTCTTACCGCATGGTGGTATGCCTGTTTGGTGTAAGTGCACTCTCGTATGGCTTCCTCTATTACAGCGGGATGCATTCGGCGTTTTCGCTGTTGTTGCTGGTATCTGGTCTGGCCGGTCTGGGACGTGGCGGCATCAACTATGTCCCGTGGAATACCTATACCTACATTGCCGATGTGGACGAGGTGATCACTGCACAACGTCGTGAAGGGATTTTCGCCGGGATTATGACCTTGACCCGTAAAGCCTCTCAGGCGGGGGCGGTGATGCTGGTGGGGATCGTTTTACAGTTATCCGGTTTTGTTTCTGGTCAGAGCGTGCAGGCACCGGGCGTCAGCCACACCATTCTGACGGTGCTGTGCTTTGGGACTGTCGCCGTACTGGCATTGGGTTTTCTGGTATCTCTGCGCTTTAAACTGAATCTGCAAACCCATGAAGTGTTGCGGCAGGAAACGGCGAAAATGCGCGAAGCTGGCCGTATCGTACCGGAAAAAATTACGCCTGAAGCGCGTGAGACGGTGGAGATGCTGGCGGGTATGCCTTATGAGTCGCTGTGGGGGAACAACAACATTGGTTACCTCAACCGCCATAAAGCGCCAGCCCGGCCAATAGCCCGTGGAACGCCTCACCACGGCGTCCATTGAGTCTGTCGTTAAACTGACGCGCGATTGACGCGATGTGATTGACTGTTAAGCCATCGATTGATGGGTAATAAAACTGGAACTGGATATCTGTTATGACCATTTTTCCTGTAAAGCATAGTGCGCTGTTGCGCCAGCCCGAATACGTTATCTCACGGGACGAGTTAAAGGCATTGATTTGCCGGGTGACCGACAACCTTGTCAATATCGAAGATAAAACCGGCGAATTCCTGCTGCGTCTGGATGACGGGCGGGTCATCGACACCAAAGGGTGGGCAGGTTGGGAATGGACGCACGGCATCGGGCTGTATGGCATCTACCAGTATTATCGCCAGACCGGTGACGAGCGGATGCGCGCTATCATCGATGACTGGTTTACTGCTCGACTGGAAGAGGGAACGCCGACCAAAAACGTCAACACGGTATGCCCGTTTTTGACGCTGGCCTACCGCTATGAAGAAACCGGCGACAGTCGTTGGGTGCCGTATCTTGAACGCTGGGCAGAATGGGTGATGTACGATATGCCGCGTACCCACAAGGACGGGTTGCAGCATATTGTCTATAACAGCGAAAACACCGATCAACTGTGGGACGATACCCTGATGATGAGCGTGTTGCCGCTGGCGAAGATCGGCAAACTGCTTAATCGCCCTGAATTTGTGGAGGAGGCGACTTACCAGTTCCTGCTGCATGTGCAGTACCTGATGGATCGTCAAAGCGGCCTGTGGTTCCACGGTTGGACTTTTGACGGCAACCACAGTTTTGCCCAGGCGCGTTGGGCTCGCGGCAACAGTTGGTTGACCATCGTTATTCCGGAGTTTATCGAACTGCTGGATTTGCCGGAAGGTAACGCCACCCGACGTTTTCTGATTCAGGTGCTGGAGAGCCAGGTCGATGCGCTGACGAAGTATCAGGATGATAGCGGTCTGTGGCATACCCTGCTCGATGACCCTAATTCTTATCTGGAAAGCTCCGCGACTGCCGGGTTTGCCTATGGCATCTTGAAAGCGGTACGCAAACGCTATATCGACCGTCGCTACGCAGAGGTAGCGGAAAAGGCGATGCGTGGCGTACTGGCAAATATCAGTGAGAGCGGTGAGCTGCTCAACGTCTCCTTCGGGACGGCGATGGGGAAAGATCTGGATTACTATCGCCAGATTCCGCTGACCTCCATGCCGTATGGTCAGGCGATGGCGATTTTGTGTCTGTCAGAGTACTTGCGCGTTTATCTGTAAACACGTCGACAGGTAAAGGTCATGTTGCACGGGCTTCCACTGGAAGCCCGTGTTTTTGATGAATGCTATCACTCACAATCCCGACAGGCTGTAATTCACCGGTAACCAGCGATAACCGTTGGTTTTACCGCTGGCATCATGCTGTGCCGCGACGTGACCAATACCGGGGAATGGCAGGTGTGCGCCAGCCACCCAATAGCCTTGTTTTACCGTCTCTTTCAGCAACGCATCGCGGGTGCGAACCGCCTGATCGCTATCGGAGTCAAAGGTGATAGCGGTATCCGGTAGTGGCATTTGCACCGCTTCAGCATGGACGATATCTCCCCACAGCAGGATTTTCTGCCCGTCGCTGTTGACTAAAAATGCCGTATGGCCGGGGGTGTGACCCGGTGTCGGTACGGCAATGATATTGGCTGGCAGCGACTGGTTATCGGTAAATGTTCTGAGTTTGCCAGCCTCACGGATATGGCGGAACACTTCCTGCACGCGTTCAAATCCGGCTTTTTTATCTTTGGGCGCTTTTTTCAGATTATCCTGACTCAACCAGAAATCCGTGTCTTTCTGGTTCACATAAATAACGGCGTTGGGGTAAACCAGCTTGCCGTCGCTAACCAGCCCGCCGAAGTGATCGGCGTGCAGGTGGGTGACCAGCACGGTATCAACCTGCTCCGGTTTATAACCTGCGGCTTTCAGGTTGCTCAGGGTTTTACCGGTGGTTTTCCCTCCCAGAGCCCCGGTGCCACTGTCGACCAGAATCAGGTTTTTGCCGGTGTTGATGAGAAAGGCATTGATGGAGGTTTCCACCTGTGGCTTCAGGTAACTGGCGTCCAGCAGGCTGACAATTTTCTCCCGTGGGGTGCGGGTGAGTAATTTGTCCATTGGCATGGTGTTGGTGCCATCAGACAAGGCAGTAATTTCATATTGCCCGACCATGATACGGTAATAACCGGGTTGGGTTTTGACTTGCGCGACGGCTTCGGCATGGGCGAAAGTCGACACCAGAGAAAGTGATAAACAGAAAACAGCCAGAGGCTTTAATAACGTCATCGTGCATTTCCTTATTTGAAGAAGTTCGGCCGGATATATGCTGCCTGTTGATTATTAACCGGGAAGCGGGAAGGTACAAATTTCCGGCAATCGTCTTTTCTCGGTAACTGCATTTTTTCTGATAACCGTTTTCAGGTAACCGTATACAGGTCACCGTTTCATTCAGCCGTTTGGTTGGGATGCGCACCCGGCGGTTTGGCATGGCTCCGACTATCGGCGATAATAGTGGTTTAGCCAGAAGGAATACTCAAACACGATGCGTTACCCGATTAACGAAATGTTCCAGACCCTGCAGGGCGAAGGTTTTTTTACCGGCGTCCCGGCGGTGTTTATCCGTCTACAAGGGTGCCCGGTAGGGTGCAGTTGGTGTGATACCAAACACACCTGGGACACACTGCCAGAGCGGCAGATCTCACTGGCGGAGGTGCTGGTTAAGCACGGGGAAAGTGATGCCTGGAGCAGTTCCAGTGTCGAGGAGCTGTTGCAACAGATAACGCAGCAGGGGTACAGCGCCAGACATGTGGTGATTACCGGCGGCGAGCCTTGTATTCATGATTTAACGCCGTTGACGCAGGCGCTGGAACAGCAGGGATTCAGTACCCAGATTGAAACCAGCGGCACCCATGAGGTGCGTTGCTCATCAGCTTGTTGGGTGACGGTGTCTCCCAAAGTGAATATGCGTGGCGGTCTGGCGGTGTTGGATCAGGCGTTGCAACGGGCGGATGAAATCAAACACCCGGTGGCGCGTGAGCGGGATATCGAGGCATTGGATGGGTTACTGGCGCGACTGGATGACGATAAGGCGCGGGTTGTGGCCTTACAACCCGTCAGCCAGAAAGAGGATGCCACCCGGCTGTGTATTGAAACCTGCATCGCCCGCAACTGGCGTTTATCGATGCAGACTCACAAATACCTGAATATCGCCTGACGAGCCGGAAAATAGCGCGTGGCGTCGGGTGTGGGGTTAGTCCTCTTCGCCGCGGTAGATGCACCCGGCGGTGCAGGTTTCCTTGACGGTCACGGCGCTGAGTAACGGCAGTGTCGGTTTAAGCTGCTGCCAGATCCACCGCGCCAGCACTTCGCTGGTTGGGTTTTCGAGCCCAGGGATCTCGTTGAGGTAGTGGTGATCCAACCGCTCCCAGGTCGGCTTGAACGCCGCCTTCAATTCGGCGAAATCCATCACCCAGCCGGTATAAGGATCGACCTCACCGGTAATTTCCAGACGAACCATGAACGAATGCCCATGCAGGCGGCCGCATTTATGGCCGTCCGGCACATGGGGAAGCCGGTGTGCGGCCTCAAACTGGAAGTCTTTAAACAGTGTGGTTGGCATGGTGATGCTCTCGTGTCATTCAAAAAACCGTCGCATACTACCGGAAAGTACGGTGTGAAGCACGTTTCCTGACAACCCGACTATACCTTGTGTGAGGTCTATGCCTTGTGCAGTCACTGTCGCTTGTGTCTGTTGCGCCAGTCCGAATAGAGCGGAGCAATCAGGTGGTCAGGTTACGCTGTCAGTTCAATCATTACGCTGTCAGTTCAAGAGCTACTCTGCCAGTTCAATAATCGCATCGCGGTTCCAGCCGACAGGCAACGGGGAGGGGCGTTGTAGCGTCATGTTGTGCCATGTCAGCCCGTTGATGCCGCGCGCAAACAGCGCAGGCATTCCCCCCGGATAAACCTCCACGCCATAAGCGCGCCCGGTATCCGGATTAACCAGATACGCATTATCCAGTCCCATGCCGGTGGGGCGGGCCGGGTTACAGGGCGGGCGAACGTCGTACAGGCCTTGTTCCGTACTATCGCCTGATTGTTGTGTCAGCGTTATGTCCTCGAAATGAATATCGCGGACATAACCTGCTGGCGTACTGTGCAGATTGATAGCCCCTTCACTGACACCGGTTATCCGCGCAAAGCGAACCTGCTCAATAACCCCCGGTTCGATCGTTGGATCGCGGTAGCGTACCGAGATGAATATCGGGTCTGCTTTCCCCCAATGACACGGCGGCGCAGTGACGCATTCGACCGTGATATCGCTAAAACAAATTCGACGAAACGCACCACCATCGCGGGAAATAAGGCCGATCCCCCGGTTGGAGTCGTAGAGAGTACAGTGGCTGACGTTCAGGTCTTCGATATCGGCAAAGGTCTCGGTACCGATTTTCAGCGCACAGCTGCGTGAGCGCAACCGGCAGTGGCTGACGGTCATACGTTGGGCTTTATATTGCATGGCAGGGGGCTTGGCGGTGGTTTTGATGCACAAGGCATCATCGGCGGCGCTTAGATGACAATCGTGGACGATGACATCCTGACAACTGTCGAGATTGAGCGCGTCGGTGTTGGCCATCGTCATGTCGTTATCCACCGTCAGGCGTTCAACGTTGACCTGACGGCAACTCACCAGATGGACGGTCCACATCGGGGCGTGTTCGATAGTGATATCCTGTATCGTAATCTGCTCACAGTCCTCCAGCACCACAATACGCGGCCGATGCTGTGCGGGTAACCGATAGCCTTGCTCATCGGGCTGTGCCGAAAAATAGGCATCGGCGCTGCCAGTAATTTTTCCTTTTCCACACAAGGTGATGTTGCGCTGCTGGCGTGCATACAAAAATGCACGATCGGAAAGCTCTGCCACGCTGAGCGTTGTGGTGTGGGCAAAATCGTCATAACAGGCGCTGGCGATGAGCTCCGCGCCTTCATCCAGTTGCAGGCAGCAGTTCGAAGGAAGCCGCAGGCCCCCTAGCAAATAACGTCCCGACTCGACCACCAGCGTGCCGCCGCCCTGTGCGTCCAGGTCGTCGAGTGCTTGCTGGAAGCGTGCGGTATCCGGGGTAATGCCATCGGCGGCGGGTTGGTAAGTACGAAAAGATAGCGTCATGGTGGTGATCCTGTATCGGGCAGATGATGAGCTATTCCAGCACGGCTTTTTCTCGTCAGCAGCCGTAGCGCGACGGGAAATCATTGAAGGTTAGAGCGCCTTCACAGCCTCTCTGACGCCATCAGCCGGAATGTGATCGTGATAACGTCATACCCGCCACCGCCCGAACGTAATGCGTGTTTCATCACACTTTAATCCCTTCTGATGTAATCCAGCCGTATCAGTGACAGATTGTGTTTTGTTTTTGTTAATTAAGTGTGAAGCGGATCGCGCAAGATGTTTACTGCGGGCGATGGGCTGTGAGGTAGCAGGAGTGCCGTACGATGAAGAGGGCACCTATGTCCATGAAATGAATGTTGTCAGGGCTGACGATACACATTTTTTCAGCCTGCCCCGCATAACGCGTATCAGAGGCCTCCCCGGCACTGGTGAAAGCAAAAACAATCTGCCTATTTTGTCCGCTAGCGGGGGGCGCTCTGTACCTGCCTGACTACCCTTCCGCCCTGAAATAACAACACCAAGAGGATCGGGGACATGATGAGATTACTGACAGGATTACTGTTGCTGGTATTGACCTTGCTGGGCCAGGTTCAGGCAGCGGAACAAGTAACATTGCGTATGGCCTGGTGGGGAGGTAACAGCCGCCATCAGGCTACGCTGGCTGCTATTGACGCATTTCAGAAGAAATACCCGGGAATTACCGTTAAAGCAGAATATACCGGCTGGGACGGCTATCTTTCACGCCTGACGACGCAAATCGCCAGCGGGCAGGAACCGGACGTTATGCAGATCAACTGGAACTGGATCCCGATTTTTTCCCGTACCGGTACTGGCTTTTATGACCTCAATACACTGAAAGACACCCTGAAATTGCAGGATTTCCCCGCCGATGCGTTAACGACGGTCGATGGCAAGGTGAACGCTATCTCGACCTCACTGAACGGGCTGGTGATGTACTACAACGTCGATACCTGGAAAAAAGCCGGACTGGCGTATCCCACCACCTGGGAAGAGTTGTTTCAGGCTGGCAAGGTGTTCAAAGAAAAGCTCGGTGATAACTACTTCCCACTGGCTTCCCCGGCGCAAGACAGCGGGGAAGGGCTGCTGGAACTGCTCAACACCTATATGACGCAGAAATTCAATATCGGCATGATTGACGAGCAGAACAAGCGCTTTAATTACACCGAAGCACAGTGGCTGGAAGCGTTCCGTTTCTATAAACGGTTGGTGGATGAGCATGTTATTCCATCGACCAAGTACTACAACGCCTTTGGCAAGGCGGGAGTCTTTGAAACCCGGCCGTGGATTAACGGTGAGTATGGCGGGGCGCAATTGTGGGCCTCGGTAGTGAAAAAATACGCTGAGCCGTTAGCACCGCCAGCCAAACTGGAACTGGGGCCGTACATCATGACGCCCGGCTCGGATAACCCCGGGCAGTTCTTCAAGCCCTCCATGCTGTTTGCCATCAGCAAAAACAGCGGGCACCCGAAAGAGGCGGCACTGTTGCTCAATTTCCTGATGAATGAACCGGAAGGCAGCCTCCTGATGGGGACCGAACGTGGCGTACCGCTCAGCCGGGTGGCACGACAGGCACTACAGGATAACCAGAAACTGGACACGCAAGATCTGGCGGTGAAAGGGCTGATGCAGGCGCTGGAAAAACCCATGCAAACCCCGGTGTCTTCGTATATTGAAGACCCGCAACTGTCCAGCCTGATTCTGCAAACGGTCGAGCAACTGGATTACGGCAACAAGACCGTGGAAGTCTCCGCCAGGACGTTTAGCGATGCTGGTAATCGCATTCTCAAGCGCGTGATCCGCTAATTGTCGGCCCGACGGCGCTACGCTTCATGGCGTGGCGCTGCCGTGTGATGACCACCAATATCTTGCGTGAGCGCAGTCAGCTGCTGTTGCAGACTGTCTGCCAGCGTGCGTGGGCGGTCAGCATCAAACATGACATGTATGCTGACAGGGTAATCCCGGTGTTGCAGGCTGAAATCATCCATTTCATGGGCTACACCATAAAGCGCCTGAATGTTGGTTTTGGCTATCTCACGCAGCGTCCAGTTATTTTCCACACGCTGGCAATAGTGCAACGTGAAAAAGGCTTTCTGTGCATGGACGAAAGCCCGGCAATAGAGCGCGAGCCCTCGCCATTCCTGCAGCCAGCGCTGACGTAGCGGCTCCGGAAGCTGGTGGTCGCGGACAAACTGCATGGCGGCCTGCTGGCTTTGCTCGGCTAACTGCCAGGCGGTGTCTTTCTCCCGCACAATCTGGTACAGATTGTGGGAGGCCAGCTCTGTTTCCTGACGTTCAAAGGTGATGTCGCGCCCGGAACCGGGGAGCCAGTGATTGCGGTTAAGCTGACCGTACAGGCTCCACACCGCCTGACCATAACTGGACGGTAACAGGCTATGGCGATGGAACACGTGATGGCGGGCGTACAGCGATAACGACAGCGCCTGTTGGGCCTGTTCCAGCAACGTTCGCATGGTGTGACAAACCTCATCATCCGGTTGCCATTGCCAGCATTCCGCCAGCCAGCGGCGAAAAAGGTCGCTTTCGTTAATCGGTGGCGCGTTGTCATTCAACAGGTGCGCGCAAGCAAACAGGGTGAATTCACTCAGCGAGCCTAATACGCTGTGGTTATCGACGCCGTCCCAACTGATGCGACAGGCCGCGCTGACGATGGCCGGATTTTTCTCCCGACACCATAACAACCGCCCTTGTACTTCGGTGTAGCGCAAAAAGGGCAAATTGCCCCAGCCGACTTCTTCACCAGCCAGATCCAACTCCACCCAGACTTCCCGATCCCCCAGTTCCAGCAGTGCCGGATTATTGGGAAATTCCGGCCAGAAGCGTTCCGGCGTCATTTTGATGGCGGCAGATACGCTAGTCGGCAGGCTGCGGATAGCGTCCAGCACATGAGACATATCCTGATGATTAGCCGGAAAGGCGCGTAATACCAGGTGGCGCTGGTGGGCGTGGATAACGCGGGCAACGGCCGCGAACAATTGCCGGTAGACCGGTTCGCTGTCTGTGGCGGGGGGGACTGTGCCGCCACGCTGTATCTCTTCGCCGGGTGGGGGGGCGAAGCGTATCAGGCTGTCACTGTTGGAGATAGCCAGCATCAGCCCATGCAATCGTGGGATTTGTTGCATCAGTTGTTCGACTTTGGCGGCCAGATAATCGCACCAGAAGTGGGTATCAATACGAAACTGGCGTGCATCATCCAGTAAATGGGGATACTGCAATAGCAAGTCGGTGGGGAACGTCAGTTCTTTGCATTGCAGGTATAACGCTAATCCTTGCTCGCGACAATAAGCGGCAACCTGATTGAGGTAGACGCAGCGCGATCGCTGTTGACTGCTGATACGATCGTCAAAGCGGGTTGACTGATAAGCCGGGGGCGTCACCAGTTTGTCCAGCAAGTCCGCCTGACCTAGCACCAGCGTATTGAAACCGTAACGACGGGCATATTCCACCAACGTGACGACCCGCTGCCAGTGCCAGATATCCTGGGTATTGAGTTCCAGCGCGCGACGTTGCCACATTATCGGTATGCTCCCAGAGTCACGAAATACGGTTCTGCCCCCGGATTATTTAGGGTTTCACGTCTGTGCGATAGCGGAAAATAAACATCCCAATAATCAATGCAATAAATTGTGATCAATAACACTTAAAGCAATAAGTGTTATCAAAAAAACTATTTAGTCATTTTGGTTATTAAATATTTCCATCGCGTCTTTAATTGTTCAGGTAGGGATGGTTACCTTATATCCTATCTGACTTTCTATTTCATGATATTGGCTATGGCGGCAACCCGGCATTCGCGCCCGCAGCCAGAACAAGGATACCGACACCATAATGAGCATTCCGGCTTCTCCGACTCCGCAGCTCCCGTTGAGCGCGGAGCAACTTTCGCGTCTTCAGGCGGCGACCGGTGATCTTTCACCGGCGCAACTGGCCTGGCTGTCTGGCTATTTCTGGGGCGTGATTCAGCAGCAACCCGGTGCGCTCGCCGCACCAACCAGCGCGTTAGCCGCTGTAGAGGCGGCACCGCCTGCCGCCATTACGCTGATTTCAGCCTCCCAGACTGGCAACGCGCGCCGTGTGGCGGAGCAGGTTCGCGATGAGCTGCTGGCGGCCAACCTGCCCGTGACGCTGGTGAATGCCGGTGATTACAAGTTCAAGCAGATAGCACAGGAAAAATTGCTGTTGATTGTCACCTCGACGCAGGGCGAGGGCGAGCCGCCAGAAGAAGCGGTGGCGTTGCATAAGTTCCTGTTCTCGAAGAAAGCGCCGTCGCTGGCGGGGCTGACATTCGCGGTATTTGGTTTGGGTGATACCTCTTACGAATTCTTCAGCAAGGCCGGTAAAGATTTTGACAGTCGCCTGGCGGAATTGGGCGCTGAACGTCTTTTGGATCGTGTCGATGCTGATGTGGAGTTCCAGCCACTGGCAGAGCAGTGGCGACGTCAGGTGGCTGAGGCGCTGAAAGCGCGTTTCGCCAGCCAGACGGCGGTAGCGGTACAAACGGCTGCCAGTGGTCAGGTTAACGCGGTAACCACCAGCCCGTACCATAAAGAAGCACCTTATACTGCCTCGTTGGTAACTAATCAAAAAATTACCGGCCGCAACTCAGAGAAAGATGTCCGCCATATCGAAATCGACTTAGGGGATTCCGGCCTGCGTTATCAGCCCGGTGATGCGTTAGGGGTGTGGTATGAGAACGCCCCGACGCTGGTACAGGAATTACTGGGTCTGTTGTGGTTAAAAGGCGATGAACCGGTCAATGTCGGCGGCAACACTCTGCCGCTGTCCGAAGCACTACAACGCCATTTTGAGCTGACGCAGAATACCGCACCGATCGTTGCCAACTATGCGGCGTTGTCCCGTAACGACACCTTGTTGGGATTGGTGGCGGATAAGTCTGCCTTGCAACAGTACGCACAACGTACTCCGCTGGTGGATATGGTACGCGAAGCACCGGTGGAACTGACGCCGGAACAGCTCATCGGGTTGTTGCGTCCGTTGACGCCGCGTCTCTACTCTATTGCATCGTCACAGGACGATGTGGGCAGTGAAGTGCACATCACCGTCGGCGTCGTGCGCTATGAATATGAAGGGCGTGCGCGTAGCGGCGGCGCGTCAGGTTATCTGGCTGACCAGCTGGACGAAGAAGGCGAGGTCCGTGTGTTCATTGAACACAATGATAATTTCCGTCTGCCTGCCAACCCAGACACGCCGGTTATCATGATTGGGCCCGGCACCGGTATTGCTCCGTTCCGCGCGTTTATGCAACAGCGTGAGGCCGAGGGAGCTGGCGGCAAAAACTGGCTGTTTTTCGGCAACCCCCACTTCACCGAAGATTTCCTTTATCAGGTGGAATGGCAGCGCTACGTCAAGGATGGGCTGCTGACCGACATTGACCTGGCCTGGTCACGCGATCAAGCCCACAAAGTCTATGTGCAGGACAAGATTCGTGAAAAAGGCGCGCAGGTGTGGCGCTGGATTCAGGATGGCGCCCATATTTATGTGTGCGGCGATGCCAATCGCATGGCGAAAGATGTGGAACACGCGCTGCTGGACATAGTGGCTGAACAAGGTGGGATGGACGCCGAACAGGCGGATGAGTTTTTAAGCGAGCTGCGTCTTGAGCGGCGTTATCAGAGAGATGTGTACTAATGAGCGAAAGATATTCTGGTCCGCTGGTGGTCGAGGGTACGCTGGCTGACGCCGAACGTATGAAGCGGGAAAGCAATTACCTGCGCGGTACGATTACACAAGATTTAAACGACGGTCTGACTGGTGGTTTTAACGGCGATAATTTTCTGCTGATCCGCTTTCACGGCATGTACCAGCAAGACGATCGCGATATTCGTGCCGAACGTGCCGAGCAGAAACTGGAGCCGCGTCATGCCATGATGTTGCGCTGCCGTCTGCCGGGTGGGGTGATGACGCCGCAGCAGTGGCTCGCTATCGATAAGTTTGCGGGTGAAAAAACGCTGTACGGCAGTATTCGCATCACGAACCGTCAAACTTTTCAGTTTCACGGTATTTTGAAAAATGATCTGAAATCCGCTCATCAGTTGCTGCATGACGTTGGGCTGGATTCGTTGGCAACCGCCAATGACGTCAACCGTAACGTGCTCTGTACCTCCAATCCGGTAGAGTCGGTGCTGCATCAGCAGGCCTACGAGTGGGCGAAGAAAATTTCCGAACATCTGCTGCCGCGTACTCGCGCTTACGCCGAAGTGTGGCTGGATAAGGAAAAGGTTGCCACCACCGATGAAGAGCCGATCCTGGGGCCGACTTATCTGCCGCGTAAATTCAAGACCACGGTGGTGATCCCGCCGCAGAATGATGTGGATCTGCACGCCAATGATCTGAACTTTGTCGCTATTTCAGATAACGGCCAACTGGTGGGCTTTAACGTGCTGGTCGGCGGCGGCCTGTCTATCGCTCATGGCGACAAGACCACTTATCCGCGTACGGCCAGTGAGTTGGGGTATATTCCGTTGGCGCAGACACTGGCGATAGCCGAAGCGGTGGTCACCACCCAACGTGACTGGGGCAACCGTACCAACCGTAAGAACGCCAAGACTAAATATACGCTGGAGCGGGTGGGCGTCGACACCTTTAAACAGGAAGTCGAGCGTCGTGCCGGTATTGCGTTTGAAGCGGTTCGGCCGTACGCGTTTACCGGGCGTGGCGATCGCATCGGTTGGGTTAAGGGGATCGATAATCACTGGCACCTGACCCTGTTCATTGAGAATGGCCGCATTCTGGATTATCCGGGGCGTCCGTTAAAAACCGGCATGGCGGAAATCGCTAAAATCCACAAAGGCGATTTCCGACTGACCGCGAATCAGAACCTGATCGTGGCGGGGGTGTCGGCTAAGGATAAAGCGAAAATTGAGGCGCTGGCACGCCAGCATGGCCTGATCGACGATAGTCTCACCGAGCAACGGCAGAACTCGATGGCCTGTGTTTCGCTGCCAACCTGCCCGCTGGCGATGGCGGAAGCCGAGCGCTTCCTGCCGGAGTTTGTCACGCAGGTCGAAGGCATTATGCAGAAACACGGTGTGGGTGATGACCATATCGTGTTGCGCGTAACGGGTTGCCCTAACGGCTGTGGCCGCGCCATGCTGGCGGAAATTGGCCTGGTGGGGAAAGCTATCGGTCGTTACAACCTGCATATCGGTGGTAATCGCGAAGGTACCCGCATTCCACGTATGTACCGGGAGAACATTACCGAAAAAGAGATCCTGACGGAGATTGACCAATTGGTCGCGCGTTGGGCCAGCGAACGCGAAAGCGGCGAAGGGTTTGGCGATTTTGCCATCCGTGTCGGCATCATTAAACCGGTGCTGGATCCCGCTGTTGATTTTTACGACTGACAGGAGAACCTGATGTCCAGTCTGAATCTGGAGGCGCTGCGCGCCTTGTCTCAAACGGAGCAGACCGCCGCTCTGGCGGAGGTCAATCAATTGCTGGAAGGGCTGTCTGCTGAAGCGCGTGTGGGCTGGGCTTTGGAAAACCTGCCGGGTGAGTTTGCACTGTCCTCCAGTTTCGGCATTCAGGCCGCGGTGAGTTTGCATCTGGTGACCCGGCAACGGCCGGATATCCCGGTTATCCTCACCGATACCGGTTATCTGTTCCCGGAAACCTACCAGTTCATCGATCAATTAACCGAACAGTTGAACCTTAACCTGCATGTTTACCGTGCCCCCCAGTCTCCTGCCTGGCAGGAGGCACGCTACGGCAAATTGTGGGAACAGGGGCTGGAAGGGCTTGAACAGTACAACCAGATCAATAAAGTCGAACCGATGAACCGGGCGTTGCAGGAGTTACAGGTCGGCACCTGGTTTGCTGGCTTGCGTCGTGAACAGTCAGGGAGTCGTGAAGGCTTGCCGGTGCTGGCTATCCGACGTGGGGTATTCAAGTTTTTGCCGATCATCGATTGGGATAACCGCACGGTATACCAATACCTGAAAGCTAACGGGCTGAGCTACCACCCGCTCTGGGAGCAGGGGTATCTGTCCGTCGGCGATACCCATACCACCCGCAAGTGGGAACCGGGCATGAGTGAGGAAGAAACCCGTTTCTTCGGCCTGAAGCGCGAATGCGGGCTGCATGAGGGGTGATTCCTTCTGTCTGATACGGTGCATGTAGGAATGGATGACTGTCGTCGATGGTGGAAGGATGTGGTAGACCGCGAAGGAAAATGGCAGGGACTGTCGCTCGATATCTGGCAGCCTGACATAGCTTCTCGTGGCGGACGGCTACAAATACAGGTTGGACCCCAAGGAATAGCCAAGCTGGTGCTAGATAAGCTGACATTGTTTTGGGCACGTATTGCCACGAACAGTGCTGATGCCTGGATATTAAGAAACTCACTCCAGGCAGAGGAAACAAAGATTATCGATCCTATTCGATCATCAGATGTGGAGAGCGCCAGGATTAAGGTGGCTGATGATAAGAAAGATGCATTCTGGTGTCGTTTTTTCGCTGAACGACTTAGTCACGTCTCTGCGCCAGTTCTTGGGCAAGGACAATGGCTATTACGGCCCATGCGTTATGTTAAGCCGCCTGCTCCACGTAACGCTCTTTCACAGCCAGTCTCCCAGTGGCGATTCGCGTCACCAGAATCTGCCGCTTCTTATTGTCCCCATTGGTCGTTGTTTGCCGAAAAAATCCCGGACCTTAGTGTTCTGACGCCGGTTATCGATATTGATCGCTGGTGGGATAATGAGCCTTTGCTGGCGCTACATGCAGTCGACCCACACAGTTCGCGGTTGAAATGGTGGAAAAAGGTCTGTCGAGAAGGAGAGCTACCGCCAGTGCTGGTGTGGTTTGTTTCGGGTATTGGCACCTATGTTATTCTAGATGGGCATTACCGTTTGCAGGCTGCATTGTCAGAGAAGGTTCCGCCGCGTTTTATCGTACTCAGTGGCTTACGCTATCAAACATTTGAGTATGATGATAGTCATCGATGTAAAATTGAGAAAGCATTTAAATATCAGCAGGATAGAAATCCATCTACTCCGGTAGCAGCTATCAATCAGGCACTGATTGATTTGTATGATAATCACCAGCAGTTATGTGGTGTGACGTTCAGTCGGGCTGTGTTGCATCCCAAACTTTGGTTTCAGGAAGTCCTCTTCTATTTAGGTCAGCAGGGGCTTGAAGATTACCAACCGCATTTTTGTGAGACATCATCACCTGTGTGCTGATGTTCCCGTCTGCCAATGCAGACTCAGGCGAACGCGAAGTGTAAAAATCGTCATGAAAACCGTTATTAAGCGTTTTTATTCTTTCACGCGCAGTTTGTTATTCCATTACGGAACTAATCATACTAATTCGGCATTTCATAACCCTTCTCTTCACGTTTTATAGTCGCTTTATAGAATTTTTAGCTTAGTAAAGGCATCTGTGAACTATCTCCCTATATTCGCCGATCTCCGGCAACGCCCCGTGTTGGTGGTGGGGGGCGGTGAGGTGGCAACCCGCAAAATTGACTTGTTGCAACGTGCCGGGGCGGATGTCCGGGTCGTAGCGCGGTCGTTGTGCGAGCCGCTTCAGGCTTTGCATCAGGCGGGACAACTGGCCTGGGTCGCGCAGGATTTTTCCCCTGCGCTGCTGGATAACGTATTTCTGGTGATTGCCGCCACCGATGACGGGGTGCTGAATGCCACGGTATTTGAGCAGGCTAATCAACGCCAGCTACTGGTTAACGTGGTAGACGATCAACCTAAATGCTCGTTCATTTTCCCGTCGCTGATTGACCGCTCGCCCTTGGTGGTGGCGATTTCATCGGGTGGTCAGGCACCGGTGCTGGCACGGTTATTACGAGAAAAGCTCGAGGCGCTATTGCCTGCTCGTCTGGGGCAGATGGCAGAGCTGGCCGGAAAATGGCGCGGCCGCATCAAGCAGCAACTGGCATCAATAACGGAACGCCGTCGGTTTTGGGAGCGAGTGTTTACCGGCCGTTTTTCCAGTCTGGTAGCGGCCGGTCAACTGGCTCAGGCCGAGCAGGAACTGGAACAGCAGCTGTCGCAGCCTGAGGGGCAACAGGGCGAGGTAGCCTTGGTGGGGGCTGGTCCCGGCGATGCCGGTTTGCTGACACTGCGCGGCTTGCAGGTCATCCAGCAGGCGGATGTGGTGCTTTACGATCATCTGGTCAGTAACGATGTGCTGGATCTGGTACGCCGTGATGCCGAGCGAATTTGTGTCGGTAAACGCGCCAGCGCGCACCTGCTGCCACAAGAAGAGATTAATGCGCTGTTGGTGAAACTGGCGCAAGAAGGGAAACGGGTTGTACGGCTCAAAGGCGGCGATCCCTTTATTTTTGGCCGCGGTGGCGAAGAACTGCAACAGGTAGCGCAGGCCGGTATTCCGTTTCAGGTGGTGCCGGGAATTACGGCGGCGGCAGGTGCGACAGCCTACGCTGGCATTCCGTTGACACACCGGGATTACGCGCAGAGCGTGACATTCATCACCGGACATTGTCGACCGGATGGCGATGCGCTGGACTGGTCGACGCTGGCGCGCGGCAGGCAGACATTGGCTATCTATATGGGCACGGTCAAATCGGCGGAAATCAGCCAGCAACTGATTGCGCATGGTCGGGCTGCACAGACGCCGGTGGCGGTCATCGGCCGCGGTACCCGACAGGATCAGGTCGTGCTGACGGGAACACTGGCGGAATTAGAAACGCTGGCGCAACAGGCTCCGACGCCTGCATTGCTGGTTATCGGCGAAGTGGTGGATTTGCATCAACACATCGCCTGGTTTGGTGAACAAGCGCGGATGACGCCGAATGATGGGCGCTCGGCCGTGGTGAATCTGGCTTAAGGTTAAGGTTATGGACGAGAAAAGACTCACGCATTTAAAGCAGCTTGAAGCAGAAAGTATTCATATCATTCGTGAGGTGGCGGCCGAATTCAGCAACCCGGTGATGCTGTACTCCATCGGCAAGGACTCCTCCGTGATGTTGCATCTGGCCCGCAAGGCGTTCTTTCCGGGTACGTTGCCGTTTCCGCTCTTGCATGTGGATACTGGCTGGAAATTTCGCGAAATGTACGAATTCCGCGATCGTACCGCCAAAGCTTATGGCTGTGAGTTGCTGGTGCACCGTAACCCGGAAGGGGTGGCGATGGGGATCAATCCCTTTGTGCACGGCAGCGCCAAGCATACCGACATCATGAAAACCGAAGGGCTAAAACAGGCACTGGATAAGTACGGTTTTGATGCCGCATTTGGTGGCGCTCGCCGTGACGAGGAAAAATCCCGTGCTAAAGAGCGTATCTACTCTTTCCGCGATCGCGCCCACCGCTGGGATCCTAAAAATCAGCGGCCGGAATTGTGGAACAACTATAACGGCCAGATTAATAAAGGCGAAAGCATCCGCGTATTCCCGCTTTCCAACTGGACTGAACTGGACATCTGGCAATACATCTATCTGGAAAATATCGATATTGTGCCGCTGTATCTGGCTGCGGAACGTCCGGTGCTGGAGCGCGATGGCATGCTGTTGATGGTGGATGATGACCGTATCGATCTGCAACCGGGTGAAGTTATCGCCAAGCGTATGGTGCGTTTTCGCACACTGGGTTGCTGGCCGCTGACCGGTGCAGTGGAGTCACAGGCGCAGACGTTACCGGAAATCATTGAAGAGATGTTGGTGTCCACCACCAGTGAACGTCAGGGACGGGTCATTGACCGCGATCAGGCCGGCTCCATGGAGCTTAAAAAGCGTCAAGGGTACTTCTGAGGAATCGTCAAATGAATCATAGCATTGCAAAACAGATTGCCGAGCAGGGCGGGGTTGAGGCTTACCTTCATGCACAGCAGAACAAAAGCCTGCTGCGTTTTTTGACCTGCGGCAGCGTTGACGATGGCAAAAGCACCCTGATTGGCCGATTGCTGCACGATACGCGTCAAATTTATGAAGATCAGCTCTCTACGTTGCACAATGACAGCAAACGCCTTGGTACGCAGGGTGAAAAGCTGGATCTGGCATTGCTGGTGGATGGCTTACAGGCTGAGCGCGAGCAGGGCATCACCATAGATGTGGCCTATCGCTATTTTTCCACTGAAAAGCGCAAATTTATTATTGCCGATACGCCGGGGCATGAGCAGTACACCCGTAATATGGCGACCGGCGCGTCTACCTGCGAATTGGCGATTTTGTTGATCGATGCGCGTAAAGGCGTGCTGGATCAGACCCGGCGTCACAGCTTCATCGCTACGCTATTGGGGATTCGCCATCTGGTAGTCGCTGTTAACAAGATGGATTTGGTGGATTATCAGCAGGCGGTCTTTGAACAGTTCAAGCGCGATTATCTGGATTTCGCTGGTCAGTTACCGGCGGATTTGGATATCACCTTTGTGCCGATTTCCGCGCTGGATGGCGATAATGTGGCAACGCCCAGTTCGTTTATGAACTGGTATAGCGGCCCGACGCTGCTGGACGTGCTGGAAACCGTTAATGTCTCTGCCCGTAGCCTGAGTCAGCCAATGCGTTTCCCGGTGCAGTATGTCAACCGCCCGAATCTTGATTTCCGTGGTTATGCCGGTACGGTCGCCTCAGGCACCGTGCAGGTTGGCCAGCGAGTAAAAGTCTTACCGTCCGGCGTGGAGTCCAGCGTCAGTCGTATCGTGACTTTCGATGGTGACCTACAGCAGGCGCAGGCGGGTGAAGCGGTGACGCTGGTGCTAGCCAGCGAGGTTGATATCAGCCGGGGAGACTTACTGGTCAGCAGTGAAGAAACACGTCAGGCGGTTCGCAGTGCCAATGTGGATGTGGTGTGGATGGCTGAGCAGCCCTTGGTACCGGGACAAAGCTACGATATCAAAATTGCCGGTAAGAAAACCCGCGCACGGGTGGAAAAAATTCACTATCAGGTGGATATCAACACCCTGACGCAGCGGGTTACCGAATCGCTGCCGCTTAACGGTATTGGTCTGGTAGAGCTTACCTTTGATGAACCGTTAGTACTGGATAAGTACCAGCACAATCCCGTTACCGGCGGCATGATTTTTATCGATCGTCTGAGTAATGTAACGGTCGGTGCCGGGTTGGTGCGTGAGCCGGTGGTACAGACTGTCACGCAGACCGGTGATTACAGTGCGTTTGAGCTGGAGTTGAACGCCTTGATTCGCCGTCACTTCCCGCACTGGGGTGCACGTGACCTGCTGGGAGGGAAATAAGGTGACGCAAACGCATTCCAGACCGGTTGACGACAATAGACCGGTTGATGCCAATGTGGTGTGGCATGACCATGCGGTGGCGCGTGAAGACCGGGAACGGCAACACGGTCACCGTGGCGTGGTGGTGTGGTTTACCGGGTTGTCCGGTTCCGGTAAGTCTACGTTAGCCGGGGCGCTGGAGCAGTCGCTGTTTGCCCGTGGTGTCAGTACTTATTTGCTTGATGGCGATAATGTTCGGCATGGCCTCTGCCGTGATCTGGGATTCAGCGACGACGACCGGCGGGAGAATATCCGCCGGGTGGGCGAGGTCGCCCGGTTGATGGTCGATGCGGGCCTGGTTGTATTAACCGCGTTTATCTCTCCGCATCGTGCTGAACGGCAGATGGTACGCGAACTGCTTGATCAGGGGCAGTTTCTTGAAGTGTTCGTTGATACGCCGCTGTCGATTTGTGAAGCCCGTGACCCCAAAGGTCTGTACAAGAAAGCCCGAGCCGGTGAGCTGCGTAATTTCACCGGTATTGATGCCATTTATGAGGCGCCGGAACAGCCGGAATTGCATCTGGACGGCCAACAATTGGTAACAAATTTAGTCGACGAATTATTAGATATGCTGCATGGTCGAGCTATCATCTAAGCCTCAGATGGCCCTTCACGAGGCTGTTCACCTCTGTGGCGTAGGTGTGTTTACGTTGTCGCGCTACGGGGTGTGCGAGTGAAGGGGCAGTCTTCAGGCCAACGGTTACCCGGTGATGGGGTAAGCAGGAACGATGATGCAGAGTGTGACGCCATTACCTGATAGCAGTACGCAAACCTATAACAGCACGCAGAGCTTTCAAGGTGAGGAGGACGTGCATCCTGGGGCGTCCTACAGTCCGCTGGTGGGTGCACTGGCCGGTTTTTGTTTCTACTGGCTGGCTTTTTCCCTGCCATTCGTGTTCTACGGCCTGAACTCCACGCTGCTGTTGATGCTGTATACCTGGCCTTTCTTCCTGGCGCTGATGCCCCTGTCGGTTCTGATCGGTATGTTGTTCCGCGTATTGTTGCCAAATCATGTGGGGTGGATGATGCTCTGCTGTGCGGTCAGCATTCCGGGCCTGTTCTGGTTGGTGTTTGTGTTAATCACCGGATGGTAGCCCTTCAGGCGTTATTCCCGCCACGATACCGATTTCAGACTATTTATTTCTTTGCTAAAACTGTGTCCATGAGTGAGTAACTTTATCCGTCACCGACTGGTTACGCCTGACTTTTCCCTGCCAGAAACGAATGCTGCTGGCGGAGGTGGAGTCCTGACAAAAGTTATGGGATGATTAGGCGGCTTTTCAGGGGGCTGGATGGGAAAACTTTCGCTATTATTGTTGATTCTTCTCGGTTGGTTGCAATATTCGCTCTGGCTGGGGAAAAACGGTGTTCATGATTATGTGCGGGTGAAGGATGACGTGGCGGTGCAGCAGGCCAACAACGTTAAACTGAAATCCCGTAACGAACAGCTGTTCGCCGAAATCGACGACCTCAACGGCGGTCAGGAAGCCATTGAGGAGCGTGCGCGCAACGAGCTGGGTATGACCAAACCGGGTGAAAGTTTTTATCGTTTAGTAGCAGACCAGGCTGATCGCCGTTCGGGCAGTAGCTCGTCACCTGCCCCATCCTCCCCGACGTCTTCCACTTCATCATCGATGTCTCGCTAGGTATGTCTACTCTGAATCACGCCGTGGCTGAGGTGGTCGCTGTTTTGCCGGCGGCGGGTAACGGCAGCCGGATGCTCAGTGATCGCCCCAAACAGTATCTTTCCATCGGTACGAAAACCATTCTTGAACACACGGTCGCCGCGTTGCTACGCCAGCCGCGAATTCAACGGATAATTATCGCTATTAGTGCCGATGACCCCTATTTTTCCGCGCTACCTCTGGCTTCGGATCCCCGTATTCAGGTGGTGATCGGCGGTCGTCAGCGTGCCGATTCGGTGCTGGCTGGGTTGCAACAGGTGCAGCAAGCTGATTGGGTGTTGGTGCATGATGCCGCCCGCCCTTGTTTACATCAGGATGATTTATCAAGACTATTGCTCCTGACCGGGCAGAGTGAAGTCGGTGGCATTTTGGCGGCCCCGGTACGTGATACCATGAAGCGCAGCCGTGATGGACACATTGACCACACGGTAGAACGTGAAGCGCTGTGGCATGCACTGACGCCGCAACTGTTCCCGCTGGCGCTGCTGCGCTCGTGTCTGGAACGCGCGTTGCGTGAAGGGGCAACCATAACCGATGAGGCCTCGGCGCTGGAATATTGCGGTTATCAGCCGCAGATAGTTCCGGGGCGTGCAGACAATATCAAAGTCACACGCCCGGAGGATCTGGCTCTGGCGGAATTTTATTTGATGCGCAGTCTGGATCATCATTAACACGATAATAAAGGAGCCTGAGTGATGCGTATCGGTCATGGTTTTGATGTGCATAAATTTGGCGGGGAAGGTCCGTTGGTGATCGGTGGGGTGCGTATTCCCTATGAGCGCGGTTTGCTGGCGCATTCCGATGGTGATGTTGTGTTGCATGCGGTTACCGACGCATTGCTGGGCGCAGCGGCAATGGGCGATATCGGCAAACTGTTTCCCGATACTGACCCGGCTTATCGCGGCATCGACAGCCGTGAATTGCTGCGTGAGGCCTGGCGTCGTATTACCGATAAAGGG
Source organism: Dickeya zeae NCPPB 2538 (assembly GCF_000406165.1). Lineage (NCBI taxonomy): Bacteria > Pseudomonadati > Pseudomonadota > Gammaproteobacteria > Enterobacterales > Pectobacteriaceae > Dickeya > Dickeya zeae. Next base: position 3,518,871 of record NZ_CM001977.1, on the reverse strand, counting down.
TACGAGTTGGGTAACCTGGATGTCACTATCATTGCACAGGCCCCGAAGATGGCACCGCACATCCCACAAATGCGCGTCAATATTGCTGAAGATCTGCAATCGCATATGGATGACGTTAATGTGAAGGCGACCACCACGGAACAACTGGGTTTTACCGGGCGTGGCGAAGGAATTGCCTGTGAAGCGGTCGTGTTACTGGTCAGAAGCGATGCGGCGGGAGTCGTGGCATGGTGATGGCTCGTGAATCACTGTTTTGGCTGCATGGTGAACCTGTCGCAACAGGGGCACTCAAGGCGTCGCCAGATGATTTCTTCGTTGCCGAGGATTTGGGGTTTAGCGCAGATGGTGATGGCGAACATGTGCTGGTACGCCTTCGTAAACGAGAGTGTAATACCATTTTTGTGGCGGAAGCACTGGCCAGGTTTGCAGGTATCCCGGCGCGTTCTGTCAGCTATGCCGGACTAAAAGATCGTCATGCGGTAACCGAGCAGTGGTTCTGTCTTCATTTGCCAGGTAAAGAGGACCCTGAGTGGTCCGCATTTGCGCTCGATGGGTGTGAAATTCTTGAAGCACATCGCCATCGCCGTAAACTGCGAATTGGTGCGCTACGTGGCAATGCATTTCGACTGGTGTTGCGTGAGATCAGTGACCGTGCCGAGGTCGAGACCCGTTTGCAGCAGGTCGCAGCCGGGGGCGTCCCTAATTATTTCGGCAGTCAGCGTTTTGGTCGCGATGGTAATAATCTGGATCAGGCCCGTCGTTGGGCGAATGACGAGATTCGTGTTAAGGATCGCAGCAAACGGAGTTTCTACCTGTCGGCCGTTCGCAGTGAATTATTTAATCAGATAGCCAGTGCGCGGCTGGCGACATATGGCCCAACAGAAGTATTGGTGGGTGATGCACTGCAACTGACCGGTCGCGGTAGCTGGTTTGTGGTGAAGCCGGAGGAGTTGGACGACGCGCAGTCACGAGTGAATGCTGGCGACGTACAAATTACCGCGGCCTTACCGGGACAAGGCGACCCTGGCGTGCAAGCGCTGGCGCTGTCGTTTGAGCAGCAATGTTTGCAGGAGCACACTCAGCTCTTATCATTGTTGACGCGCGAGCGGGTGGAGAGTGCTCGTCGCGCTATCATGTTGTATCCGCAAGAGATGCGCTGGTCGTGGCAAGATGATGCCACGCTGGAGTTGCACTTTTGGCTGCCTGCGGGGTGCTTTGCCACCAGCGTGGTGCGGGAACTGCTGCTTCCTGTGCAACAGGAACAACAGGAAAATAGGTAATCGGTCTGATCCGCGGTGGATTTTTCGGTCGCAGACGCCTGTGTTATGCCGGGATGTGCAGTCGGTTTCTTTGCTATCGGGGGACGGAGCGAGTTGATGAGGTGGGCTAACGCTGGAGCGGGCTGGGAATGGTGAACAAACGCGTGCAAACGCTGCTGGAACAGCTTCGCCAGCAGGGAATTCAGGATGAGCGCCTGTTGCAGGCGATGGCTTCGGTTCCCCGTGAACGCTTTGTTGACGAGGCGTTCGAGCATAAAGCCTATGATAATGTCGCCCTGCCCATCGGCTCCGGACAAACCATTTCTCAACCATACACCGTCGCCAGAATGACGGAGTTGTTACGGCTGACGCCGGTATCGCGTGTGCTGGAAATTGGCACGGGGTCCGGCTATCAAACCGCCATCCTGGCACATCTGGTGCAGCATGTGTTTTCAGTTGAGCGCATTAAAGGCCTGCAGTGGCAGGCGAAAAGGCGTCTTAAGCAACTGGATCTGCATAATATTTCCACCCGCCATGGCGATGGCTGGCAAGGCTGGGCTTCTAAAGGGCCATTCGATGCCATTATTGTCACGGCGGCTCCGCCGGAGATCCCCTCGGCGTTGATGGAGCAACTCGATGAAGGCGGCATTATGGTGTTGCCGGTAGGGGAGCAACAGCAAACGTTGCAGGTGGTTGTGCACCGTCATGGTGAATTTATCGTCCAGACGGTGGAAACAGTTCGGTTTGTTCCGCTGGTCAAAGGGGAACTGGCTTGATACCGTGGCACTCGCCGTCACCATCTTCAATGACATCGTCTTGATCGGCAAACCAGTACTGACTGGTAAATAGTATCTATTGGTAAACAGTATTCATCGGTAAAACATCCGTCTTTAAAATTTCAATACAACTGTCTTATGGTGATAACGGATTGATATTGATAGGCTGTGTGCCGTCGTTGTCCGTGTCTTAGCCCTGTTGGTACGGTATGGCTGCCAGGCAGAACTGTGTAGTGATTGCCTGTTTGTATCGACGAATACGATGAATGGTGGCTGCGTTTTGCGTTGTTTGGCATGCTCGCTACCCTTCATCAGGGTACCCCGGACAGGAGTAAACGCCGGGGCCGGGCAGATTTCGTCATTTTTGGTTATAGGGGGAATTTGGCGCATGGGAAGCCAAATCGTTAACTGGCGTCAGATCGCTGTGTGTTCGATTATTACTCTGGGATTGGCTGGTTGTGCAAATGACAATAATCAGGCCGCCCCGATCAGCAGCGTGGGAGGTAACGACGCAGGAAGCCGTTCGGGCAGTACGACCACCTATTCACCACCACCGCGTATTTCGAGCGTTGGCAGCAGCATGAGCAATAACTCGCAGCCTCTTCCTTCTGCGAGTATCAGCCGTCCTTCTGGCGAGGCGTCGCCAGCACCCGCAGCCGTCACCACGCGGGAAGGGAAGATTGTCTATAACCGTAGCTATAACAGCATTCCGAAAGGGAGCTATACCGGCAATAACTACACTGTCAAACGTGGGGATACCCTGTTTTATATTGCCTGGATCACCGGTAATGATTATCGCGAGCTGGCCCAGCGCAACAATATTCAGGAGCCTTATAGTCTGAATGTCGGCCAGACGCTGAGTCTTGGCAGCAACATGAATGCTTCAGGCGGTTCTCAGGGGATGGCGATCGCCGGTACGCCGACGATGACAACGACCCCTGCTCCTGTCGCCAGCAGCCCGTCTGACAGCGGCCATATGTTGCCAGAAAATGCGGCTAAAGCCTCTGGCGGTAGTCGTATGTTGTCGGGCAATAATAATACCGCGAACAGCAGCGGTCATATGCTGCCAGCCAACGCGGCGGCCGCTGCTGCGGCATCGCCATCGTCAACACAAATGCAAACCGCACAGGTTGATTCTCAACCAACTAATGCGTATTCTGAAGGTTCGGGTAAACAGAATGCGGGCGGTAAGATGCTGCCTGCGGCAGGGGCTGCAGCTACGTTGCCTGCCACCGAACCGACGCAAACCAATACGGCAATTGCCAGTTGGCGTTGGCCTACAGATGGGAAAGTCATAGATAATTTCTCAGCCTCAGAGGGGGGAAATAAAGGGATTGATATCGCCGGCTCACGTGGGCAATCCGTTGTCGCTACCGCTTCAGGGCGCGTAGTGTATGCGGGTAACGCGTTACGCGGTTACGGTAATCTGATAATCATCAAACATAATGATGACTACCTGAGCGCCTATGCCCATAACGAAACCATGCTGGTCCGGGAACAACAAGAGGTAAAGGCGGGTCAACAAATTGCTACCATGGGTAGCACCGGAACCAGTTCAGTACGCTTGCACTTTGAAATTCGTTACAAGGGGAAATCCGTAAACCCGCTGCGTTTTCTTCCGCAGCGATAAATCGGGCAGGGTATGTTGGTATCCTGCCATGGGATCACGGGTAGGAGCCACTTATGAGCCAAAATACGCTGAAAGTTAACGAGTTGCATGAAGATGCTGAATTTGATGAGAACGGAGTCGATGTTTTTGACGACAAAGCGCTTGCGGAGGAAGAAACCAGCGATAGCGATCTACTCGATGAGGAATTGCTCTCGCAAGGAACTGCACAGCGCGTGCTGGACGCAACTCAGCTCTATCTGGGAGAAATCGGCTACTCACCTCTTCTGACGGCTGAAGAAGAAGTTTACTTTGCCCGTCGGGCACTACGCGGCGATGTCTCTTCTCGCCGCCGTATGATCGAGAGTAACCTGCGGCTGGTGGTGAAAATCGCCCGCCGCTACAACAATCGAGGGCTGGCATTGCTGGACCTGATTGAAGAGGGGAACCTCGGTCTTATCCGCGCTGTTGAGAAATTTGACCCTGAACGTGGGTTCCGTTTTTCAACTTACGCCACCTGGTGGATCCGTCAAACGATTGAACGGGCCATCATGAATCAAACCCGAACTATCCGTTTACCTATCCATATCGTTAAAGAACTCAACGTTTATCTGCGTACTGCACGTGAGCTTTCCCACAAGCTGGATCATGAGCCGAGTGCGGAAGAGATTGCTGAACGCCTGGATAAGCCAGTGGACGACGTAAACCGCATGCTGCGCCTCAATGAGCGCATCACGTCGGTCGATACCCCATTGGGCGGAGATTCGGAGAAAGCGCTGCTGGATATTCTGGCCGATGAGAAAGATAACGGCCCGGAAGATACCACTCAGGATAACGATATGAAGCAGAATATCGTTAAGTGGTTGTTTGAACTGAACGCCAAACAGCGTGAGGTACTGGCTCGTCGTTTCGGTCTGCTGGGATATGAAGCCGCTACACTGGAGGATGTCGGTCGTGAAATCGGTCTGACACGTGAGCGGGTTCGTCAGATTCAGGTAGAAGGGTTGCGCCGTCTGCGTGAAATCCTGCAAGTGCAGGGCTTGGATATCGAAGAGCTGTTCCGCGAATAATCTGCACAATAATTAACATGGCACAAAAAATGGTGGGTTTCCCCACCATTTTTTATGTCCGACGTATCAGACGTTGTATGTCTGAGAGGCGGTTTGCCTTATCGGGCACATTGAGACAGCAAAAACTCAACGATATCGCCGGCTTTGATCATCTCTTTCTCGCCTTTACGACGGTGCTTATATTCGATCTCGTCATTGTCGAGGTTACGATCGCCAATCACGATAGTATGCGGAATCCCGATCAATTCCATATCGGCAAACATAACGCCAGGACGCTCTTTACGGTCATCCAGCAACACATCAATGCCGTTTGCACGTAACTGCTGGTAGATGCCTTCGGCTACTTCCTGCACACGGAAGGATTTATGCATGTTCATCGGCAGAATAGCGACCTGGAACGGCGCGATAGCGTCAGGCCAGATAATGCCGCGATCGTCGTGGTTCTGTTCAATGGCGGCGGCGATCACACGGGTGACACCGATGCCGTAGCATCCCATAGTCAGAGTCTGGTTACGACCGTCTTCACCTTGTACCGTGGCTTTCAATGCTTCGGAATATTTTTTACCCAACTGGAAGATGTGGCCTACTTCGATACCACGCTTGATAAGCAGCGTGCCTTTACCGTCCGGGCTGCGATCACCTTCTACTACATTGCGGATATCCGCAACCTGCGGCAGCGCGACATCGCGTTCCCAGTTGATACCGAAGTAATGCTTACCATCAATGTTGGCACCTGCACTGAAGTCGCTCATGACGGCGACAGTCCGGTCAACGACAACCGGTACCGGCATATTGACCGGCCCCAGTGAACCTGGGCCTGCTTTTACAATCGCACGGATTTCATCTTCGGTAGCAAATGTCAGCGGGCTGGCAACCAGTTCCAGTTTTTCTGCTTTGACTTCGTTCAGTTCGTGATCGCCACGAACCAGCAGGGCAACCAGTTTATGGCCGCTTTCTTCCGTCGCTTTCACCAGCAGGGTCTTAACGGTTTTTTCTATTGGCAGAGTAAACTGTTCGACCAGCTCGGCGATGGTTTTAGCGTTCGGCGTATCTACCAGCGTCATCGGTTGAGTCGGCGCGCCGAGACCATGTTCCGGTGCGATGGCTTCCGCCAGCTCAATATTGGCGGCGTAATCCGATTCTGTAGAGAAGACGATATCGTCTTCACCGCTGCTGGCCAGCACCTGGAATTCATGGGATGCATTGCCGCCGATAGAACCGGTGTCAGCCTGTACCGGGCGGAAATCGAGGTCCATGCGACTGAAAATCTTGCTGTAGGCGGCATACATGGCGTCGTAAGTAACCTGCAAGGATTCCTGGGTGGTATGGAACGAATACGCATCCTTCATCAGGAATTCACGCGCACGCATGACGCCAAAACGCGGACGGACTTCATCACGGAATTTGGTCTGGATCTGGTAGAAGTTCAGCGGCAACTGCTTGTAGGAGCTGATTTCGTTACGGATCAAATCCGTAATCACTTCTTCATGCGTTGGGCCGAGTACAAACGGGCGGTCGCCACGGTCAACAAAGCGCAACAGTTCAGGACCATACTGCTCCCAGCGGCCGCTTTCCTGCCACAAGTCGGCGGGTTGAACCACCGGCATTGAAATCTCGATGGCACCGGCGTTATTCATTTCTTCACGCACGATGTTTTCGACTTTTTTCAGCACCCGTAATCCGGTTGGCAACCAGGTATAAAGGCCGGATGCCAGTTTACGAATCATCCCGGCACGCAGCATTAACTGATGGCTGATGACTTCGGCATCGGCAGGCGTCTCCTTCAGCGTGGAGAGCATATATTGACTTGTACGCATGATGTTTGAGTTCCGTCAGAACAAATAAATAGCATTAACCACAGTGTGGTTCAGGCAGAAAAAGTGGTTTAGTTTACCAGTGCGGGCGGTTCCCCAAAAGTCGCCGCCGCGTTTTTTAACCGGCATCAAGGCTGATCACTTCCGTTTGACCGTCAATGACCTGCCATTTGACATTAAATTCCAACAACCGTGCGGCATACACTTTGGTGTCATCCTCCCCTTTGCGATACGCTGGGCGAGGGTCTTGTGCCAGCACCTGGGTAATAAAACGCCGCAAATTAGGATGTATGTGCTGCTGCGTAGTCAGTTGCTGTTCCGCCAGCGCGGAAAAGCGAACGGGCATATCGGCGTCGGGTGCCAATTGTGCAAAACCAGCACGCGCTTGCGGCTGGCTTTCGGCGAAGGGCAAATACGGTTTGATATCAACGATAGGGGTGCCATCAACCAGGTCCAGACTACCCAGTTCCAGTATGACGCCATCCCGACCTGTGCGAACCGCTTTGAGTTCAACTAGCGACATACCGATTGGGTTAGGGCGAAAGGTTGAACGGGTAGCGAATACGCCCATACGGGCGTTGCCACCCAGACGCGGGGGCCTGACCGTTGGGTGCCAGCCAGCCGAGGCTGTCTGGTGGAAGATAAACAGTAGCCACAGATGACTGAAATCTTCGAGCCCGCGAACGGCCTCGGGTTGATCATAAGGCGAGAGGAGATGTAACTCCCCACCGCCATCCTTAATCAGACCGGGTTGCCGGGGTACGGCGAATTTTTCTTTATAAGGGGAGCGGATAACGCCGATCTGATTAAAGCAAAATTGGTTCATTGCGCGGAAACTTTCAATGCGGTGCCCTGGCAAACGGCCTGACGATAGCATCCTGCGACATTGCTGATTATCTGGCAGTCATGCAGCAATACCGCGTTAGCTTTCATGGCGGTAGCGCGGTTTTGCATCTTTCTGCGGGCAGAGGGAATGCTGGGGGGCGTATCTTGCGCACTTGACTGGCAGGACGAACCCGATACTTCGCCCATATCACGGAATGGTTTACCTACCAATTCTTCGGCACTTTTATACATCACGGCAGGTGCGGTATGTACGACCGGCTTCGGCTTCGGCGGCGGTTCTACTGCTGCAGGGGGCTGAGGTTGTGGCGTAGGCGCAGCGGGTTTGTGCAGCAGGGAACACCCTGTTAGCGAAAGTGCCAACAACAGAACAGGTACAGCACGCATAAATTTTCCTCTGGCTTGGATAAAGTGCGGTTATTGAAGCAAGCTATACAGAAAATAACAAGACGGGCTGGCGCCCGTCTTTCATCTCTTTTGTGCGAGAAAGTAAGTATTAACTTACCAGCCTTTCACTGCACCACCATTAAAGACTTTCAATGCCGCCTGATTCACTTCCTCAGACTGATAGGCCTTGACGAATTTTTTCACGTTTTCTGCGTCTTTGTTGTCTTCACGGGCAACCAGCAGGTTTACGTATGGTGAGTTTTTGTCTTCTACAAACAGACCATCTTTGGCTGGGGTCAGATTGATTTGGCTGGCATAGGTGGTGTTGATGATAGCCAGCGCAATCTGGTCGTCATCCAAAGAACGCGGTAATTGCGGCGCTTCCAGCTCAACCAGTTTCAGGTTTTTCGGGTTTTCAACCACATCCAGCACGGTCGGTAACAGGCCAACATTGTCTTTGAGTTTGATTAAACCGACTTTCTGTAGCAGCAACAGCGAGCGGCCCAGGTTTGTCGGGTCGTTAGGCAGTGCTATCTGAGCGCCATTTTGCAGTTCGCTCAGCGATTTGATTTTTTTGGAATAGCCTGCGATCGGGTACACAAAGGTGTTGCCGACGGAAACCAGCTTATAGCCGCGGTCTTTAATTTGCTGGTCGAGATACGGTTTGTGCTGGAAGGCGTTCAGGTCGATATCGCCTTTGCTCAGCGCTTCGTTCGGCAGCACGTAATCATTAAAGGTCACCAGCTCAACATCCAGGCCGTATTTTTCTTTGGCGACTTTCTGTGCCACTTCCGCTACCTGCTGCTCTGCACCGACGATAACGCCCACTTTAATGTGGTTAGGGTTCTTCTGCTCCTGACCGCATCCGGCCAGCGCCAGTGCACCAATCAACGCACCCACTGCGGCGATAGATTTCAATTTAATTGCCATTTTTTACCCCTATGTAATGTTTTTAACCTGCACGGAAGAAGATAAACGCGATGCTAAAACTCAATTATTTATGAGTAACGGCCCGCACCACTCGGTCACCGAAGAACTGAATCAGATAAACCAGAATCACCAGCAAGATCAGAACGGTATTCATTACCAAAGGGTTGTAGGTCACATACCCGTATTGAATACCTAATTGCCCCAGACCTCCCGCACCGACAGCCCCACCCATTGCTGAATAGCCAACCAGTGTTATAAGCGTAATCGTAGCGGCGTTCACCAATCCCGGCAGCGCCTCGGGCAATAGTACTTTGCGGATAATTTGGATTGGGGTCGCCCCCATTGCTCGCGACGCTTCAATCAATCCTACGGGCAATTCCAACAGTGTGTTTTCCACCATTCGAGCGATAAATGGCGATGCGCCGACTGTCAGAGGTACGATCACTGCGTAGAGGCCGATAGACGTACCGACAATCATGCGGGTGAATGGGATCATCCATACCAATAAGATGATAAAAGGAATTGAACGGAAGACATTGACTAGCGCTGAAATCACTCGGTACAGCGAGATATTTTCCATAATCTGCCCAGGACGGGTGACATACAGTAGCACGCCGAAAGGCATTCCAACGGCAAACCCCAAAAAGCCAGAGGCAAAAGTCATAAACAACGTTTCCCAGATACTCCGGGCAAATAACCATACCATTGCCTCAGACATAACCCAATACCTCAATATTTACATGGTGTTGCTGCAGAAATGCGATAGCGGCTTGAGTATCAGTATCTTGTCCGTGCATTTCTGCCAGCATGATGCCGAATTTAACGCCACCGGCGTAATCCATCTGCGCACTGATAATGTTGTTGTTGACGTTGAACGTGCGAGCCACTTCGGACAGCAACGGCGCATCGACCGACTGACCGGTGAATTCCATTCGCAGTAGCGGTACGCTTCCCTGACGGGGTGTTGGTGATAGTCGTTGCTGGTAGTCATCCGGAATATCCAGATGCAGGGTAGACTGAATAAATTTCTGTGCCAGCGGCGTTTTCGGGTGTGAGAACACCTCGCTGACCGTGTCCTGCTCAATCAGCTTACCGTCACTGATTACCGCTACCTGATCACAAATACGTTTAACGACATCCATTTCATGCGTAATCAATAGAATGGTCAGACCCAGTCGACGATTAATGTCTTTTAGTAATTCAAGAATAGAACGGGTAGTGGCTGGGTCCAGTGCGCTGGTGGCTTCATCACACAGCAATACTTTAGGATTACTTGCCAACGCACGGGCGATGGCGACACGCTGTTTTTGACCGCCAGACAGGTTGGCTGGATAAGCATCATGTTTGTCCGACAGGCCGACCAAATCCAGAAGTTGATGTACCCGTTGCTTGATATCAGACGCAGGAGTGTTGTCCAGTTCCAGCGGTAACGCTACGTTGCCAAATACGGTACGGGAGGATAACAAATTGAAGTGCTGGAAAATCATGCCGATTTGACGGCGGGTGCGCGTCAGTTGGCTTTCTGACAGACTCATCAGATCTTTCCCGTCGATCAGCACTTTCCCTTGAGTCGGTCTTTCCAACAGATTGACGCAACGAATCAGTGTGCTTTTACCCGCACCGGATGCGCCGATTACGCCATAAATCTGGCCAGCGGGTACGCGTAGTGTTACGTCGTCAAGTGCAGTGACGGCGCGCCCCTTTTGCTGAAAAACCTTTGTAATATTAAGTAGTTCAATCATAAGTTTTATCAAAGATGCCGATAGCCGGATTAGAAACCATGATAATCCGGCTCAATGTGGAAGGGATGTTAAGGCGTCTAGACGTCCAAGTCAATCTAGATCCTATTGGGGAGGTACTCTCTCTGATAATGAAAACATGCGATACTACGCGCAATTTACGCCATCAGGAGCAAAGGCAAGTGGCAAATAGCGTTCCAGCAATTTTTCTCGACCGTGACGGTACTATTAATGTTGATCATGGCTATGTCCATGAAATCGATCAGTTTCAATTTATCGATGGTGTCATCGAAGCCTTGCATGAACTCAAAAAAATGGGGTTTGCTTTGGTATTGGTGACTAATCAGTCGGGGATTGCCAGAGGTAAGTTTACTGAAGAGCAGTTCATGCAACTTACCGAATGGATGGACTGGTCGCTGGCCGATCGCGGTGTTGATTTGGATGGTATCTACTATTGTCCGCATCATCCTGATGCCGGTGAAGGGGAGTACCGCCAACAGTGTGACTGTCGTAAGCCTCAGCCAGGCATGTTCATCTCCGCGCAGCGTCATCTACATATTGATATGGCGGCTTCTTATATGGTGGGCGACAAAATGGAAGATATGCAGGCAGCTCAGGCGGCAGGAGTTGGCACTAAAGTCTTGGTAAAAACCGGTAAGCCACTCACTGAAGAGGGCGAAAAATTGGCTGATTGGGTAATTGATAGCCTGGCAGACCTGCCTAAAACGATAAAACAGCACGGAAAATAGCCGTAAGGGTGGAAAAATGCGCGAACGGAAAAAAAGATC
>NZ_CM001977.1:3448230-3507559 GCF_000406165.1 Dickeya zeae NCPPB 2538 | reverse complement strand
CGAGAGAGAATTTAGCTTGTTCGAGGATTGGATGGCGTGGTGTAGCGATACACGGCGGCATGAAAGGTTAGGACGTTGAAAGACGTCAAAAGAATTTGCCTGGCGGCGAGAGCGCGGTGGTCCCACCTGACCCCATGCCGAACTCAGAAGTGAAACGCCGTAGCGCCGATGGTAGTGTGGGGTCTCCCCATGCGAGAGTAGGGAACTGCCAGGCATCAAATTTTGCGTGCTGATATGGCTCAGTTGGTAGAGCGCACCCTTGGTAAGGGTGAGGTCCCCAGTTCGACTCTGGGTATCAGCACCAGTTGTTTTAAGTTACGTTCGGCAAAATGAATAAAAGAATTTGTCTGGCGGCGAGAGCGCGGTGGTCCCACCTGACCCCATGCCGAACTCAGAAGTGAAACGCCGTAGCGCCGATGGTAGTGTGGGGTCTCCCCATGCGAGAGTAGGGAACTGCCAGACATCACATAAGACAAAAGGCCCGTTCGAAAGAATGGGCCTTTTGTTCATCCACTGCTTGTCACCTATTGTCTGTCATCTGTCATCTGTCATCTGTCATCTGTCATCTGTCGACGATCGTTCCCGAAAACCGGAGCCCTGATCGGTAGATCCTTTTTCTTTGATCCCCATGTATCACGTATTCAGCCCACATCAGCCATTTCGTGTTACCGCGATTAGAAATAGTGCTCACATCCTGTTTCCGGCTTAAATAATTACATGAGCTGATTAGTCTTTGCCTGAATCCTCAAGCCTGTTTTATTGTGTCTGCTATATATAAAAGAATAATTAAATAGCAGACAGAAAGGGTAAATCGTACATGGTGAATACAACAAAGCCACAGGATGGAATAATGGTCAGTAGCACGCGTCAACGCATTTGGGCAATTGTCGGCGCATCCTCGGGTAATTTGGTTGAGTGGTTTGATTTTTACGTCTATTCGTTTTGTTCTCTTTATTTTGCCCATATCTTCTTTCCAACCGGTAATACGACTACGCAGCTGTTACAAACTGCCAGTGTATTTGCTGCCGGATTTTTGATGCGCCCCATCGGCGGTTGGTTGTTTGGCTATATCGCTGATAAATACGGTCGCAAAAAATCGATGCTAATATCGGTGTACATGATGTGTCTGGGATCGCTGGCCATTGCCTGTTTACCCGGTTATGCCACGATTGGGGTGTGGGCACCATTATTACTGCTGATAGCGCGTCTATTTCAGGGACTATCCGTGGGGGGAGAATATGGGACCAGCGCGACTTACATGAGTGAAGTGGCGCTGGAAGGACGTAAAGGTTTTTATGCATCTTTTCAGTATGTCACGCTGATTGGTGGCCAATTGCTGGCGTTACTGGTGGTGGTCGTCCTGCAACACCTACTTTCTGACGTGGAGTTGCGATCCTGGGGATGGCGTATCCCCTTTGCTCTGGGAGCGGCGTTGGCGGTGGTCGCCTTATTTCTGCGTCGTTCACTCAATGAAACATCAAATAGCGAAACCCGTGCACGTAAAGATGCTGGATCGCTGCGCGGGCTGTGGCACAACCGCAAGGCGTTTATCATGGTGCTGGGTTTTACTGCGGGTGGTTCGCTGAGCTTTTATACCTACACGACTTACATGCAGAAATATTTAGTGAATACCGCCGGTATGAATGCCAAGTCGGCTAGTGGGCTGATGACATTGGCGCTGTTTGTCTTCATGTTACTGCAACCGTTGTTCGGCGCACTGTCTGATAAAATCGGCCGCCGTAGTTCTATGTTGTTTTTTGGGGCGCTATCAGCCTTGTTGACGGTACCGATTCTGTCTACTTTGCAGGGTGTGACCAACCCGGTTATCGCCTTCTCGCTGGTTATGCTGGCGTTGGTGATAGTGAGCTTTTATACCTCTATCAGTGGTATTTTGAAGGCGGAAATGTTTCCTCCGGAAGTCAGAGCGCTGGGTGTCGGGTTATCTTACGCTGTAGCGAATGCTCTGTTTGGCGGGTCTGCTGAGTATGTCGCTTTATCGTTGAAGTCGCTGGGGACGGAGGAGTCCTTCTTTTGGTATGTATCGTTAATGGGGGCATTGGCGTTTCTGGTGTCGCTGGGGTTACACCATAAAGGGAAAGGCGAAAAGCTCTCATAGCATCTCATATGCGCCAGCGTCGAGGAAAAGTAGCCGACAGCAGCAATGTTTCCTGCCTTTAGTGAGTCTCAGTCAGACGAGGGCGAATTAGACAGATACATGAAGCGCCATTCCGGGGTGAACGCCCCGGAATGGCGGGAAGGGTTACAGAATTCGGCTAATCAGGCGGTCAATACGGATTCGGCGCAAGCGGCGGATGAGTTTGCGCACTTTTACCGGATATTGTGCAATGCTCTGCAATTGCTGGTAGTGCGTGATGACCTGGGTGTGAGCGCGGATGCATTCCAGCTCCTGTTGACGCTGGTCTTGCAGCACCTGTTCCGGGTCATGAATCAGGATGGCGTTTTCCAAATCTAGCCGCCAGGCACGAGGATTGAGGTTATTGCCCGTCAGTAATTGCCAGTGATCATCTACCCACATGCCTTTAAGGTGGAAACTGTTGTCGCCATCCTTCCACAGGCGAACCACTAACTGGTTGCTGTCGATGTATTTCTGCAAGCGGCTCAGGAAGCGACGCAGGTTGATTTCATACAGGTAAGGCAGGGCACCGATAATCCGAAACGGTTGGTCTTCCGGAATGAAAAAGTCGTTTGCCGTTTTATCGCCAATAATGATCTCAATCTGCTTGCCGTCACGTAGCAGGCGAATAATGTTGCGCACCAGCAGCGCAGGCAAATTGAAATACGGCGTACACATCACCAAACGCTGATCGGTGCAGTACATCAAATGATGGATGGTCTGATTCAGCGGGCTCTGTTTTCCCAGTCCAACCAGCGGTGTGACCGTTAACTGATTGTTATTGTCGCCGACGCCCGGTAGCAGATAGGTGGCTGAACGTAGCGACTGACGGAACTGACGGATATCATTTTTGATATCGATAGTTTTGGGACGAGAAGAGGTGTCCAGACGTTGTACGGCAGGGGACACCAGCAGGTCTTGTACATAACGCGCCATCACATCGGCCAGCACCGGGTTATGAATCAATTGATAGCGGTCATAGCGGTACTTTTCATGCTGATGGAGATAGACATCATTCAGACTGGCACCGCTATAGAGCACGGTGTCATCGATAATAAAGCCTTTCAGGTGTAAGACACCCAATGCTTCACGGGTATTTACCGGGATGCCGTAAATCGGGAAAGCGGCGTCATCGTATCGTTGCGCCATCTCGTAGTACCAATCGGCGTTTGTGCTATCGGCCGCGACGCCGATGCGACCGCGTTGTGCACGGTGCCAGTCGACCAGTACGTTGAGCTCCAGTTCCGGGCATTGACGCTTGGCCTGATAGAGTGCAGACAAAATACCTTCGCCGCCATCATCGTGTTCCAGATACAAAGCCACCACATAGATGCGTTTCCTGGCCTGCAGAATCCGCTCTGTCAGCGTGGTACGGAATGCGGCCGGGCTGTGAAGCGTCTGGACGTCATCGGCAGACTGAGGAATTTTAGGCAATTGTGCAAGGTGTTGTTGATATTTAGTCCGCTTTAATTTTGACAACATCACAGTGCGATTCTTCTCTCATCGTGGGATGACCACATGGTCATGAAATACATGTTAAGGCATAGCCGAATCGGGCGATGATACCACTACTTGGCAGGCGTGTGAGCAAGTTTTACTGCCGGTAGCGAGATCTCAACCACATCTACGCTCGGGGTTATGGCTGCACTGGCGTACCCAGTGGCAGTTCCAGCGTGACAATACCGTCTTCCAGTTGCACGTCAACATTGAAGCCCAGTTTCCTCGCCAGCGAGACCATTCCCTGATTGTTCGGCATCGTAATCCCGCTAAGACGATTAAGTCCGTGGAGGCTGGCGTAGTGGATCAATTTTTCCAACAACTTTCTGCCTAATCCCAGTCCTTTCAGATCAGAACGCACCAGTACCGCGAATTCTGCGCTGATGTTGTCAGGGTCGGCAATGGCGCGTGTGACCCCGATAATTTCCGGCTCACCGGTGATATCAGCCCGGACAGCAATAAACGCCATTTCACGATCGTAGTCAATCTGGGTCATATTGGCTAAATCTTCATGAGTAAATTCATTGATTTCACTGAAATAGCGGTAGTACAGATCTTCACGCGTCACTTTGCCGATAAAATGGGCCAGCAGCGGTTCGTCTTCGGGCAGAATGGGGCGGAACAGGCAGGACGAGCCATCCTTGAGCAAAACGGTTTCCTCCAACTCCTGCGGATACGGACGAATCGATAGGCGCGATTGCGGGTCGCCGCTAAAGGGGGCCAAATGTAAGGTCACATCCAGCAACGTAAACTCCTCGCCGGAAGCCAGCAGTGGGTGAATATCCAGACGCACAATCTCCGGGCAATCCAGAATCAGGTTGGAAACCTGCACCAGTAACCGGCTGAAGGCGGCGATATCTAATGGCTTGAGGGCATTTTGGCTACGGATTTTACCGCTTTTTAATGCCTGAACGATCAGGTAGCGCGCTAGTGCCATGTTCAGCGGCGGCAAGGCTACCGCTGCCTGTGTTTCCCGGTTCCATTCCGTACCACCTTCTCCCAGCATAATGATCGGGCCGAAGATAGCATCCTGTTCGACGGCAATGCGTAACTCCAGTGCGCCGGTACGATTAGCCATGCCCTGCACCAGCAAACCGTGAACGCGTGCCTGCGGGTTGGTATGTCTGACCCGTTCCAGCATGGCCTCCGCCGCCAGTTGTACTTCCTGGGCATTTTGCAGATACAACATAACACCCTGAATTTCCGACTTGTGGGGAATATCTGGCGAGCGCAGTTTAAGCGCTACGGGATAGCCAATTTTTTCCGCGATGTACACCGCCTCGGTGCTATCGCTGGCAATCCAGGTCGGCAGGGTATTCAGGCCGTAGGCCTGCAGAATCGGCTGCACTTCATGGGTATCGAGCCGGGTGGCACCTTCCAGCAATGCCTGACTGATTAACAGGTGCGCTTGTGCGGCATTGGCGGTGAGGTCGGAGGGCAGTGCCGGGGTTTCTTTTAGCTGCTTCTGGTTACGACGGTATTCAACGATATGCATGAATGCCGTGACCGTACCTTCCGGCGTGCGGTAGGTTGGGATCCCAGCCTCGTTGAACAGGCGACGCGCTTCCTGCGAGGAAAACTCACCACACCAGTTGGTCAGCAGCGTAATACGCTTGCCACGTGGGTGTTGCTGCAACAACTGAATCAGGCTTTCTGCACTTTCCGTCCCGGGGGCGGCGGCGCTGGGGGCGTGAATGATCAGCAACGCATCATAATCGTCGCTATCGAGCAGTGCCGACAGCGTGGCCTGATAGCGTTGCGGGGTCGCGTCGTCGCGCAAATCGAGCGGATTGCCGATAGTGACATCGTCAGGTAATACGGCGCGTAACGCCTGTTGTGTCGCTTCACTCAACTTTGCCAGTTTGCCCTGGCGGGCAATCAACTGATCCAGCGCCTGGGCGGCAGGGGATGCGCCGTTGCTGACAATCAGCAAACGCTCGCCACGCAATGGGCGCAGGTGGCTGAGGGTTTCCACTGCCGAAAACAGTTCGTGGGTGTCTTGCACCCGCAGCAGCCCGGCGCGCTGGATTGCGGCGTCATAGGCGGCATCCAGCCCATGCTGGCCGTCATGCAATAGTTGCTGCGCCTGTTGGCTACGACCACTTTTGATCACCAGAATCGGTTTATTGCGAGAAGCACTGCGCGCGGCGGAAAGAAAACGTCGGGCGTCGCTGATGTGCTCCAGATGTAGCAAAATGGCGCTGGTTTTACCGTCACGAGCCAGAAAATCCAACAGGTCATCAACGTCAATGTCCAGACTGTCACCCAGCGCGATAAAGTAAGAGAAGCCAATGCCGCGTTGTTGCGCCCAATCCAGTATGGTGTTGGACACTGCTGCCGATTGAGAGATAAACGCCAGTTTGCCTTTTAAAATCGGCACCGGTGAAAAGCTGGCGTTAAGCCCTTGCCAGGGAGCCAACAGACCGAGGCTATTCGGGCCTAACAGGCGCATTGCGTAGCGGGTGGCGCAGCTTTTCAACTCGGTGAATTGTGATGGCGGCGCGGAAAGCACGATGACGGTTTTACAGCCTCGTTGTCCCAACGCCTCCAGCAGCGATAGATTACGATCAGCGCGTGTGCAGATAACCGCAAGGTCAGGCGTCATTGGCAGGCTGGCGACGTCGCGGTACGCCAGAACGCCACACACTGCCTTGTATTTAGGGGTGACAGGCAGCACCGGCCCGTTGAATCCGCCGTCAAGCAGATTGCGCATCATCAAAAAACCCGCTCGTCCCGGTTTTTCCGACGCCCCGAGCACCGCAATTGAACGGGGCCGCAGCAGTGCTTCTAATCCACGCTGGCTCATCAGTTACTCCTGTTGGAATACACCTGATTGATCTTAAACGTCAGTTGCCGATTTTGCTGTGACAGTAGGTGAAATTTTCTTTTTCGCATGATGCGCTTTGCCTGCCAGATAGTGGCGGCGAAAACGGTCAAAATGTGCCCCCAGCGCGTCGGCGGCCGTGTGGTCACCTGCCTGATGCAGCAAAGCGATGGCGATTTCCGCGGTGCAGTGCTGTCCGGCGCTACTGGCTTCTCGCAGTTGATAACAGGATAACGCGTCCACACTGAGCGACAGGATCGGTAATGAATCGAGGTACGGGCTTTTGCGGAACATTTTGCGCGCTTCCGGCCAGGTGCCGTCGAGCATCACAAACAACGGCGGTTTGTCACTGGCGGGTAACTGATGACAAACCTGGCGTCCTTCTTCGTCGGCGTCAGCCAGAAAGACCAGCCAGGGTTGATAGTCTGGGGTTTGCAACGCCTCGAGTAAGGCGGGGTCAGGTTCGGTGCGAGACCATAAAAAGGCATCCGTTTGTGGCAGAATGTCGGCTATCAGGCGACCGGTATTGCTGGGCTTTAGCGGTTCGGTGTCGAACATGACCAGACAGAAACGGCTGCGAGCGGTGCTGGATGAGAGGGTATCGCACAGGCAATGAATTTCCGGCAGCAGACAGCGCTGGCAGCGCGTCACGCGGCAACCGCGGGCGCGAAATGGGCGCGTGGAGAGAGCAAGGCGTTGCTGGCGCAGACGCAGAACAGCGTTACCGGTCATGATTTTCCGTTAAAAGCGCCATTCTAAACGACCGGGCTGCTGACCTAAAGCCCCGTGTGGCAAACGGGGCAGATTGGTGATGATGATGCGGGTCAGGGCGTACTTAGAGCGATTCGTTAAGCCAGCTCTCAAAAGGGGCTTTAGGCATCGCGCCGTTAAGCATATCGACCATTTTCCCTTGCTTGAAGAGCATGATAGTCGGGATACTGCGGATACGAAAACGGGCACTCAGAGCCGGTTCTGCCTCAGTGTTCACTTTCACAAAGCGGATCTTGTCGGCATTTTCGTCGGCGACGCTTTCAAATACTGGTGCAAAGTTGACGCACGGGCCGCACCAGGGTGCCCAGAAGTCCACCACCACTGGCAAATCGTCCTGTAGTAATTTATCCAGCGTCTTTTCCGTGGCGTTAATCACCTCCCCATTAAACAGGGGATGACCGCAACGACCGCATTTGGCGCTCTGGTTTTCATTAATACGTTCTTCTGGCAGTCGATTCGTGGCGTTGCAGAATGCACATACCGTATTCATAAACGGGCCTCTGATAGAAAAAGGGCTGTAATCAAGTGTATTGTTGATGAAGATGCGTCCATCTGGTGCAAAAGGATCAACAACTGTGATGCGAAAACAGGATAAGTATGGATAGCCTGTGGAACACCAACAAGGCGTTTTACCCAATAGTTACAATAGTTAGTGACTTTTATGATCGGGCTGGTGGCTAACCCGGTGTACATAGGGTAATCTTCGCGCCCAGCGCGTAGGTGGAGAAGATCATGAGCGATACATTGAGTGGAAAGGGCGGCAAGGTCCGTGTCATGTACGTCCGCAGTGAGGACGGGGACGAGAAAAGCAGTAAGCCAAAACGAACATCGGATAAGCGTCGTGGTGACGGGGATAGCCATCGTAGTGATAGCAACCGTGGTGATAGCAACCGTGGCAGCCGTAAAGGGCGTGATGGTGCGCCGCGTGGCGGACGCGATCGAGACAATAAAGATAATAAAGACAGCGCCGGGCGTGGTGGCAAGTGGCGCGGTGAGTCGGCTGGGCGCGAGCGTCCGGTTCGCAGTGAATCGCCAGAATATACCGATTCTCCCTGGAAAACGGTATCACGTGCGCCAGGAGAGACACCGGATCACGGCGGAATTAGTGGTAAAAGTCAGGTCGACCCAGAGCAAATTCGCCGTCAGCGTGCGGAGGAAACTCGGGTTTACGGAGAAAATGCCTGTCAGGCTCTGTTTTTGAGCCGTCCGGAAGCCATTGTGCGTGGCTGGTTTTTGCAGGAAGTCACACCGCGTTTTCGTGAAGCATTGCGTTGGATGGCGGCTAACCGCAAGGCTTACCACGTCGTGGAAGACGAAGAGCTGGCTCGTGCATCCGGTACTGAACATCACGGTGGCGTGTGTTTTCTGATCAAGAAACGCCGTGGTTTGGATGTTACTGCCTACCTGCGTGAAGCCGGTGAAACTGACTGTGTGCTGGCGCTGGAAGATGTGGGTAATCCACATAATCTGGGCGGTATCATGCGCAGCTGCGCACATTTTGGTGTGAAAGGTGTGCTGGTCAATGATGCATCGCAGCTGGAGTCTGGTGCTGCAGTGCGTACCGCAGAAGGCGGTGCTGAGCACGTGAAAGCCATCAACGCTGAGGGTCTGGTTGATGCGCTGGCGCAGTTCCGTGCTGCGGGTTACACCATCGTGACGACGTCCAGCCATAAAGGCACCACTTTGTCGCAAGTCTCGCTGCCCGCGAAGACGGTGATCGTGCTGGGTCAGGAAGGCGATGGCTTGTCAGACAGTGCCTGGCAGCAGGGCGATGTCAAAGTATCGATTGACGGTACCGGCAATGTAGAAAGCCTGAATATCTCGGTGGCTACCGGGATTCTGCTGGCAGAATGGTGGCGGCAGCATCACGGTTAAGTGATGTTCGGTTCGCCGATCGAGTGAATAAAAAAGGTGGCCTGGCCACCTTTTTTATTCCATTGTTATTCCGTTTTTATTCAGTGCTAATACGGTATCCGATCAGTGTGCGCCACCTGCTGAGTGGCTGCCAAATGGGGGTTTGGTAAACCAGACCAGCATGATGAGCGCGACAAACACTCCGGCCGACAGCCAGAAGATTTCGTTGGCGCTAATAATCAGCCCCTGTGCGGTAATCTGCTGGGCCAGATAGCTGGATACCTGCTGTTGGCTCATCCCCATCGCTTCCAACTGTTGGTAGGTTTGCTGTGCCAGCGGATTGTAGGGATTGATCGCTTCCGTCAGTTGTGCGTGATGCAGCGCCTCCCGACGTTCCCACAATGTTGTGGTGATCGATGTGCCGATGGAGCCTGCCAGCGTACGGGCGAAGTTTGACAGGCTGGATGCAGCTGCCATACGTTCCGGCGGCAGACCGGAGAGCGTGATGGTGGTTAACGGCATAAAGAAGCAGGCGACGGCAAATCCTTGTACGAACTGCGGCCAGGCGGAAGCACCGAAATCCATGGCGGGTTCGAAGGTGTAAGCCCGCCAGTAGAAACAGATCGCATACATGATGAAGCTGAACGTCACCAGACGACGCATATCCAGCTTATGCATGAATTTACCGATGATCGGCGAAAGGATGACTGGCATCAGCCCCACGGGGGCGGAAGCCAGCCCGGCCCAGGTAGCGGTATAGCCAAACACCTCTTGCAATAACTGCGGTAACAGCACAATGGCCCCGAAATAGAGCATGAAGGCCAGGCTGGTACACAGGCAACCAAGAGTGAAGTTCCGCATTTTAAACAACGACAGGTCCACCACCGGATGCTCGTCGGTGAGCTCCCACACGATCAGTATCGTTAGCGATACGACAGCAACGACCGTCAACGTCACGATTTCCGTCGAGTTAAACCAGTCCAGCTCTTTTCCGCGGTCCAGCATCATTTGCAGGCTACCGATACCGGCTGCCAGTAAAACCAACCCGACCGTATCAATCGGGCGGATCTCGGTTTTGGTCTCTCGCCCACGCAAGGTTTGCAGGGTAATCAATACGACGATAATGCCCAGCGGTACGTTGATGAAGAAGATCCATCCCCAGTGGTAGTTATCACTGATCCAGCCGCCAAGGATCGGGCCGAAGATCGGGGCGACAACCACCGTCATTGACCACAGGGCCAGAGCGATACCCCGTTTGGCGGGCGGGTAGTTGTTCAGCAACAGGCTTTGGGACAACGGAATAATCGGACCCGCGACCAATCCCTGCAACATACGACAAACGATCAACATTTCGAGGCTGGTGGAGATGCCACACAGCCAGGAGGCTAAGGTAAACAGGGCGGTGGCCCAGACGAACAAGCGCACCTCACCGAATCGCTTTGCCAGCCAACCGGTAATCGGAATGGAAATGGCGTTGGCGACCCCGAAAGATGTGATGACCCAAGTACCCTGTGAGTTCGACGCACCTAAATTCCCGGCGATAGTCGGGATAGCGACGTTGGCAATGGTTGAATCCAGCACCTGCATGAACGTTGCCAGCGACAGGGCGAACGTCATCAGAGCCAGCGTCATGCCCTCAAGCGGTTTTCTTGTCACGCTGCTCTCCTTCTGAGGTTAGCCCGCGTTAGCGCTGATGATCTGATCGATCATCTGGTTGACTGGCGCCAGGTCGAGATCCAGTGCGTCACTCTGGTAGGCCGGTGTTGTACGGCTCGCGTCGGAAAGCACTCTACCATCGGTATTCGCGGTATCCACGTTCACCAACATCGACAAACCAATGCGCAGCGGATTATCGGCCAGCTGTTTCGGGTCTAACTCGATCCGGACCGGCAAACGCTGTACGACTTTGATCCAGTTACCGGTGGCGTTCTGGGCAGGCAGCAGCGAGAACGCACTACCGGTCCCCATATCCAGACCAACCACCTTACCTTTGTACACCACGTTATCACCGTAAAGATCACTGGTGACGGTTGCAGGCTGGCCGATGCGCATATTGGCCAACTGGGTTTCCTTAAAGTTCGCGTCAACCCACAGCGGCGCTGCCGGTACGACGGCCATCAGAGACGATGACGGGGTAATGCGAGCACCCAACTGGACGCTGCGACGAGAAACATAGCCATCAACAGGGCTGACGATATGGGTACGTTTCAGCGCCAGCCAGGCGTTACGCAGGTCGGTCGCGGCTTGTGCGATAGCCGGTTGCTGCTCCAACGGCGTGTTGAGTACCAGCGCCTGAGCGGCGGCATATTGCTGTTTAGTGGCTTCCAGCGAGGCCTTGGCGCTGGCGACCTGATCGCGGGCATGTTGCAAATCTTCCCGTCCGATAGCATTTGCCCGTCCCAGTGCTTCACGGCGGTTCAAGTCGCTGATGGCTTGATCCAGCGTGATCTGTTGCAGCTCGATATTGGCTTTATACTGACGAACGTTGATCATCTGCTGATGAACCTGACGCACGCTGTTTGCCAGCGTGGTCTGCGCGCGCTCAAAGGCCTGCTCAGAATCGGTTGGGTCAAGTTCAATCAGGACGTCACCTTTTTTAACGAAGTCGGTGTTGTCGACGTTGACGCGGGTAACGCTGCCGTTGACCTGCGACATTATTTGAACCTGGTTGCCGGCGACATAGGCGTCATCGGTTTCCTGATGGTGCCGCAATACCAGATACCAATAAGCGAACCACACACAGCCAATAAAGAAAAACAGAATCATCAGCAGGGTGAGAATTCCTTTACGCGTTTTTCTGGGCTTTGATGGCACGGTGGGTGGACTTTGCTTTTCCACGTTGGCACTCATAATTCTCTCCTAGTTAAATTTCTTTTTTTCGGCCTTTCATGGCCTTTGATTGCCGTTCATGGCGGTATTAGTGCGATGGCGATTTTTTTTGGAACGTACGACACCATCTGCAAACCCGAGGGTTTGCATAGCAACGATGATGATGGTCTCTGTCAGGAATAGCGACGGGGCTTAAAAACCGTCCTGCTCCATTTCGTCAAGACGCAGTAACAACTTACGCATCAGCACTTCCAACTGCTCTCTCTCACTGTCTTCAAGGGCAGAACAGAGCGTATGCAGGCTGCGGTGCTGAGGTGGCAGCAATTCGTCCAGAAAGGCTTTACCTTTCTCGGTCATGTACAGGTACAGGCACCGGCGATCACTGTCGCTTTCGCGGCGTTCGATCCAGCCGCGTTTTTCCAGTTCATCTGCGATGCGGGTGGCGTTGGTGCGCGAAGAGCCTAACGCCGCGCTCAACTCAGAAGGCTGGATACAGTAGTTTTCCTGCGATTCCAGCGTAATCAGCGCCATGAACAGGGTCTCGTTGATGTCCTGCTCTTTCAGCATGTGATTGCGGTGTTCCAGTATTTTAGTTTGCATGTGCAGAAACAAACGCAGCAGCAAGACCTCCCGGTAAGGGAAATCAGGGCGGCGTGATGCTCTCATACGCAGCATGTCTTCGATTGGAGCGAACGAACTTTCCATAGATGTCAACCTCATTAATCACGACCTGCATAGTAACGAATGTTACTAATTAGGTAAATGCGAGAGACTTGTCGATTAGTGCTTATTTTATCACTGCTCGAACGGTATGCAGGTGAGGCGGTCTGTCGCCGCCTGATTTTTGCTGATAATGGGCACGATGTTAGCCAGTGATACTCAGGCTATTGTCTGAACCCATTTAAATACGGCGCCATAGCATAGCGCACCCAGCAGTGTCGACAGCACGATACTGCGGGTTTTATAAAAACAAAGGGTAAGCAGGGCAAACCCTACCAGTGTCGGCAACTGTCTTTCCGGGTACTGCATGATATCCGGCAGGGTGGAAACCACCAGCAGGGAGCAAATAGAGGCAATACCGATACTGTCGAGCAGCAGGGCGGTTTTGCCTCGCCGCAAATGACCGGGAGTCCGGCCTGCCCCCAGCCGTAACGGCAGGTACCGGAATAGGAAATTAACGGTTCCCACCAGTAGACCAATCAATAATACTGATGTATTCATGGCGTCTCTTCTTTTGATTGTGCTGGTTGGTACAGTGATGCCAGACATCCACCGACAATACCGGCCAGAATGGCGGCGGGAATAGACGATATCAGTAACCCCAGGCTGGCACCGCCTAGTGCGGTGGCGACCACCAGACTCTGGCGACGCCTGAACGACGCAAGCAGGAAGCTCAAAAACAGCGCTGGTAGCATGAAGGATAATGCTGCCTCAACCGCAGGGTATCCGTTTAGCGGGCCATTGCCGAAGAGGGCGCCGAGTACAGTTCCGGCGACCCACGACAACCAGGCATTTATTGCTACACCCAGCATCCAGGATTCACTCCAACGCCGGTTATCCCGTGACAGTCGTACCGTGGCGGCGGCAAACACTTCATCGGTGAGCCCAAAGGCCCACCAGACGGTTTTGCCGGTGGGGAGACGTTGTCTGATGCGGTGGCGCAATGACGGACCGTACAAGACGTGGCGCACGTCCATTGCCATGACGGTAAGAGCCGCAACCCAGATAGACGCACCCGCACTCAGCAGCGCAGTGATGACAAACTGGCTGGCACCCGCGTAGATAATGCAGGAAAGGAAAATGGCTTCCAGCGGCGTGAAGCCCAGTTTGACGGCGTTCAGACCAAACGCGAATGCGACCGGCACGTAACCGATGACAATCGGCAGGCTGTCGAACAGGCCTCTGGCAAACGAGGCCTCGGGGACTGTGCGTTCAGGCGTGTGCTCATCAGTCACGGTATTCACAGTATTGAGGTTATCCACGGGTTGAAAACATAGACTCATTAAAAAATAACATCATTGGCGTAAACCAGTGCCAGCAATGGTGTTCATCACCCAAATAATATTGGCCATCACACGAAGACATGGCCATCAACGTGCCGCCGTGCGGTAATCTTTAGTCTGCTTCCGGTAACGATAATTCGTGATGATGGTTGCGCCACCACACCAGTAACCCCAGCAAACTCAACAGCCCTCCGGCACTCGACACACCTAGCCAGCCGAAATGCTGGTAGGCGTAGGCAGAGATCAGCGAACCGAGCGCACCGCCAATAAAATAGCTGGTCATGTACCCGGCGGTGAGACGGTTGCGTGCCTCCGGGTGCATACGGTAAATCACGCTCTGATTGGTGACATGGGTTCCCTGTGCCGCCATATCCAGTAACACGATGCCGATGAGCAATGGCACCACGGCAGTGACGCCTGCGGCAATTGGCAGCCATGACAACACCAGCAGCAACCAGCCGACGGTGGTGGTGAGTTTGGCTTTGCCTTTATCAACCAGTCGACCTGCCCGACTGGCGGATAGCGCACCCGCAGCGCCAGCCAGGCCAAAAAGGCCGATCACGCCTTCGCTATAGTGATAAGGCGCGGCTGCCAGCAGAAACGCCATGGATGTCCACATGATGCTGAAGTTGGAAAATGAAATCGCCCCCAGTATCGCGCGGGTGCGCAGTACACGGGAACGGCCGAAGAGCTGGAAGATGGATGCCAGCAATTGCAGGTAATTCAGATCGGTGGAGGAGTGATACTGCGGCAGTGAACGCCACATCAATAACGCCATTCCCGTCATTAACGCGCTGGCGACCCAATATACCGTACGCCAGTCCCCCAGCGAAGCCAGTGCGCCTGCCAGTGTTCTTGCGAGCAGGATCCCCAGCAACAGGCCGCTCATGATAGTCCCAACGACCTTACCCCGGTTTTCCGGTGAGGCAAGCGTCGCGGCCAGCGGCACCAGAATTTGCGCCACTACCGAAAACAGCCCGGTGATAGCGGTACCCGCCACCATCAGCCATAGCGACGGTGCAGAAGCGGTTATCAGCATGCCGCCTGCAGCCAGCAGTGTCATGATGACAATTAAGCTGCGGCGTTCGAATCGGTCACCCAACGGCACCAGAAACATCAGGCCGCAGGCATAGCCCAGTTGGGCGGCGGTCACAATAAAACCGGCCTGATTGACCGATAAACTAAACGCATGGGCGATAGCATCCAGCAACGGTTGGGCGTAATAGTTGCTGGCGACCGCCAGGCCGGTGGCAGCGGACATTAATAACGTCATTGCCGGACTCAGGCCGACGGGCTTGGTAGAAGATACAGACATGAGGCGTGTTAACTTGATGTTGCATTAAGTGATGGTTCAGTATTGAACAGTCACATCTGAGAATCCAGCAATTTGTCTTATAAATTTCTTTGAAAATAATAAGGTGTTTTATCAGCCTTTCCTGAAAGGTCCGATGATGTTTGGCTACCGGTAAAAACGAAAGACGGCAGGATGACGGGTGGGGAAAGAGGAACGCACTCTGGTATGGCGGTGGGTGAAAAAACAGAGGATACCGGGGCGGGTATCCTCTGTGCACTCAGCGGGGGGCTTACAGCGGGATAGCTTATTGTGCGGCAGCGCGGGCAGTATTAATCCAACCGTCAAACTGTGCCTGATGAGCGTTAATCCAGCCGTTGACGTGGCGCTCGATATCTTTCTGAGAGGCTTCACCCTGATGCATTCGCAGGTTTTGGGCGTTAATGTCGGCCAGTGGTAACGTCATGATGGCGAACAGTTTTGCCGCCGCCGGGTTTTTTTGCGCCCACGACTTATTGGCGACAATGCGCATATTATTGACGGGGAAGCCATAATTCGCGCCGTTAGGCAGTTTGGTATCGGTATCTTTTTGTTTGCCCGGCAACGATGAGAACGGTACCTGCAACCAGACAACGTCGCGCCCCGGCACCAGTACGTCACTCACCCAATATGGCGTCCAGGTGAAATACAGAATCGGTTTACCCTGTTTGTAGCGAGCGATGGTGTCGGCGATCAGCGCCGCATAGTTGCCCTGATTGTGATTGACGGTACTACTCAGTCCATAGGCTTGAATCTGGTGATTAATCACACTTTCGCAGCCCCAACCGGGGTTACAGCCGGTCAGATCCGCTTTGCCGTCGCCATTGGTGTCGAACAGTGTGGCCAGTTTCGGATCTTTTAGCTGATCAAGACGAGTAATGTGGTACTGGTCGGCGGTTTTTTTATCGATCAGATACCCTTGCGCGGCACCTGCAACATAGGTTCCCTGACGATAGAAGGCGGTATCGCCCCCGGCGGCCTGATACATATCGTCGTGCAGCGGTTGCCAGTTGACGGCGGTAAAGGTGGCGTCGCCATTGGCGATCGAGGTGTAGCCGACGTTGTAATCCACTTCACTGGGTTTATCGACGGTATAGCCCAGTTTTTCCAGCGCTTTACTGACCAACAGTGTCTGGAAGGTTTCTTCAGAGATGGTGCTTTGCACCGGTTTAACGGTGATGCCTTTGCCGGGAAGGTTATCGGCGGCAAACAGGCTGGTACTGAGTACCGTCGTCACGGCAAGCGTTGCCATGCCGGTGACGAAGCGACGTGTACGCATACGGATGGTCCTCATGTGGATAGTCTTCATGTGGATAGTCCTCATGTTGTCATTCAATACAGGGTCTGGTGCGCGCGGGCGCTGATAGCCGTGTGTGCGGCGGGACGATGCCAGCCGCAGTGTCAGACGCTATCGTCCGAGTGGGGTCAGGCCCGAGGGGCGATGAAGGGGCGAAGCAATAGCCCCAGCGGCCCACGGTGGGACCAGTGGCGGTTGCCACGACTGCGGGCATCCTGCCCCAGTGATTGGGTCAGCCGGTCCAGAATGATGGCCAGTATCACGATGCCGACTCCGCCGATGGACGCCAGCCCCATGTCGAGACGGCCAATGCCGCGCAGTACCATCTGTCCCAGCCCACCGACAGCGATCATCGATGCGATCACCACCATAGAGAGCGCCAGCATCAGTGTCTGATTGATACCCGCCATGATGGTGGGCATCGCCAGCGGCAACTGGACCTTAAACAGCATTTGGCGCGGGCTGGCGCCGAAAGATTGCGCGGCTTCAACCAAATCAGCCGGTACCTGGCGGATACCGAGCAGGGTCAGACGGACGATCGGCGGCAAAGCGAAAATAATGGTGACCACGACGCCCGGCACATTACCGATGCCAAACAGCATCACGATGGGTACCAGATAGACAAACGCCGGTGTGGTCTGCATCGCATCCAGCAGGGGCCGTACAATACGAGCCGCTCTGTCGCTGTTCGCCAGCCAGATACCCAGTGGTAACCCGATGATGATGCAGAAGAACAACGCGGTCAGTACCAGCGCCAGCGTTACCATCGCTTGAGACCAGGCGCCAATAGCGCCGATGGCGATGAGCGACAACAGTGTCGCCACGCCCATGCCGAAACTGGCGATCTGCCAGGCGAGCAGTGAGAACACCAGAATGGCGATGGGGGCGGGCACACTGGTCAGCAGTTGCTGAAAACCGGTCAGGATGACATCCACCGGTACCCGGATCCCCTGAAACAGCGGGCGAAAATGCAGTACCAGCCAGTCGATGCCTTCTGTCACCCAGCGATCGAGCGGGATCCAGGCATGCTGGAACGGGTCCATCAGGCTAACATGCTCCTGCGCCGGAGCGGGGGTGTTGAGCCAGTCGCCTCCATTCTGGTGTACATCGCTGGCAGCTGGCGGCGGTGCTGTGTTCCAGGGATCTGCGTTGGTGTCCGGTGCAGGGGGATTACCTGCTGATGACGCGTCTGTCGGCGAGGATGCCGCCGCCCACGGGTCTGCAGGGGCCGGGTGGCCCGAGGTATGTGGCGTGGCCGTATTGACCACCGCATCGGGTGTTTGGGTTTCGTCCATCGAATCGTGTGTGGTATCAGTCATTGAGCGTGCTCTCCTTATCCAGTGCCTGCAACAACATCCCTTTAGAGATAATGCCGAGGTATTCATGGTGTTCACCCACAACCGGTACTGCACAGGGGGCTTGTGCCACCTGAGATATCAGCTCATTGAGCGGCATATCCGCCGGAACCGGTACTGGCGCCGACAGCAAGGCCTGCTCCAGTGACAACTGCTCACGCAGTGCCTGCTTGAGTGAATCAATGGAGACTACGCCGATAAATTTGCGGCCCCGCTCCAACACATAGCCATACTCACGATCCTCCTCTTGCAGGATCTTCAGCGCTGAGCGCGGGCCGACACCCGGCGTCTTACGGATGATCGTTACCGGACGACGGCGCGCGATATCTTTGGCGCTGAATACCTGACTGATATCCACACCGCGAAAGAAGGTGCGTACGTAGTCGTTCGCCGGGTTATTGAGGATTTCATCCGGCGTGCCAACCTGAATCACTTCGCCGCTGTGCATGATGGCAATGCGATCGCCGATGCGCATCGCTTCGTCCAAATCGTGTGAGATAAACACGATAGTGCGTTGCTGACGGGCCTGTAGCTTAATCAGCTCATCTTGCATCTCGGTACGGATCAACGGGTCGAGGGCGGAAAACGCTTCGTCCATCAACAGGATATCGGGGTCATTCGCTAATGCTCGGGCCAGACCGACGCGTTGGCGCATCCCGCCGGAGAGTTCGTCCGGATAGGCATTGGCGTATGCCTCCAGACCGACCTGTTGCAGGGCGTTATGCGCTTTTTGCTCGCGCTCCTCACGTGGAACCCCGGCGAGATCCAGGCCGAATGCGGTATTGTCGAGAATATTCAGATGTGGCATCAGTGCGAACGACTGAAACACCATGCTGAGTTTCTTGCGACGTACCGCACGCAACGCGCTATCCGGCAGGCGGGAAATATCCTCGCCATCGATCAGCACCTGGCCACGAGTGGGTTCAATCAGGCGATTGAGAAGGCGTACCAGAGTGGATTTACCGGAGCCGGATAATCCCATGATCACAAAAATCTCGCCTTCTTCAATGGCCAGACTGGCGTCTTTTACGCCAACCGTCAGACCGGTTTTCTCAAATATCTGGTCCTTTTTCATCCCTTGTTCCAGTAACTTGAATGCCCGGTTGGGATGCTCACCAAATATTTTATACAGATGTTTTATTTCAATTTTAATTGCCATGTAATTCAGGGTTTCCTGTGTGGTTTGATTTTTCTATTTCTGCCTCATGATGAACAAAACTTTTTATACCCTAACCAGAAATGGATGTTGTGACAACCCTTTGGTTATATGCTGTGTGATGTGATTGTTCATGGTGTCGATATTTTATTGTGAATGAGGGACTGATTTTTTAGGCTTTTTTGTCTTACTTTTCTGTCCTTTTGGTAATTACTTTATCATTTTAATTCAACGTATTGATTGTCTTGGTTGTTTGTTTTTGCTGGCCATTTTGTAAGGCGAGGTTTTATGTTTATAACAATGAATTTTGTAAGGTTTTTAAGTCGATAAAATGTGTTGATTTAATCATGTATTCATATTTGGCGAGTGATGTTAATGATGGGAAATAGATTATCGTTATAGTGTGTTACCCCCTGATGAGAGAGGGTGGGAGGAGGGTGAATTGTCCGAATATTGATAGCCCTCAACGTTGAAATAATAGTGGGTGAAACGATGGGTTATTTTGCGGGAATAATCGGATGATTCTGATTATTCATGAAAGAAATAAGTCACCGGCGATGCGTGTTTCCGCCAGTCAAATTGCGTCAGCCAGATAGCACCTACTGCCGGGGAGTAGGTGCTACCTATATAAAAATAGCTATCAAAAGAGAGGTCAAATCACCGTCTGACTTCTGGCCTGTTGTAGCAGATGCAGCGTAATGTTGCGCACCTCCGCTTTGCTATCAGCAATATGCTGCGTAAGGTGCTGACAGGCCTGGTCTGTATCCTGAATGAAGATAGCTTGCAGGATGGCGGCATGCTCCTGATACGTTGCCTGAATCCGGTCCTGACGGGTGAAATCCAGCCGACGAATAATACGGATTTTCTCCGTAACATCACGGTGGACACGCGCCATTTCACGGTTGCCGACGGCAGCGACTAAGGCCAGGTGAAAGGCTTCATCCTGCTGTGAAACCTGCTTGCCGTCTTCCTGTTGTGGTTCGTCTATCCAGTACTGGCGCAGAGGCTGGAGCAGTGTGGTGCAGGTGTCTGGCGGTAGTGCGCACAGCCGTTGTACCGCTTCGCGTTCCAGTACGATGCGCAGGTCATACAACTCTTCGAAGTACGCGAAGTCGAACGGCTTAACCTGCCAGCCACTGCGGTAGTAAACACGCACAAACCCTTCGGTTTCCAGCCGAAACAATGCCTGACGGATCGGTGTACGGCTGACTGACAGGCGTTCAGCCAGTTCGTGTTCCGTAAAGCGATCTCCCGGAAGTAACCGGAAATCGAAGATATCCTGTTTCAGCTGTAAATAAACCTGCTCTGCTAATACCAATGGCTTACCTTGGCGACGCGTTGTCGGTGTGTCGGGTGCGGCGAATTGCATAAGGTTTCCTCCCAACGTCAGGTCGACGAACGCTGAGCGATAAAGGCACGCCAGCCGCCGAAGGCGGTAATGTCCTCGGCACCGTCCAGTGCTGCTGGTTCACAGATGAACCCCTTGACCTGGCGTCCGTCTGCCAGTGTCAGCGTGCCGATACCGAGCGGTGGCGGGATCTCGGCAACGAATTCACCGAAACGCGCCAGCGGAATATCCCACAGTTCTACCGCAATGGGTTGCCCTTGCCCGGTATTGACCAGCCCCGGTTTAGGGGGATGGGTATTCGCCAGTGCGTACAGGCGGTAGTCAGCGCTGGTGACGGTCTCTTCCACTTTGACGGCATCGCGGGTAGTCAATTGAAAATTAAGCGGCATCCCCGTTAAGTGAGCGCCCACTACAGCCAACCGTACATGGTGGGGCGATGGCACCTGTGGTGCAGACAGTGGCGGCAGAGGTTGACCGGTGGCACCCAACGGCAGCGCCGTGGCAGATTGCCAGCGCTGACCAAACGCCGCCAACGCCGCGTCATGCCAGGCCGGTGCTATCAGCGTAATACCGGCGGGCAGGCCGTCTTCACGAAACGGTGCCGGTAATGCCAGTCCACACAAATCCGCCAGATTGGTGAAGTTGGTGTAGAAGCCGAACTGTGAGTTGTAGAGCACGGGTTGCTGTTTCATCTCTTCTTGCGTGCGAATGGTGGGCGTGGTGGGGACCACCAGTGCATCAAACCCGTTCAGCGTGCCTGCTATCTGTCGCGCCAGTTCCGCACGCAGGTATTCTGCGGCAAACACCTCACCAGCACGGTAGTCGGAACCTTTAGCGATAATACCGCGTACCACCGGGTCCATGGCTTCTGGCTGCTCATGCAGTAACGCGCCAACGGCCACGGTACGTTCTGCCACCCATGGCCCTTCATAGAGCTGGCGCGCCAGTTGTGTGAACGGGGTGAAGTTCACCGGCTCCAGTGTCGCGCCCATCGCCTGCAAACCGGATAGCGCTTGTTGAAACGCGAGCTCCGCTTGCTGGTCGCCAAAAAACTCCAGTGGATGCGGTACTGCCAGTCGTAACCGTGCGGAGACATTCGCTGGCGTGGTGCGTGGGTGGTGGCGCGAATACGCGTCACCCTCGTCATAACCGCCCGCCAGTGTGGTAACCAGCCAGGCATCCTGCACGGATAATGCAAACACTGACACACAATCGTTCAGGCGGCAGGCAGGGACGACCCCACACGTTGACAGCCAGCCTTTGGTGGGTTTCAGCCCGACGATATTATTGAAACCGGCGGGAACGCGGCCGGAACCTGCGGTGTCGGTACCCAGCGCGAACGGTACCAGCCCGCGCGCAACCACCGAGGCGGAACCGGAACTGGAGCCACCGCTGACATACTCTGGCTTGATGCTGTTAGGCACCGCGCCAAACGGTGAGCGGGTGCCCACCAACCCGGTGGCGAACTGGTCAAGGTTGGTTTTGCCAACCACGATCGCACCGGCGGCCTTCAGGCGTGCTACCACGGTGGCGTCCTGTGTGGCGGTGTAGGTAAACGCCGGGCAGGCCGCGCTGGTGGGCCAGCCTGCAACATCGATATTGTCTTTGACCGCAAACGGAACGCCATACAACGGCAAGTGTTTCGCGTCGGGTCGGCTGAGTAGGTCGGTGATTTGCTCGCGGACGTTGGCTTCGTTTGGCAGATAAATCCACGCCGGGTCTTCGGCGCGCAGTGAGCGCCAGACAGCCAGCAGCGTTTCAGTCACCTCGTCAGAAGCGAGCTGGTAGTGATGTTGCCACTGGGGGAGAGTCAGGCCGATATAAGGGGTGTGTGATGTCATCAATGCATTCCAGTTTGTATACAAGATAGAATGCAACATTCAAACCTTATGCCAATCTTTTAATTGTCTGTTTCCTTTGGGTTTATTGCTAAAGGGAGGGGCAGATCTCTGTGTAAAACGCACCGTCATGGCACAACCGAATGCAAGGCGAGGACGAAAATGGGGCAATACGGCAGGATAAAACACCGGATCGCAATATTCACGGCGATCCGGTGGTGGGGGATTATTCTTTACCCAGTACTAAACCTGACAGGCTGGCGGCCGCTGGCGTACGGGCTTTTTCCCGGCGAGCCAGATAACGGTAGCTGCCTGCGCCTAAGCCAACACCGATAAACCAACTGAAATTGGCAACCTCATGCCAGGCGGGTACAAAACTGATCACCAGCCCGATTGCGACCGATGGCAGCAGCGCCAGCACCGCATTGGGGTTAATGCCGTTACGGTACCAGTAGCGGCCGTTCGGGGTATCGTTGAACAGCGCGTCGACATCGATCTTGCCGCCTTTGATCAGGTAAAAGTCAGCCAGCAGAATGCCGAACAACGGACCGATAAATGCCCCCAGCACGTCGAGCGTGTAGTGGATTAGCTCCGGTGAATTGAACAGGTTCCACGGTGTCAGCAGCACTGAACCGACGGCGGCAATCATTCCACCGGTGCGGAAACTGATGCGTTGCGGTGCACAGTTGGAGAAATCGAACGCCGGGGAAACGAAGTTGGCGACAATATTGATACCGATGGTCGCGACAATCATGGTCAGCAGGCCCAACGCGACCGCCACACTGTTGCCGACGCGGCTAACGGTTTCGATTGGGTCGGTGATCATTTGACCGAACAGGGACTGGGTACCGGAGACAATCACCACTGTGACGATGGAGAACAGCAGGAAGTTGAACGGCAGCCCCCAGCGGTTACCGCGGTGGATTTCCTGCATGCTTTTAGCGTAGCGGGAAAAGTCACCAAAGTTCAGCAGCGGACCGGAGAAATAGGACACCACCAGTGCGGTCGCGGTGATCATCTGCCAGATCTGCTCGCCGCCGCTGAGCGATTTGCTGCTCAGGGTGAAAGAGATATTCTCCAGCCCGGTTTTGTATACAATCCACCCGGCCAGTGCCAGCATGACCACGTAAACCGCCGGACCGGCGACATCGATAAAGCGCTTGATGGCGCTCATGCCGTGCCAGAACACCATGGCCTGCAACAGCCACATCACACCAAAGCACAGCCAGCCCAGTGTCGACAGGCCCAGCCAGTGACTGGCGGTCAGCGAGGTAAGAGAAGGGGCGAATTTCAGCAACACCAGCATCAACGCATTGGCCGCCAGATACGTCTGGATGCCGTACCAGGCGAAGGCGATCAATCCACGGATGACCGCTGGAATGTTGGCACCGAACACCCCGAAGGACTGACGACAAATCACCGCATAGGGCACGCCACTGAGCTGACTGGGTTTAGCCACTAAATTGGCACACAACTGCACGATGCAAATACCGGCCAGCAAGCACAGCAGCACCTGCCAACTGGCCAGGCCCAGTGTAAAGAAGCTGGCCGCGACCACGTAGCCGCCCATACTGTGAACATCCGACATCCAGAAGGAAAAAATATTGTACCAGGACCAGTTCTGCTCGCGTGTCGGCGCCAGGTCTTCGTTGCACAGTCTCGGGCTGTAGTGTGCCGGAGCGCTTCCGGCGGGCGTCATATTTTCTGGCATGGAATCTGCTCCTTTTTTGATGACGATGAAAAATAGAGGTGAATAACCTGTCCTGTGAGGTGTTGCAGGATTTGGGCCAGATCGGTGAATTTTGTATACAATAATTTTATTTTTTGTGTACGATCTGGTGGTGACGTGATGACGGAAGAAGCCAATGAACGATATTTATGGTCTCGGACAAGAGACATTTTTCGAGCAAAAAGATGACGTTATCTATCAGGCGCTGTTAAACGCGATTGTTGAGCATCAGTTATTGCCTGGGGCTCGTCTGCCGGAAGAAGCGTTGGCAGACGCGTTTGGGGTGAGCCGTACTGGGATCCGAAAGGTGTTACAGCGTCTGGCAACGGTGCAAATGATCACGCTGTTGCCCAAACGTGGTGCACAGGTGGCGACACCGACGGTAGAAGAAGCGCGTGAGATCTTTCAAACTCGTAGCCTGATGGAGTGCGCTAACCTGCCCGCGGTGCTGGCTCACTGCCAGCCGCCGCACCTGGTGGCGCTGGAGAAACTGATGGAGGCAGAAGAAAAAGCCCATCAGGATCGTAATGGGCCGGAGGCGATCCGCCTGTCGGCCGCTTTTCATATACAGTTGCAGGCGATTTCCGGTAACACTGTACTGACCGGCATGGTGTCGCAATTAACGCTCCGATCGTCGCTGGTGATCGCCGCGTATGGTGCGCCCTGGCAGCAAGGCTGCCGTTGTCATGATCATCAGGATTTACTGACTCTGCTGCGTAAGGATGACCTGCAAGCGCTGACGACCGCAATGCAACAGCATTTCGACGACATCGTCGCCAGCCTGCGCTTTGGCGGCGACAGTGTGACCACACCGGATTTTTCACGGCTGTTCAGCCAGTTCAAATCGTCCGAACACCCTAACAAGGAGCAGGCCGAATGAGCCGATGCGTGATTCAGGTAATCAACCCTAATACCAGCCTGGCGATGACGGAAACCATCGGTGAAGCGGCACGGCGAGTGGCCTCGGCCGGTACTGAGATTCTGGCGGTGTGCCCATCGCAGGGCGTGCCGTCGATTGAAGGGCATTTTGATGAAGCCGTGGCGACGCTGGGCGTGCTGGAGCAGGTGCGGCTGGGGCGTGAGCAAGGGGTCAGCGGGCATGTCATCGCCTGTTTCGGCGACCCCGGTCTGCTGGCGGCACGGGAGCTGGCAAGCGCGCCGGTGGTGGGGATAGCGGAGGCAGCGATGCATCTGGCAACGCTGGTGGCGACGCGTTTTTCCATTGTCACCACGCTGCCGCGCACGCTTATCATCGCCCGTCATCTGTTGCAGCGTTACGGTTTCGAGCACCACTGCGCCGCGTTGCACGCGATCGATTTGCCGGTGCTGGCACTGGAGGATGGGCAAGGTCTGGCACAACATAAAGTGCGGGAAATGTGTATACAAGCGAAACGGCAGGATGGATCCGGTGCGATTGTGCTGGGCTGTGGCGGCATGGCCGATCTGGCACAGGCGCTGACGCAGGAGTTGGGGATCCCGGTGATCGATGGCGTTGGTGCGGCGGTAAAAATGGTGGAGTCACTGGTTGGACTGGGACTGACCACCAGTAAACACGGCGATCTCGACTACCCACTCGACAAGCCGTTAACCGGCGCATGTGCGCCGTTGCGCTAAGCATTGATCATGATAAGTAATGAGCGCGCCGTTGCCGTCATCATTAAAGGAAAGAGACCATGACACTTTCTCAGCTCTGGGGTACAGACCCTGACTATCCGCGCGATCTAATTGGTTATGCCGGAAAACCGCCGCATGCCCGCTGGCCCCGACAGGCACGTATCGCGGTGCAATTTGTTCTGAATTATGAAGAAGGGTCCGAAAATCATGTGCTGCACGGCGATGCCGGTTCCGAGCAGTTTCTATCCGATATTATCGGGGCAGCCAGTTACCCGGCGCGGCATATGTCGATGGATTCGCTCTATGAATACGGTTCTCGTGCCGGTTTCTGGCGTATTCATCAGGAGTTTCAACGCCGTGGCTTGCCGATGACGGTGTTTGGCGTGGCGATGGCGCTGGCGCGAAACCCGGCGGTGGTCGAGGCTATCAAGGCGGCGGACTACGACGTGGTCAGCCACGGCTGGCGCTGGATCCACTACCAGAATATGGATATCGATACTGAACGGGCGCATTTGCAACAGGCCATCGCCGTGCACACCGATTTATTCGGTCAGCCGCCGTTGGGTTGGTATACCGGCCGCGACAGCCCCCACACCCGACAGTTGGTGCTGGAGCAGGGCGGCTTCCTGTACGACAGCGACTATTATGGTGATGACCTGCCGTTTTGGTTGCCGGTGCAGCGCGCCGACGGCGAGGTGAAACCGCATCTGATCGTCCCCTACACGCTGGATGCCAACGACATGCGCTTTGCATCACCACAGGGTTTTAACAGTGGCGAGCAGTTTTTCAATTACCTGAAGGACAGTTTTGACGTGCTGTATGCCGAAGGGGATGACGCGCCGAAAATGCTGTCGATTGGTATGCACTGTCGTTTGCTGGGGCGACCGGGACGATTCCGGGCGTTACAACGCTTCCTCGATTATATCCAACAGCATGAGCGGGTGTGGGTCTGTCGCCGTCAGGATATCGCTGAGCACTGGTATCGGGTCCACCCTTATCAGGGCTGATGCGATAAGGCATTCATCGTACCGACAGCGTTACCGGTGTTAGCCAGACAATGTGACCTATAGGTTTCATTGCCTGGCTTTTTTGTCGGTGATAGCGCCTGGCTGTGTCACAACTGGGCTTGCTGGGGGCGGTGTTTCGGTTGCCACCTCTGGCGGGACGTCGGATAGCCAATACAGTCGCTATCCGACAGGGATGCGCAGGGGTTACACCATCAGGCTCACATGGGCCGCCACGATGCGCCAGCCTTGCTCGGTACGCCGCCAGGTTTGCATCTGACGGCCGATTTTCTCGCTGCCTTCACGACGAAATTCGGTACTGGCGACCGCCGTATCACGGCCGTAGGTGGTGATCACGGTGTTTTGCAACTGCCTGTCCAACCCGGCGGAGGGACGTGCGGCACGAAATTCGCGGATCTGCTCGATGCCGTACAGATTTTCAGACGCGCCGTAACGCACTGTGCGCTCATCGTGCCAGAACAACTGGTCCAGCACGTCAACATCGTTGCCGGTCAGCGCCTTTTCGTAACGGTAAAAGGCGTCGGTGACCTCAGCCAGTACTTCGGGAATATTAATGTCAGACTGCGTGTTCTCGGATGTCATGCGGAAAGTCCTTGTGGGTAAAACGTCATCGGTGGCAGCGCCTGTGCGATGCCCTGTTGTTCTAAATGCCATGCGGCGCGCAGTGCCACGTCTTCCCGCCAGGGGGCGGCGATCAACTGCACACCGATCGGTAGCCCACTGGCGGTTGCTAGCGGTACGGTGACGACTGGCAGGCCGACGAACGAAATGGGCTGGGTTAACATGCCCATGCTGGCGCGGATCGGTAAATCGGTGTGATTGATGCGCATGGTTTCCTGACCGATCGGGGTGGCCGGGCACGGGGTCGCTGGCGCAATCAGCAGATCGGTGTCGTTGAATAACGCCAGCACTTCACGGCGGAAATGATCGCGAAAGCGCTGAGCCTGTACATACCAGGCCGCCGGGATCATTGCGCCAGCCAACAGCCGTTCACGGGACAGTGGCTCAAATTGTTCCGGTGTGGCCTGTAGCGCTGGCAGGTATTGATTACCGCCTTCGCTGGCGGAAAGAATAAATGCCGCAGTACGTGCCAGCGCGGCGTTATCCAGCCTCACCTCGCTGTCGGCGTTTAAGGCGTCGGCGACGTGCTGCACGGCAGCGGTGGCTTGTTCATCGCACCATTGTGCGAAGTAACCCCCCAATACCCGACTGCGTAGCGGGGCTGCGTCAGACAATGACGGCACCGTGGATCGCAGTGGTTGATCCGCCTGAAACCGATCGGCCGGATCGCGACCTTGCAACACGTCATAGACCAGCGCCAGATCGTCTACGCTGCGTGCCAGCGGGCCGATGTGATCGAGGCTGCCGACAAATGGCTGCGTTCCCTGACGTGATAACCGTCCGAACGTCGGCTTCAGTCCGAAAATACCGCACAACGAAGCCGGAACCCGGATCGAGCCGTTGGTATCACTGCCCAGCGAGAAATTCACCAGACCGGCGGCGACCGCGGCGGCTGAACCACCGGACGACCCTCCCGCGATACGGGTCACATCATGCGGGTTGCAGGTTGCACCATAGTGCGTGTTTTCAGTGGTAAAGCCGTAAGCGTAGGCGTCCATATTCAGCAGGCCGGACAGCAGCGCACCTTGTGCCTGTAGCTGGCGCACCGCGAACGCATCCTGAGTAGCGGGAGCACGCTGGCTAAATAACCTGGCCCCGGCCAGGGTGGTTTCACCGGCGACATCAAACAGATTCTTCACCGCATAGGGTACTCCGGCCAGTGCGGGCAGCGGCTCGCCTAAGCGGTGTTTCAGGTCAATGCCGTTGGCTTCTGTCAGCATACGCTGTGCAGTGACGGCGGTGTACGCGTTGACCGCCGGGTTATGTTGCTCGATGCGCGCCAGGGTGTCGCGGGCAATGTCGGTGGCGGACAGGTGACCTGCCGCCAGTTCAGCCTGCAATGTGCGAATAGACAGTTGCGCGGGATTCATGGCTGGTAGACCCCCGCCACTTCCTGACGCTCATCCAACGTAAACGCCATCAGCGGTTGCGCCATAGCGGCGATGCGGCTGAACTGGACGTGCAATTCCTGACGGCGAGCCTCGTCCAGGTCCAGCCCCATCAGGGTTTCCATCTGTTGCAGGTACGCGGCCAGCGTGTCCTGATCGATATCCCTGTTTTTCATAATCAGCACCTTCATCGGGTTGAAAGATTAATAACCGGCTGCGCTGCCGTTGCTGCGCGGGTCGCTGGCACCTTCCAGCATGCCGTTGACGTGACGAACAATCGCACCGGCGTGACCGACGGTTTCGCTAAATCCGGTCAGCAGTTCCACATCGTGACCGAGGGTACGCAGCGCATCAATGGTAGCGGGCATGAACCTATCCTCCAGCTTGAGCGTATCGGTCGACTGCCCCCAGGTGCGCCCCAGCAACCAGCGCGGTGCCGTAATCGCCTGTTGCAATGGCACTCTTTGCATCACATGACGAATAAACAACGCGGCTTGTGTTTGCGGCTGGCCGTCACCGCCCATCGAACCATAAACCATCGTGCGCCCGTCAGACAGGCGCGCCGCCGCCGGGTTCAGCGTGTGAAAGGGTTGTTTACCCGGTTCCAGCGCCAGCAAGTGGTTCGGGTCCAGGCTGAAAGACGCGCCACGGTTTTGCCACAGCACGCCAGTACCCGGCAGCACCATGCCGCTACCGAATTCATGATAAATACTCTGAATGAACGAGACCGACACCCCATGGTGATCGCACACGCCCATCCAGACGGTATCGCCCGGCCCTTTGCCCTCGCCCCAGGGCGCAGCGGCGCGGGTGTTGACGGTTTCCGCAAGCGCTTTCAGGTGGCTATCGGACAGCAGGGCCTGAATATCCTGGGTGATCAGTTTCGGATCGGTGATGTAGCTATCGCGTAGCCCAAACGCCAGTTTGGTGGCTTCCACCACCCGGTGGATGGTCTGGCTGTCGCTGAGATCGGCCATCCCCAGCTTGTCGGTAATGCCGAGAATCGCCAGCGAGACCAACCCTTGTGTTGGCGGCGCGAGGTTGAAGACCTCGCCGTGGCTGTGTTTCAACACCAATGGCACGGTACGGCGGGCGCGGTAATTCGCCAGATCCTCCTGCGTGACCGGCATGCCCAGCGCCGCCATCTGCTTCGTCATGCGAGCGGCCAGCGCGCCGCGATAAAAGCTGTCCAGCCCGTCTTGGGCCAGTTGTTGCAGCGTATCGGCCAGATCAGGCTGGGTGAAGCGGCTGCCAGTACGAGGGATGGCACCCTGCGGCATAAAGACCCGGCAGAATTCAGAGAAATCGCGCAGTTCGTGCTGGCGACTGGTGAGCGCGTCTTCCTGCGACTGGGTAACCGGGATACCGTGGCGTGCATAGTGGATGGCATCATCCAGCAACTGTGTCAGCGGCAGGGGCGCACCCAGATCCAGTTCTGCCGCGTAATTCAGCGCTTCCTGCCAGCCGCCTACCGTCCCGGCGACGGTCAGCGCAGCGTCGGGGCCACGGTGCGGAATGCGGCTTTCACCGGCGTAGCGTGCGCGGGTCGCCAGCGAACCGGCGGCACCACTGGCGTCAATGGCGATAGGCTGGCCTTGCGGTGGCACAATCAGCCAGAAACCATCACCGCCTAAGCTGTTCATGTGGGGATACACCACGGCAATAGCGGCGGCGGCGGCGACCATCGCTTCGATGGCATTGCCTCCGGCGCGTAACACACGCTGTGCGCTGGCGCTGGCAAGATGATGCGGTGTGACCGCCATGCCCGACGGGGCGATATTACTTTGCATCATGAGGGTAAGACTCTTGGTGGACAGTAGGGTGGTCGATGCTAAGCAA
The DNA here is from genome assembly GCF_000406165.1 of Dickeya zeae NCPPB 2538. Taxonomy (NCBI): domain Bacteria; kingdom Pseudomonadati; phylum Pseudomonadota; class Gammaproteobacteria; order Enterobacterales; family Pectobacteriaceae; genus Dickeya; species Dickeya zeae. Next base: position 3,477,107 of record NZ_CM001977.1, on the reverse strand, counting down.
AAGCCGTTCCATCTTTTCTGCTTGCTGCCGACCGACGGTTGTATGCTATGTTCATCATAGCGTCGAAAAGATGAAACAAAAGTTACAGCGCTCAAACTTACCGCGCTCAAACTTAATGCGTTCAAACCCGGCGCGCTCAAACTTATAGCGTTTAGATGTTAGATAATGACAAGGGCAGGCATGAAGCAGATTGATGAACGGTTGCGCAGCCAGTACAGCGAACTGTCGCCGCAGGAGCAGCGTGTGGCGGAGTTTATCTTTGACCACCTGGATGACCTCATCAGCTATAACAGCGCTGAACTGGCGCGGCTGAGTGGCGTTTCCAAGGCCACGGTCAGCCGCCTGTTCCGCCGCCTCGGCTACACCAGTTACCGCGAGATGCGCGATGAACTGCGCACTCTGCGCCAGAGCGGGATGCCGTTGACCGATAACCGGGACGCGGTACAGGGCAATACGCTGCTGGCGCGCCATTACAAGCAGGAGATGGCTAACCTGACGCAATGGGTCAACCAGATAGACCCGCAGCAGTTCGGTGCGGTTATCGGCGCGTTGCAGCAGGCCCGGCGCGTCTGCATTCTTGGGCTACGCAACAGCTACCCGGTAGCATTACACCTGCGTCAGCAACTGCTGCAAATCCGTCCGCAGGTGCCGTTACTGGCGCAGCCCGGCCAGACGCTGGCGGAGGAACTGGCGGATCTCGACGAGCAGGATGTGGTAATTGTGGTGGCGTTCCGTCGCCGTCCACGCTTGATTCAGCCTTTGCTGCAGCAATTGCATACCCGACAGATTCCGGTGTTGCTGCTGTGTGAGCCGCAAGTCCACGCGTTGCCGCCGCTGGCGTCCTGGGTGCTGAGCGCACCGTTGGATAGCGTGTCGGCGTTTGATAGCTATGCTGGGGCCATGAGTCTGGTCAACCTCATCAGCAACGCGTTGCTGCACCATATGCTGGCGGAAGGGCGTCAACGTATCCACGATATTGCCGATCTTTACCTGCAACTCGACGAGCTGGAACAGCGGTAGTTGCGCGCTCCACTGGTGCAAATGTTCTATTTTGGTGCAATCAATTCCCGTTTTAATGCCCTGTCATTGTGCGCTGCAGGTTGAAAGCCGGGCGCGTTTCCTGACGATGAAACTTGCCGTTATTCCCTGAATCTGCCTGTGCTGCTCTCTTCGTATCGCCGTGTCATGCCGGTTGATTATCTGGCATGCATTTTGCTTTTTAATCTGCAACAAAGGTTTCAATATTTTTATTGAAGAATCTTTGGTTTCAAATTAACTTAACCGGGGGCACAGCAATGAAGATCGGAAAACGTGTTTTGGCAGTAGTCGGTGCAGCGCTGTTGATGGTTCAGGCTGGACAAGCGATGGCGGATCAACTGCAGGATATCCAGAAGCGCGGCGTATTGCGTGTCGCGGTGCCGCAGGACTTCCCGCCGTTTGGCTCGGTCGGTACTGATTTGCAGCCGCAGGGTTACGACATCGACATGGCCCGTTATCTGGCCAGCGAGATGAAACTAAAGTTGCAGCTGGTGCCGGTGAGCAGTGCCAACCGCGTGCCGTATTTGCAAACCGACAAGGTGGATCTGGTGATTTCCAGCCTGGGTAAAAATGCGGAACGTGAAAAAGTGATCGACTTTAGCAGCGCTTACGCACCGTTCTTCCTGGGCGTGTTCGGCCCGAAAGATACGACGGTCACCGCGCCGGATGCCTTACAAGGCAAAACCGTCGGGGTAACCCGTGGCGCGGTGGAAGACATGGTGCTGACCGATATCGCGCCTAAAACCGCTGATATCAAGCGCTACGAAGACAACAACACCACGCTGTCGGCTTATATGTCCGGTCAGGTGCAGTATATCGCTACCGGTAACCTGGTAGTGGCGGCGATTGCCGAGAAGAACCCGGAGAAAGCGCCGGTCGCCAAATTCATGTTGAAAGACTCGCCTTGCTATATCGGTCTGAAAAAGGACGAGCCTGCGCTGAAAGCGAAAGTCAACGAACTGATTGAAAAAGCGCTCAAGGACAACACGCTTAACGGCCTGTCCGAAAAATGGCTGAAAGCGCCGCTGCCAGCCAATCTGGGTGCCTAAGGATACGCCATGACTTATCAGCTTCATTTCGCGGCGCTGTGGCCATACTGGCCGGAGTTACTGGCCGGTTTATGGGTCACTGTGCAATTGACGGTGATGGCAACACTGGGCGGGATTGCCATCGGTATTTGCGGTGCGGCATTACGCAGCGGTAAGCCAACCTTCGTCAGCCGCCTGTGGGGCCTGTACGTCGAAGCGATCCGCAACACGCCGTTTGTGGTGCAACTGTTTTTCATCGTGTTCGGTCTGCCGGGGTTGGGGCTCAAACTCACCGCCGGTCAGGCCGCTCTACTGGCGATGTTGGTGAACCTGGGCGCGTACAGCACGGAGATTATTCGTGCAGGCATCCAGGTGACACCGAAGGGCCAGTGGGAAGCCGCAAGGGTGCTGGGATTATCACGCACCCAGACCTTTACGCGGGTGATTTTGCCACCCGCGCTGCAACGGATTTATCCGGCACTGGTCAGTCAGTGCATCATCGTGATGCTCGGTTCCTCCGTGGTATCGCAGGTGTCGTACGAGGAACTGACCTTTGCCGCTAACTTAATTCAGTCACGGACGTTCCTCAGTTTTGAGGTGTATCTGGTGACCACGCTCTGCTATCTGGTGCTGTCGATGCTGATGCGTCAACTGCTGTTGCTGGTCGGGCGACGTTTTCTGGGGACAGCGCGCTGATGATGACATTTACTGACTGGGATATTGTGCGCAACCTGCTGCTGGCCGGGCGCTGGACGGTGTTGCTGTCGCTGGTGGCCTTTTTTGGCGGCGCGGTGGTGACGTTACCGTTGTTATTACTGCGCCTGACGAAACGCCGCTGGCCGATGCGCCTGACCCGGCTGTACGCCGATGTGTTTCAGGGCACGCCGCTGCTGATGCAACTGTTTCTGGCGTTTTTCGGGCTGGGGTTGTTCGGTATCGATGTGAGCCCGTGGACGGCGGCTTCACTGGCGCTGACGCTGTTTACCAGCGCGTTCTTGCTGGATATCTGGCACGGCAGCGTACAGGCGTTGCCGAAAGGGCAGTGGGAAGCCTGTCGTTGTCTGGGGTTGACCTTCACACAGACGTTGACCCGGGTGATCGCGCCCCAGGCGATGCGTATCGCCATTGCACCGACGGTGGGGTTTTCGGTACAGGTGATTAAAGGCACCGCACTGGCGTCAATTATTGGTTTTGTTGACCTGACGAAAGCCGGCACCATGCTCAATAACGTTACCTTCCAGCCGTTTAAGGTGTTCGGGCTGGTGGCGCTGGGTTATTTCCTGCTGTGTTATCCGTTGTCGTACTACAGCCGTTATCTGGAGAAGAAATTCAATGCCGCTCATCACCATTAATCAGGTTCATAAATATTACGGCCAGAACCACGTGCTGAAAGGGGTGGATCTGGATATTGATGCGGGCGAGGTTATCTCCATCATCGGCCGTAGCGGTTCCGGCAAAAGCACCCTGCTGCGTTGTATCAACGGGCTGGAAGGCTATCAGGACGGCAGTATCAAACTGGGCGGAATGACCGTCACCGACCGTGACTCGCAAGCGCGGGAGATCAGCCGCTCTATCGGCATGATTTTCCAGAACTTCAACCTGTTTCCGCATATGACCGCGTTAGAAAACGTGATGCTGGCACCCAAGCTGGTGCTGGGGAAAAGCGCCGCCGAGTGCCGGGAACTGGGCGTGAGGATGCTGGAGAAGGTCGGGCTGGGGGAGCGTATCGATTACTACCCGTCAAATTTGTCCGGCGGCCAACAGCAGCGTGTGGCGATCGCCCGTGCGCTGGCGATGAACCCGAAAGTGCTGCTGTGCGATGAAATTACGTCCGCGCTGGACCCGGAGCTGGTGGGTGAAGTGTTGAAGGTGCTGGAGCAACTGGCGGCTGAAGGTATGACGCTGATTCTGGTCACCCACGAGATGAATTTTGCCCGCGAAGTGGGCGATCGGGTGGTGTTTATGCATCAGGGCACCGTGTGGGAACAAGGGAGCGGCGATGCGCTGTTTGCCAACCCACAGACCGCCGAACTGAAACAGTTTATCGCCTCGGTACGGCTATAGCGCCGTGAGCGGTATCGGCTATTACGATTTTCATGTTATCAAGGACATCAGGAGTTCATCACATGCCTAACGACCTGTTTGCGCAGATCAATCCGCCCCATCGTTTGCTCATGGGGCCTGGCCCGATCAATGCCGACCCGCGTGTACTGCGCGCGATGGCCAGCCAACTGGTCGGGCAGTATGACCCGGCGATGACCGGGTACATGAACCAGGTGATGGCGCTGTACCGCCAACTGTTCCGTACCGACAACCGCTGGACCATGCTGGTAGACGGCACCTCCCGTGCGGGCATTGAGGCTATTTTGGTCTCGGCTATCCGCCCTGGTGACCGGGTGCTGGTGCCGGTGTTTGGCCGTTTCGGCCACTTGCTGTGTGAGATTGCTCGCCGCTGCCGCGCCGATGTTCACACCATCGAGGTGCCGTGGGGCGAAGTATTCACGCCCGATCAGATAGAAGACGCCATCAAGCGGGTAAAACCCCGCCTGCTGCTTACCGTACAAGGCGATACCTCCACGACGATGCTGCAACCGCTGGCGGAGCTCGGGGAGATCTGCCGTCGTCATGACGTCCTGTTTTACTCCGATGCCACCGCCTCGTTCGGCGGTAACCCGTTGGAAGCCGATGCCTGGGGGCTGGATGCGGTCTCTGCCGGGTTGCAGAAATGCCTGGGTGGCCCCTCCGGCAGCTCGCCGGTGACGCTCAGTTCGCGTATGGAAGCGGTGATCCGCCAGCGTAAATGCGTAGAGCAGGGGATCCGCACCACCGACCATCAGGACGGTGACGACGAGATGATTTACTCCAACTATTTCGACCTCGGCATGATCATGGATTACTGGGGACCGGAGCGGTTGAACCACCACACCGAAGCCACCAGCATGCTGTTCGCCGCCCGTGAGTGCGCGCGCATTATTCTGGAAGAAGGGTTGGATGCCTGTATCGCCCGTCACCAGTTGCACGGTAAGGCGCTGCTGGCTGGTATCGAAGGCATGGGGTTACAGCCCTACGGCGACATCGCCAACAAGATGAGTAACGTACTGGGCGTGGTTATTCCGTCGGGTATTCACGGCGAGCAGGTACGTAAGCTGTTGCTGGAAGATTTCGCCATCGAAATCGGCACCTCGTTCGGGCCGTTGCAGGGCAAAATCTGGCGTATCGGCACCATGGGCTACAACGCACGCAAAGACTGTGTGATGCAAACGCTGACCGCGCTGGAAGCAGTATTGAACCGTCTTGGTTTCCGTTCTGTGCAAGGGGCGGCGTTGCAGGCGGCCTGGAATGTGTACGACGCCACGCAGGCGTCGACATGAGCGAGGTGCTGATGGAAGGCATGATGACGGATTTTGATGCGCAGGCCGCCGCCCGACGGGTGATGACGCGCTGCGATCAACTGGCGGCCATCAGTGAAACCCCTGACCAGCTCACCCGCGTTTATCTGTCGGCGCAGCATATGCAGGCCAACCAGCAAACCGGCGAGTGGATGCGTGACGCCGGGATGCAGGTGTGGCAGGACAGCGTGGGTAACATCTGCGGTCGTTATGAAGGCAGTACGCCGGGCGCACCAGCGCTGCTGATGGGGTCACACCTCGACACCGTGCGTAACGCCGGACGTTACGACGGTATGCTGGGGGTGCTGGCGGCAATTGAAACGGTGTCATTCCTGCATCAGCACGGTATTCGACTGCCGGTGGCACTGGAGGTGGTCGGTTTTGGCGACGAAGAAGGCACCCGTTTTGATGTCACGCTGCTGGGCAGTCGTGGGTTAACCGGCACCTGGCCTGAGGGCTGGCTGTCGCGCCCGGATGCCAACGGCGTTACCGTGGCGCAGGCGCTAACACAGGTTGGATTGGACCCGAACGCTATCGCTCAGGCGGCACGACCAGCCACGGATATTTTGGCCTATCTGGAATTGCATATCGAACAAGGTCCGTGTCTGGAACAGGCTGGACTGGCGTTGGGCGTGGTCACGGCTATTAACGGTGCCCGGCGGCTGAACTGCACGTTTACCGGCCACGCTGGCCATGCGGGAACCGTGCCGATGTCGCAACGTCAGGATGCCCTGGCGGCGGCGGCGAGCTGGATGACGCAGGCAGAGCAGATGACACGAGAGAGTGACCCTTATCTGGTGGCGACCTTTGGTACATTGCAGTGCCTGCCCGGTGCGGCCAATGTGATTCCCGGCGAGGTACGCCTGACGCTGGATATTCGCGGGCCGGACGATACGCCGCTGGATGCGCTGCTGCAACGGTTGCTGACACTGGCGCAGGATATCGCCATGCAACGCGGGTGTACCTTCGATGCACAAGAGTACTACCGTATTGCTGCCACCCGCTGCGATGAGACGCTGCAACAGCGGCTGTCGGCGGCGGTGATGCAGGTACAAGGTGAGAACCTGTTGCTGCCAAGCGGTGCCGGACATGATGCCATTGCCATCGCCGAACGTTGGCCGGTGGGGATGCTATTTATGCGCTGCAAGGGCGGCATCAGCCATCACCCTGACGAATCGGTATTGACCGATGATGTCGCGCAGGCGTTGCAGGCGCTGCTACTCACGGTGTGGGGATACCGATAATCAAGAGTGCCTGAGCGCTCTTCAGACTGCTGACAATCGCATTAACTACAGGATGAAGCATCTTTCCGGCGTCAAAAACTGCGCTGAGGTGGGCGGCTTCGCCGGGTGAGCGACAGGACGTCGCGAAAGCCCGTGCCGTGTTGGGAACACGTCACGGGCGGCCCGAACCGCGAAGTCGAACGCCGAAGGTAGCGCGTAGCGCCGCAGTTTAGCCACCAGCCAGTGGTCAAGGAGAGGTGGCGCTTGCACCTCTCCTTGTCGTGCGTGCAATGAAGCAGCAAAGAAATTACACCGTTTATCCCGCACGAAACCATTCACTGAATAGGCAGACTTCACCGTTCACAAGACAACCCGGCTGTTTGTCAACAGCCTCAAGAGCGCCTGAGCGCTCTTGTATCACACGCTGAACTTATCGGCATCAAGCCAGGCAGGGAAGGCTTCACGATAGCTTTGCAACGCTTCCAGCGACAGCTCGGCGTCAAGACGCGCAGGTTGGTGCTCAGGCGCTGAGGCCAGAATCGCGCCTTGTGCGTCGATAATCAGGCTATCGCCCTGATAACTGTGGCCGTTGCCGTCGGTGCCGACGCGGTTACAGCCTGCGATATACGCCTGATTCTCAATTGCCCGTGCCGCCAGCAGGGTTTTCCAGTGCAGCGCGCGTGGGGCAGGCCAGTTGGCGACGTACAACGCCAGGTCGTAATCCTGACGATTGCGGGACCACACCGGAAAGCGCAGGTCATAGCAGATCAGCGGCAGAATGCGCCAGCCGCGCCACTCCACGACTTCTCGCGTCTGACCCGACTGGTAATATTCATGCTCGCCCGCCATGCGGAACAGATGGCGTTTGTCGTACTGATATACCCGGCCCTGCGGGTCAGCCAACAGAAAACGGTTAACCGCGCCCTTGCCGGTCTGCACTGCCACGCTGCCGCCGACCAATGCATTGCTGCGCTGTGCCCACTGTTTCAGCCAGTCTTCTACCACCGCTTGTTCCAGGCTGCTTTTAGCGGCTTCCATCGCAAAGCCGGTGGTGAACATTTCCGGCAATACAATCAGGTCACGGTCGGTAATGTCGCCTAACAGGCTGTCAAAATGGCTGAGGTTGGCGGGGCCATCCATCCAGACCAGCGGTTGTTGTAGCAGGGTTATCTTTAAAGTTGACATAAACGCTCCGCAGCAGCATCCAGGGTTGATTCCTGTTTGGCAAAGCATAACCGAATCAGCGTGTGAGGGAAGGGGGCGGCACAGAAAACGGACAGCGGGATCGCCGCCACACCGACATGCTCGGTCAGCCAGCGACAGAAGCTGACGTCATCCTGGCTGGAAATGGCCCGGTAGTCCGCCAGCAGGAAATAGGTGCCTTCGCAGGGCAGGATCTCCAGCCGACTGGCTGCCAGCGCGTTAACAAACCGGTCGCGTTTGGCACGGTAAAAATCGGGCAGTTCGCGCCAGTGTTGCGGTTGTTGTTGCAACATATCGGCCAACGCCAGTTGCGCTGGCGTGTTGACGGAAAACGTCAGGTACTGGTGTACTTTCCGCAATTCGGCGCTGATCGGTGCCGGGGCAACGCAATAGCCGACCTTCCAGCCGGTCATGTGGTAGGTTTTACCAAACGAGGACACCGCGATAGCCCGCTGCCGCAGCTCCGGGTGCGCCAGCACACTGGCGTGGCCGTCAGCGGCAAAGCAGATATGCTCGTACACTTCATCGCTCAGCACGTAAATAGCGCGACTGGCGATGGCTTGCCAGAGCTGGCGGAAGTCCTCCTGCTGCCAGACAGTAGCGGACGGATTATGCGGCGTGTTGACGATCACCAACCGGGTGCGGTCGTTCAGTAGGTCGCTAAACGCGGCCCAGTCGACGCGAAACGCTGGTGGTTGCAGCGCAATGCGCTTCAGCGTCCCGCCCGCCAACTGCACCGCCGGTGCGTAGCTGTCATAGCTGGGATCAAAGCAGATAACTTCATCGCCCGGGCGCACCAGCGCGCTGATGGCAGCAAACAACGCTTCAGTGGCACCGGCGGTGACGGTCACTTCACTGTCGGCGTCCGGCTGCCAGCCGTAGAGCGCGGCGGTTTTTTCCGCAATCGCCTGACGCAACGGTGCCACGCCGGTCATCGGTGCGTATTGGTTCGCCCCCTGACTGACATGATAGGCCAGACGCTGTTTCAGGTAGTCGGGGCCGTCAAAATCCGGGAAGCCTTGCGACAGGTTAATCGCCTGATGTTGCTGCGCCAGGGCGCTCATCTGGGTAAAAATGGTGGTACCGAGAGAGGGGAGTTTACTGTCTGGAATCAGTGCGGCGCTCATGGCTGAAAAAGGACTCCTGCAAGGCTGTTATTGCTGCCACTATATACAGGATGCTAGTATTTGGCAATCAAGACGCTTGGACGTTTAAACGGCTAAATTCCGTAATTTGATAAGCTAGAACTAAATATAATAAGCAGGCTCATTACCCGGTTTTATCCCAGAAGATAACCGGGTGGCAGCTTCACCTGTACAGGATGCGTTATGAGTGAAATTCCACAACTGGCCGCACTGGTGGCGGCCTGCCACTGGATCGGCGAAAAAGGCTGGTGCCCGGCGACGGGCGGCAATATGTCCGTGCGTCTGGATGAGCGGCAATGCCTGATTACCGAATCCGGTAAAGACAAAGGCAGCCTGAGCACGGAAGACTTCCTGTTGGTCGATATCGCCACCAACCATGTACCGAGCGGGCGCACACCGTCGGCGGAAACCGGGTTGCATACGCTGCTTTATCGCCTGTTCCCGACGGTAGGGGCGGTGCTGCATACCCATTCGGTCAACGCGACGGTGTTGTCGCGGGTGGAGAAAAGTGAGGCGCTGGTGTTGCAGGGATACGAAATGCAGAAGTCGCTAAGCGGCCAGCGTACTCATCTGGATGCGGTCGCCATTCCAATTTTCGATAACTCTCAGGATATTCCGGCACTGGCAGAGCAGGTTGCCGCCTATCATGCGAACTCGCCATTGCATTACGGTTTTCTGGTGCGTGGGCACGGTCTGTACTGCTGGGGAGATGATGTCAAAGACGCTCGCCGTCATCTGGAAGGGTTAGAGTTCCTGTTCCAGTGTGAATTACAACGACGTTTACTGGAGGCCAAGTGATCAAGGCGATTGTCACGGATATTGAAGGCACGACCAGCGATATTCGCTTTGTGCATAACGTGTTGTTCCCGTATGCCCGCGCGCGTCTGGCCGACGCGGTGGCACAGGCTGGGCATGACCCGGAGATCGCTGCCGCGCTGACGCTGGCGCGCCAGGAACTGGAGCAGCCGGAAGCCTCGTCCGCGCAACTGCTGGCCGTATTCAATCAGTTTATGGATGAGGACCGCAAATCACCGGCACTGAAGCTGTTGCAGGGCATTATCTGGCGCAGTGGTTACCACAACGGTGATTTTCGCGGCCATGTTTATGGGGATGTCGCCCCACAATTACAGGCCTGGCGTGAGCAGGGCATCGCGCTGTACGTCTATTCATCCGGGTCGGTGGAAGCGCAGCGTCTGCTGTTTGGGCATAGCGATGCGGGGGATTTGACCGCATTGTTTTCCGGCTATTTCGATACCGGTGTTGGTGCCAAGCGTGAGGTCGCGTCCTACCAGACTATCGCCGCTTCAATCGGCCTGACCGCGGACAAGGTGCTGTTTCTGTCCGATATTCGTCAGGAACTGGATGCAGCTGCACAAGCGGGCTGGCACACCTGCCAGTTGATCCGCGATGACGCTGATGTTGAAAGTCAGCATCGGCAGGTAAACCGTTTTGATCAGGTAGACCTGAATGCCTGTCAGAGCAACCAAACAGGAGAACCGTCATGAGTGCTTTAACTATCTTCAGTGATACGGACGCCCATCAGCCCGTCTGGCAAAGTCGCGACGCCGAGGCTATCGCCCAGCAACTGAGCGCTATTAATGTGCAGTTTGAACGCTGGCAGGCGGACAGAGATTTAGGGGCCACCCCTTCCTCTGAAGAGGTGCTGGCGGCGTATCAGCATGAAATTGATAAACTGGTGGCGGAAAAGGGCTACCAGAGCTGGGATGTGGTTAGCATCCGCGCTGACAACCCGCAAAAAGAGGCGATGCGCAGCAAATTCCTGTCTGAGCATACCCACGGTGAAGATGAAGTGCGTTTCTTTGTGGAAGGCGCTGGGTTGTTCTGCCTGCACGTAAACGGCCAGATTTTCCAGATACTGTGCGAAAAGAACGATTTACTGTCGGTGCCTGCCGGGGTGCCGCATTGGTTTGATATGGGCTCTGAGCCGCATTTCACCGCCATTCGCCTGTTCAATAACCCGGATGGCTGGATTGCGCAGTTCACTGGTGATGCCATCGCCGACGCCTACCCGAAACTGGCGTAATGCTGTCACAGGCCGTGGCGGAATATACCCGCGTACGGCCTGTTCTCTGTGCTGCTTTTATTACCCGAGTCTTATCTCGCCTTATCCCGCCAGCGGTTGCTGAAAAATACCGGCGTTAACCTGCTCAGGGGTGACCACACCACTATCCAGTACCCAGCCGCTAATCAGGGCTGCGGGAGTGACATCGAATGCCGGGTTATACACCGGGGAGTTGTGCGGTGCCCACTGGCACTGGCCGAAGCTACCGGCTACCCCGGTGACTTCACTGGCGGCGCGCTGCTCGATGGGAATCGCGCTGCCATCCGGGCAGTGAGGGTCGTGGGTGGTGTGGGGGGCGGCGACGTAAAACGGAATGCCGTGATAGTGTGCCAGCACCGCCAGGCTGTAGGTGCCGATTTTATTGGCGACATCGCCGTTGGCAGCGATGCGATCCGCACCGACCCAAATAGCATCAACCTGGCCTTGTGCCATCAGTGACGCAGCCATCGAGTCGCAAATCAGGTGATAGGGGATACCCAGCTCGCCCAGTTCCCAGGCGGTCAAACGCCCGCCCTGCAACAGCGGACGGGTTTCATCCACCCAGACGTTCTCCACTTTGCCCTGCTGGTGAGCACGCAGGATGACGCCGATCGCCGTCCCCACGCCCGCCGTCGCCAGCCCGCCGGTATTGCAGTGGGTCAACAGGCGGCTACCCGGTTTTACCAGCCCGGCTCCGTTGTCCGCGATGCGTTCGCACAGCGCCTTATCCTCTTCTATCAGCCGTAACGCTTCCTGCGCCATGGCGTTGACGAAATCGTCACTCGCCAGTGCCTGCTTCATACGGTCAAGATTGTTCATCAGGTTAACGGCGGTCGGGCGGGAGGCACGTAATGTTTCCAACGCCTGGACCAACTGCGGCCGTGACAGACCTTGCTCTGCCAGCAACGCCAGCAACAGGCTGGCGGACAGCCCGATTAACGGTGCACCGCGTACCCGCAGAGCACGAATGTGCTCGACCAGTGCGTCGACATCCGGGCAGGGGCACCAGATTTTTTCCTGCGGCAGCGCCTGCTGGTCAAGGATCCACAACTGATTATCAACGAGGTTGAGGCTGGTGGTGTTAACAGTCTGCATGGGTGGTTAAATCCGTGTTGCGTTATTGCATCAGAATTCTTATTCTGCCAATATGCTTTACAGAAGTATAGACGTCCAAACGCTTTTATGTCTATACCCGCCATACTTCAAAAGATATGGCGCTGATAACACAACAAGAAATAGCAAACACATTCATCACACTAGGTAGATAAACGAGGTTGACCATGTCACTTTACCGTACTTTTAACGCGGACGATGCCGTGCAGTACGCCCGTCAGTATGGCGGGGTTGCGGATCCGCAGTCGTTGATAACAGCCGATGAGATAGGCGACGGTAACCTGAATCTGGTGTTCAAGATCCGTGATACACAAGGCGTCAGCCGGGTGATCGTCAAGCAGGCGTTGCCCTACGTTCGCTGTGTCGGTGAATCCTGGCCGTTAACGCTGGATCGCGCCCGTATTGAAGCGGAAACGCTGCTGGCACACGCACAGCATTGCCCGCAGCACACGGTGGCGGTGTTGCATCATGACCCGGTACTGGCGGTGATGGTGCAAGAAGACTTGTCTGATCATGAGATCTGGCGGCGTGAACTGGTGAAAGGGCAGGATTATCCGCAGGCGGCGGCACAACTGGGTGAGTATCTGGCACAGGCGTTGTTCCACCATAGCGATTTCTACCAGTCTCCCCATGAGAAAAAAGCGGCGGTCAGTCGTTTCACCAACCCGGAACTGTGTCAGATCACCGAAGATCTGTTTTTCACCGACCCGTACAGGGAACATGAGCGCAATCAGTTTGACCCGGCGCTGCTGGCTGATGTGCTGGCATTACGGGATGATCGCCCGCTGCTGTGCGCCATCGCGGCGCTTAAGCATGCTTTCCTCAGCAAGGCGGAAGCCTTGTTGCACGGTGATATTCACAGCGGTTCTATTTTCGTGGCGGAAAACCGCCTGAAGGTGATCGATGCGGAATTCGGTTTTTACGGCCCGATAGGGTTTGATGTTGGTACAGTGCTGGGTAACCTGCTGCTGAATTACTGCGGGCTGCCAGGGTTGTTGCCGCCACGTGAAGCTGTCGATGCACGGGAACGCCGTCTGGCGGATATCGTGACGGTATGGCAGACCTTCGCTACACGTTTTGCGGCGTTGGCTCATGAAAAGAGCCGTGACCCGGCGCTGGCGGTGGATGGCTACGTTGAACAGTTTCTGCGACAGGTATGGCAGGACACGGTCGGTTACTGCGGCACCGAATTGATTCGCCGTACCATCGGGCTGGCGCATGTCGCTGATCTCGATACCATTGCCGATGAGGCCGCTCGTCAGGCCTGCCAGCGCCATGCGATTCAGCTTGGCAAGACGCTGGTGTTGGCCGCCGCGCATATCGATGGCCCTGAAGCCTTGCTGGCGCGCGTGCGTCAGAGTGGTGCCTGAGAATAACGCATTAATCCGGCGCTTTTTCCCGATGTTTCAACCAGAAAAAGCGCCAGACCTGTCAGGCGACGGTATCAGCATCAACCGGTACTCGTTGCCTGCTCTCCACCTTGTGTGCGCTTAGCGCGTCCGGGGCAAAGTCATCAACGTTGATAGAGCGCAGCCGACTGGTTTCCGCCTGCATCAAGAGGTTGGCTTCTTCCGGCGTAATCACCCCTTCCGCCAGCCCGTGTTCCGCCAGTTTATCCAGTTGCATAAAGGGCAGCGGGTAACCTGCCGATTGCGATAAACGCTGATAGATCGGCTCTGCAGCCAGAATATCGCGCAGTGCGTGTTCCAGTTGCGCCGCCGGGTGATGAGCACCCGTGTGCAGATACAGGCCACGTCCCAACCGGCTGCGGGTTGCGGACGGTACCTGCAACAGTCGCGCCAGTTGGTGATCTAACTGGTCGCTCGGGGCCTTGCTAACTTGTCCTAGCGGGAGAATCATCACACGCAGTAACCGCGCCACCAGTTTGTTGGGGAAATTGCGCAGCAGGTCGACGATGGCTTGTTCCGCCTGATGCAAACAGTCCTGCACACCCCAATGCACCAGCGGTAAGTCAGCCTCCTGGCGACCTTCCTCGTCATAACGCTTAAGCGTGGCAGACGCCAGATAGAGCTGGCTTAGCACATCGCCCAGCCGCGCAGAAAGACGTTCGCGGCGCTTCAGGCTACCACCCAGAACCCCCATCGACACATCGGCCAGTAGTGCCAGATTGGCACTCAGCCGGTTCAGACGCTGGTAGTAGCGGTGGGTGACGTCGTTGACCGGGGCGCGACTGGTTCGCCCGTTGGTCAGGCCCAGCCACAGGCTACGCATGGCGTTGCTGGCGACGTGGCCCAGATGGCCGAACAGCGCCTGATCGAAGGCTTTCAGGTCATTATTCTGCGCCGCGTTCATCTCTTTGAGTATGTAAGGATGGCAGCGAATCGCGCCCTGCCCAAAGATGATCATGCTGCGGGTCAGAATATTGGCACCTTCGACGGTGATGGCGATCGGTGCCCCCTGATAGTGACGGGCGACAAAATTAGACGGGCCGAGGCAAATGCCTTTACCGCCGGTGATGTCCATCGCATCGATGATGCCGCGCTGGCCGCGATGGGTACAGTGGTACTTGACGATTGCTGACAGCACCGATGGCCGCGCGCCTTGCATGATGCCGCTGGTAATGAGGGTCGCGGCGGCATCCATCACGTAGGCGTTGCCTGCTATGCGGGCCAGCGGTTCTTCAATCCCTTCCATTTTGCCGATCGGCAATTTGAACTGGCGGCGGATACGGGCGTAAGCACCGGTCGCCAGCGCCACGCTTTTCATGCTGCCGGTCGAATTGGACGGCAGGGTAATGCCTCGGCCAACGGACAGGCACTCCATCAGCATCCGCCAGCCCTGACCTGCCATGCCCGGCCCGCCAATGATGTAATCCAGCGGAACGAAAATGTTTTCGCCCTGCGTCGGACCGTTTTGGAACGGAATATTAATGGGGAAATGACGACGGCCGATTTTGACGCCGTCGGTCTGTGTGGGGATCAGCGCACAGGTAATGCCGACATCGTCCTGGGAGCCCAGCAGGTGATCCGGGTCGTAAAGCCGGAACGCCAGCCCCAGCACGGTAGCGACCGGTGCCAGCGTGATATAACGTTTGTTCCAGGTCAGCCGCATCCCCAGTACCTGTTGCCCCTGCCAGTGGCCGTAGCACACCACGCCCAGATCAGGGATAGCACCGGCATCGGACCCGGCTTCCGGGCTGGTCAGCGCGAAACAGGGGATCTCATCACCACGCGCCAGCCGGGGAAGGTAGTGGTTTTTCTGCTCGTCGGTGCCGTAGTGTTGCAGCAATTCTCCGGGGCCGAGCGAATTGGGAACGCCGACGGTGATTGCCAGGATGCCGGAGACGCCCGCCAGCTTTTGCAGCACCATCGCCTGCGCGTAAGCGGAAAATTCCAGCCCGCCGTACTCTTTTTTGATGATCAGCGCGAAGAAGCGATGTTGTTTCAGGAACGCCCACAGTTCTGGCGGTAAATCGGCGCGCTCATGGGTGATCTCGAAGTCGTTTGCCATGCGGCAGGCTTCTTCCACCGGCCCGTCCAGAAATGCCTGTTCTTCCGGTGTGAGTGCCGGTCGGGGGTAAGCATGCAGGGTGCGCCAGTCTGGCGTGCCGCGAAATAATTCGCCTTCCCACCAGGTGGTACCGGCATCAATCGCCTCTTTTTCCGTTTTCGACATCGGCGGCATAACGCGGCGGAACGCCGCCAGCGCTGGTGCGGTTAACCATCGCCGCCGCCACGGCGTTGCCAGCAACGGCACGAGTACAAGAGCAAGCGGCAGCAGCAACCAGGCTGACCACACATGCAGCGACGCCATGACGGCAACCCAGAGTACAAGCACCGCACTGCTCAGCCACAGTGAAGCCCGGTGGTAGAGCAGAGCGCCGATAAGCAGCAAGACGATCAGGACACTGACTGCAACCATGATTTATTCTCCAGCCCGTTTAATCCGTTTACGTTTGTGGTCTGACCTGTTGGTATAGTGTGGTTTTAGTTCAGTAAGCTGTTTTTATCAATTCATTTACAACGCAATTACAACTTAACTCACAAACTCGCTGCCGGATGAAACCTCGGGTGCGCGATGCCGTCGTTTGGCAATTGTCTGCTTCTCGTCGTTTGGGCGATCCGCTACACTGCACGGCAATACAGGTTGCGTCTCTTTATGGCGTGGAATGGCGGGCATCGCCCGGTAACAGGGTTCATCATGGCCCGATGTTTCACCCCATGCCTCACCAGAGGCTCCGCCTACATATCATGATGTCATTGAATGAGAGGATTCCATGTACCAGGACTTAATCCGTAATGAGCTGAAAGAAGCGGCATCCACACTGAATACATTTTTAAGTGATGATGCCAATATTCAGGCGATTCAGGATGCGGCGGTTTTGCTGGCGGATGCCTTCAAGGCAGGCGGAAAGGTGCTTTCCTGCGGTAACGGCGGTTCTCATTGTGACGCTATGCATTTTGCTGAAGAACTCACCGGCCGCTACCGTGAAAACCGCCCTGGTTACCCGGCTATCGCCATTTCTGACCCAAGTCATTTGTCCTGTGTCAGTAACGATTTCGGCTATGATTTCGTGTTCTCTCGTTATGTCGAATCGCTGGGGCGTGAAGGGGATGTCCTGCTGGGGATTTCCACTTCCGGTAATTCCGGCAACATCATCAAGGCTATCAGTGCGGCCCGTGCCAAGCGTATGAAGGTGATTACACTGACTGGTAAGGACGGCGGCAAAATGGCCGGTACCGCCGATGTGGAAATTCGCGTACCGCATTTCGGTTACGCCGACCGGATTCAGGAAGTGCACATCAAGGCTATCCATATTCTGATCCAGTTGATTGAAAAGGAAATGGCTGGCAACTGATTGCCTGCCATGAGGCGCCGTCGTCATACGGCGCAGCAGCAACAGTAGTAGTGAAAGGAACCAGACATGTGTGAACTGCTTGGGATGAGTGCCAACGTCCCAACGGATATCTGTTTCAGTTTTACCGGCTTGATGCAGCGGGGCGGCCGTACCGGGCCGCACCGTGATGGCTGGGGGATTACGTTCTACGAAGGAAACGGCTGCCGTACCTTTAAAGACCCTCTACCCAGCTTTACCTCGCCGATTGCCGAATTGGTGCAGAACTATCCCATTAAATCCTGCTCGGTGGTTTCTCACATCCGTCAGGCTAACCGTGGCGCGGTCGCGCTGGAAAATACCCACCCGTTTACCCGTGAGTTGTGGGGCAGGAACTGGACGTTCGCCCATAATGGTCAGCTTAAGGGCTATCGGCGTTTGAAGACCGGCCATTTTCGCCCGGTTGGGGAAACGGATAGCGAGTACGCGTTTTGCTGGCTGTTGTACCAGTTGTCGCAACGCTACCCGCGTACGCCGTCTAACTGGCCTGCTGTGTTTCGCTACATCGCCACACTGGCCGAGCAGCTACGCAAAAAAGGCGTGTTTAACATGTTGCTGTCGGACGGGCAGTTCGTGATGGGATTTTGCTCGACGCACTTGCACTGGATCACCCGGCGGGCACCGTTTGGCAAAGCGACCTTACTGGATGACGATGTCGAGATAGACTTTCAGCAGCAGACCACACCTAACGATGTGGTCACTGTGCTGGCGACGCAACCGCTGACCGGCAACGAAACCTGGCATCGGATTCTGCCAGGCGAGTTCGTGTTATTTTGTTTTGGCGAGCGCGTAATGTGATTCAGGCTGACCAACGGGCGCGGACTGGTTAACCACGTACTGCCCGTTGAGCACTGACACCGCTGGCGGCTGATGCATGCGGTTGAAGTAAGCGTAGCCCGGCTGCAACTGACTCCAGAATTTATAGTAGTTGGAGCGGCTGTGACGTTTCATGTTCTGCTCGGTCATGCGGAACGGATAAATCGCCAGCTCGACTTTCTGCTGCCCGTTGCGCAGTGCTTTCTCCACGTACGTGTAAATCTCTTCGATGTATTTGTTGGTCATGGCGTAGCAGCCGATAGACACACACTCACCGTGAATCATCAGGTAACGACCGGAATAACCGTGCGCGCGGTCGTACTCGTTCGGAAAGCCGACATTAATGGCGCGATAATAGTGGCTGTCCGGCTTAAGCTGTTTTAAATCAACCTGATAAAACCCTTCCGGGCTTTTGAAGTCACCTTCGGTCATTTTAGGACCCAGACCGCCGGAGTATTTACAAATCGGGTAACTCTGTACCAGTTTGTATTCGCCGCCAATCATGGCATAAAGCTCCAGCACCCGTTCTTCCTTGAAGATCTGAATATAAACCGGTGAACCAGCAACCTGCTGTTTGGTTTCTGTCGCTACCGGAGAGACCTGATTGGCGTAGCTATTGCTGATGGCGACGGAAGGTAAAATAAACAACATCGCAAGCGAAAACGCGACTTTGTGCATTGTTAATCCTGATTATTGGCACTGTGATTCTGTCTGATACGGTGTGTGGCGGTGATGCCCCCGTATTCCCTTATCTGTCAGGCTTGGTCCTGCCATTAGGCTATGCCCCATAGCGAGGGATAGCCTGATGTCAAGTCGCGCCACCACATTATCACCGTATCTGTTTTATTCAGGAAGGAAAAAAGAATAAAAAATCGGACTATTCCGGCTGATGGCGTCAGGCTAATCGCGCTGCCGCATCGACAGGGTGGCATTACATAAAGAGAAGAGATTGCCTGCTGTAAAAGTTAACTGTATATTTATCCAGTTAATCGGAGGGGCGATGCGAAAAATCATTCATGTCGATATGGATTGCTTTTACGCCGCAATAGAGATGCGGGATAACCCGCGCCTGCGTGATATTCCGCTGGCGATTGGTGGCAGTGCCGATCGCCGTGGTGTGATTTGCACCGCCAACTACCCAGCGCGCCGTTATGGCGTCCGCAGTGCGATGGCGACGGCTACCGCATTGAGACTGTGCCCGCATTTGACCTTGTTGCCCGGCCGTATGGAGGTTTACAAAGCCACCTCCCTGCAGATTCGCGCGATATTTTCCCGCTATACCTCGCTGATTGAACCGCTGTCGCTGGATGAAGCCTACCTTGATGTGACGGATAGCCCGTATTGCGGGGGCTCCGCCACCCTGATGGCACAAGAAATTCGCCAGACGATTTCCGATGAACTGCATCTGACCGCATCGGCAGGTGTCGCCCCCATCAAATTCCTCGCCAAGGTTGCCTCTGAACAGAACAAACCCAACGGGCAGTGTGTGATTACTCCCACACAGATGGAGGCGTTTCTGCTGGCGTTGCCGTTGGAAAAAATTCCCGGTGTCGGCAACGTGACCGCCCGGCGGCTGGCTGAGTGCGGTTTACATACCTGTGCAGATGTCCGTCGTTACCCTCTGAGCGAGTTGCTGCGGGAATTCGGTAAATTCGGTCGGGTGCTATGGGAGCGCTGCCACGGTATTGATGAGCGCCAGGTCTCGCCGGATCGCCTGCGAAAATCCGTTGGCGTAGAAAAGACCCTGGCGCGGGATATTCACGACTGGACTGCCTGCGAAGCGCTGATTGAACGATTGTACGACGAGCTGGAACTACGCCTGCGACGTGTTCGCCCAGATCTGCATATCGCCCGCCAGGGGGTCAAACTGAAATTTGATGATTTTCGTCAGACCACGCAGGAGCATGTCTGGCCGGTACTCAACAAGCCGGATTTGCTAAGGCTGGCGCGTGAAAGTTGGGAGCAGCGGCGTGATGCACGGGGCGTGCGGCTGGTGGGGTTGCATGTGTCGTTGATGGACCCACAACTTGAGCGGCAACTGCTCTTGCCGTGGGATTGACGTTTGGCTGTAAACGAACGTGTTTCGGTATCTGGCGGTGATGCCCGCATTAGCAGGCATCACCGGCGCAGATTAGGCGCGTTCCGGAATGGCTTTCAGCAATGCTGTCAGCAGCGTCCAGTATTGACCGACGCTGGCGATATGAACCCGTTCATCCGGTGAGTGTGGGCCTCTGATGGTTGGCCCGATGGAAACCATATCCATATCCGGATACGGTTTCTTGAACAAACCACACTCCAGACCGGCATGGATCACCATGATGTTGGGGGTTTTACCGAACAGCTTCTGGTACGTTTCGCGAACCAGATGCATCACAGGTGACTGCGCATCTGGCTGCCAGCCAGGGTAGCCGCCTTTGGCCTCAGTATCAGCACCCGCCAGCTCGCCCAGCGAAGTCAGCATGCTAACCACGTAGTCTTTGCCGCTATCGACCAGCGAGCGGATCAAGCAGTGAATGTCTGCCTGCGTCTCGGTCATGCTGACGACGCCAACGTTTAGCGACGTTTCCACCACGCCTTTGATGTCGTCACTCATGCGGATAACGCCATTCGGTGTGCTGTTCAACAGCGCGATGAAACGATCCCGGCTGGCGGTAGTCAGTGCAGCCGTGGTGCTGTCTGCGGTTTCCAGCAACAAGGTGATATTTTTTTCTACGGCGGCGAGCTCATGTTTGAGGACGGCCAGATAGGCTTGCGCGGCGTCTTTCAGGGCATCGACGTGATGAGCGGATACCGCCAGGGTCACCGCACCTTCACGCGGGATCGCGTTGCGCAGGGTGCCGCCGTGCAGGTCGATAACCCGCAGATCCAGCTCGGTGGCGTAGTGCGCCAGAAAACGCGCCAGCAGTTTATTGACGTTGCCAAGCCCCAGGTGAATGTCGCAACCCGAATGGCCGCCTTTCAGCCCTTTGATGACCAGTTTTAGCGTCTGGTAACCGGCTGGAACGGCTTCGCGCTGTAATGGCAGACGGGTCATAAAATCGATACCCCCCGCACACCCCATGTAAACTTCGCCTTCTTCTTCCGAATCGGTATTGATCAGAATATCGCCCTGAAGCCAGTTGGGTTGCAGGCCGAACGCACCGTCCATACCGGCTTCTTCCGTCATGGTCAGCAGCACTTCCAGCGGCCCGTGCTCTACGCTGTCGTCAGACAACACCGCCAGCGCCGAAGCCATGCCGATACCGTTGTCTGCGCCAAGCGTCGTACCGCGCGCTTTGATCCACTCACCATCGACATAAGGTTGGATGGGGTCGGTGGTGAAGTCGTGTACCGTGTCGTTGTTTTTCTGCGGCACCATGTCCAGATGTGCCTGGATCACTACCGGTTTACGATTTTCCATGCCGGGCGTCGCCGGTTTACGCAGCAGAATATTGCCAACCTGATCGCGTTCCGTGTGAAGGCCGCGCTCCTTTGCCCATGACAGAATATACGCAGCCAGTGCTTCTTCATGGTAAGACGGATGTGGAATAGAGCAGATTTTGGCAAAAATATCCCACAGCGGCTGTGGGGAGAGTTGAGACAAAGCAGACACTATTGAACCTCTCCAGTTAGGCATTTACGCGACAAACGGCGTGTGATGCCAGAGCAACATGGTTATTGATCGCCTGAAGACGCAGGCACGTTGCTACAGAATACCACTTTCCCACGGTGGGAGAGAATGTCCGCGGTATAAGGATTATGCATGGCTGATGGGGCGGAAAGTGGAAGACGGCGGAATACGTGAGTGCGAATTCAGGCAATACAATCCTGGGAAGAAAGTTCAGAGAAGAGGGGGAGCCCTCTTCCCGGTCTGCGTGATTAGTCGGTGTGGCGTGGCGAATCGGACGTAGCGTCATGCCGATGAATTACAATTGGGGTCAAAGCTGGTTGGCGTTGGCGCAACAGGCGCAAGCTGATGCTCAGTTCGAAGCAAATCACCGTCAGTATGGTGATAACAAAGAAAGGGGCGAACACATCCAGTTGTGCAAGGAGGAAACTGTCAAACATCGTCATGGCTATTCTCCTGGCTATTTTCTGTTCTCCTTGTTTGTAACGCATCTGTAACATCGCGTCTAATAACTTTTTCACATTACGAATGGTTAATTAATTACGGTGAGTTACCAATTACCGTCGTGTACATAAATACTGGTTTTTGTCTGGTCAGCTATCTATAATCTCGCGCAACCTTATTTTCCCCTTCTGACTCTGATTAAGCCGACCTCATCGTTGGCTGGGATATGTTTTATGAGTGAAAAGTACATCGTCACCTGGGATATGTTGCAAATTCATGCCCGTAAACTGGCTCAGCGCTTGCTGCCGGCCGAACAGTGGAAAGGCATTATTGCCGTGAGCCGTGGTGGTTTAGTTCCAGGGGCATTACTGGCCCGCGAACTGGGTATTCGCAATGTCGATACCGTGTGTATCTCCAGCTACGATCATGACAACCAGCGTGAGCTGAAAGTGCTTAAACGCGCTGAAGGTGACGGTGAAGGTTACATCGTGATCGACGATTTGGTGGACACCGGTGGTACTGCCAAGGCAATCCGCGAAATGTACCCGAAAGCTCACTTCATCACTATTTTCGCCAAACCGGCTGGTAAGCCGCTGGTAGACGACTACGAAGTCGATATCCCTCAGGATACCTGGATTGAACAGCCGTGGGACATGGGCGTGGTATTCATACCGCCTTTGGTCGGCCGTTAATTCCATACCGCTGTTATCGTCGACGCGCCCGGTTATGCCGGGCGTGTTTGTTTTTGTAGGTTGATGGTTTTTGCTGGTTGATAGATTTTGTCGGCAAGATAATTTTTGTCGGCGGAATAGCGCGGTACCGCTATAGCCCGGTGCACGTTTGTTCGGTACACTTTTCCCACATACCCTCATCGTTCCGTCGTTGATTCGTCCATGGAGGCAGCTGTGGTTCAGGCCAACCTGTCCGAAACGCTATTTAAACCCTCGGTAAGACATCAGGAAACCTCTACGCTTATTCAGCGCTCCCGCAATGCGCCCGGCTCGGCCGAGATGCAGTCGGCGCTGGAAGGTGAAACCACCAACAACTGGTATCGGATGCTTAACCGGTTATTGTGGATTTGGCGTGGTGTGCACCCGTGGGAAATTGAAGAGGTGCTATCACGCATTGCCGCCAGCCAGGCGACGCGCAGCGATGAGCAGCGGCTGGATACAGTGATTGGCTATCGCGGGGGTAACTGGATCTACGAGTGGGTATCACAGGGGATGCGCTGGCAACAACAAGCGGGTCAGCATGCTCAGAGCGAACAGGCGGGGCAATGCTGGCTGAACGCCGCCAACCTGTACAGTATCGCCGCCTATCCCCATCTTAAAGGGGATGAACTGGCCGAGCAGGCGCAGACGCTGGCGAATCGTGCTTATGAAGAAGCCGCTATTCATCTTCCCTACGAACTGAAAACCCTGACCTTTCCGGTAGACGGCGGCGGGCAGTTGACCGCTTTTTTGCATATGCCCGCGCAGGGGAAGGCACCGTTTCCCACCGTACTGATCTGCGGCAGTCTGGACATGCTGCAATGCGATTATCACCGCTTGTTTCAGGATTATCTCGCCCCGGCAGGGTTCGCGATGCTGACGGTGGATATGCCGTCGGTCGGGTTTTCTTCACGCTGGAAACTGGATCAGGATTCCAGTTTTCTCCATCAACAGGTGCTGCGGGCGTTACCGGATGTGCCGTGGATTGATCACACTCGCGTCGGTGCCTTTGGTTTTCGCTTTGGAGCCAATATCGCGGTACGACTGGCGTATCTGGAAGCCAACCGGCTACGGGCGGTCGCCTGTCTGGGGCCGATTGTGCACCACCTGCTGTCGGATGCTCAGCGTCAGCGGCAGGTGCCCGACATGTTTATGGATGTGCTCGCCAGCCGCCTTGGCATGACCTATTCCTCCGATGCGGCGTTGCTGGTAGAGATGGGGCGTTACTCCCTCAAAATGCAGGGGTTGCTGGGACGACGCTGCCCGACGCCGATGCTTTCTGGCTACTGGAAAGATGACCTGATTAGCCCGCCGGAAGAGTCGATGTTGATAGTTAATTCATCGCAACAGGGGAAATTGCTGGCACTGAATTTTTCACCGGTATACCAGACGTTCCATCTGGCGCTGCAACAGATGACCGACTGGCTACAGCGCCAGTTGCGCTAACCCCCGCGCCTTTAGTGTTGTCACCCCCATGTCGGGGGTGACGGCGATTGATAAAGAAATTACTGTAAATGAGTAATTTTTCTTATCAATATCGTCTGCATTTACCCGTATAGTGTGTGGTGGTGTGACACGGCTCGCGCCCTGAAACGACGGACGCAAAAAAACTTGAACCCGTGTCAGCAGTTCTGGCAGGTTGATTGACTCCGTCGCTGTGAATGCTTGGAAGTCTTCTGATTTAAAGGAGGGTGTCATGGCAGTGAAAAGCAGGCTCATCAAGAAATTTGCCTCATTGGGGCCGTATTTGCGTGAAGATCAGTGCGAAGAAAAGCATTTTTTCTTTGATTGCCTGGCGGTTTGTGTCAATGTAAAACCTGCGCCGGAAAAGCGAGAGTTTTGGGGTTGGTGGCTTAATCTGGAATGGCAGGATCAAACCCTGTTTTATACCTACCGTATCGGTCTGTTTGATAAGGTGGGCGACTGGCGCGAAGAAACCATCAAAGATACTGAGGTACATGAGAAAGTGCTGGCTACCCGTGAAGATTTCCACACCCGCCTGCAGGCGCTGGTAGAACAACTCGACCCACCTTTTTCCCTCTCCGCACGACCATGATGCTCTCCGGCATCACGCCGGAGTCAGGGGTTTTCGCGTTGTGCTGGTTGGCATAGCGCGTTTCTCCTGTTACAACGTTTTTTTCATCCTTTTATTGTTTATTGTTCAACGCAACGGCAGAAAAATTATGAGTGGCAGCCAGACTTTGGTTGTAAAACTGGGTACCAGCGTGCTGACTGGCGGTTCACGTCGCCTCAACCGCGCCCATATCGTCGAACTGGTGCGCCAGTGCGCCCAGCAGCATGCCGCAGGGCATCGCATTGTGATTGTGACTTCCGGGGCGATTGCCGCCGGCCGCGAGCATCTGGGATACCCGGAACTGCCACCGACCATCGCCACCAAGCAGTTGCTGGCAGCCGTAGGGCAAAGCCGTTTGATTCAACTGTGGGAACAACTGTTTTCCATCTATGGCATCCATGTGGGGCAGATGCTGCTGACCCGTGCTGATCTGGAAGACCGGGAACGTTTCCTTAATGCCCGCGATACCATGCGTGCGCTGCTGGATAACCGTATCGTACCGGTGATTAACGAGAATGATGCGGTGGCGACAGCGGAAATCAAAGTCGGCGATAACGACAATCTGTCGGCGTTGGCCGCCATGCTGGCGGATGCCGATAAGCTGCTGCTGCTGACCGACCAGACCGGGCTGTTTACCGCTGATCCGCGCACGAACCCGGACGCCGAGCTTATCCGTGAAGTACAAGGCGTTACTGACGAACTGCGTCAGATTGCCGGTGGCAGCGTTTCCGGCCTGGGGACGGGCGGTATGTCCACCAAATTGCAGGCCGCCGACGTGGCGTGCCGTTCCGGTATCGAGGTGGTGATTGCCGCAGGCAATCGCGCTGGCGTTATCGGTGATGTGATTAACGATGTTTCGGTCGGCACCCGTTTCCACGCTATGGAAACCCCGCTGGAAAGCCGCAAACGCTGGATCTTCGGCGCGCCGCCTGCCGGTGAAATTACCGTGGATGACGGTGCGCTGGCCGCCATGCTGGAGCGCGGCAGTTCCCTGTTGCCCAAAGGCATCCGCGAGGTGGCGGGCAATTTCTCCCGTGGCGAGGTCATTCGCATCCGCAGCCTGAACGGCCGTGACCTGGCCCATGCTGTCACCCGTTACAACAGTGACGCACTGCGCATGATAGCCGGGCATCACTCCCAGGAGATTGCTGAAATCCTGGGTTACGAATACGGCCCGGTTGCTGTCCACCGCGACGACATGATCATTATTTAAGGAGCAGGCGATGCTTGAGCAAATGGGTAAAGCGGCTAAAAAAGCCTCTTATCAGCTGGCGGCGCTGAGCACCAGCCAGAAAAACAAGGCGTTGATGACGATAGCGGATCTGCTGGAAGCCCAGCATGACGCCATTCTGAGCGCCAACGAGCAGGACCTGGCGCAGGCCAGAGAAAACGGCATGAGCGAGGCATTGCTGGATCGCTTGCAACTGACCCCGGCGCGCCTGAAAGCGATTGCCGACGATGTGCGCCAGGTGTGCCGCCTGAATGACCCGGTCGGTGAAATCATCGACGGCCGTATTCTGGACAATGGCCTGAAACTGGAGCGCCGCCGGGTGCCGCTCGGTGTCGTCGGGGTGATTTATGAGGCCCGTCCGAACGTGACGGTGGATGTCGCCAGCCTGTGCCTGAAAACCGGCAACGCGGTGATACTGCGTGGCGGTAAAGAGACCTATCGCACCAACGCCGCCACGGTAAAGGTTATCCAGCAGGCGCTCACCGAGTGCGGTTTACCCGCCGCCGCGATTCAGGCGATTGAAAGCCCGGATCGTGAGCTGGTCAACCAACTGCTGAAGCTCGATCGCTACGTGGATATGCTGATCCCGCGCGGTGGCGCCGGGTTGCACAAGCTATGCCGCGAGCAGTCCACCATTCCGGTGATCACCGGCGGTATCGGGGTGTGCCATATTTACGTTGATGAGTCGATGGAGTTTGAACCGGCGCTGAACGTGATCGTTAACGCGAAAACCCAACGCCCCAGCACCTGTAACACGGTGGAAACCCTGCTGGTGCATCAGGGTATCGCGGCGACGTTCCTGCCTGCGCTGAGCGAGCGCATGAAGCAGGCAGGCGTGAGCCTGCATGCCTGCCCGGCGTCGCTGCCGTTGCTAAACGGTGGCCCGGCTAATGTCACGGCGGTAGAGGCCGCGAACTATGACGACGAGTGGCTTTCGCTGGATCTGAACGTCAAGCTGGTGACCGATATCGACGATGCCATCGATCACATTCGTGAACATGGCACCCAACACTCCGACGCTATCCTGACCCGTTCATTAAGCCGTGCTGAACAGTTCGTGCGTGAAGTGGACTCCTCGGCGGTGTACGTTAATGCTACCACCCGCTTTACCGACGGCGGCCAGTTTGGACTTGGCGCGGAAGTGGCGGTCAGCACCCAGAAACTGCACGCCCGTGGCCCCATGGGGCTGGAAGCGCTCACCACCTACAAATGGATTGGTTACGGCGACGATCTGGTTCGTGCGTGATTGCCTTCCATGCCCGGCAGCCGCGAGCGCGCGCCTGTCGGGCAAGACGCTTAGAAAACCATCAGACGATACGTGTAAGTATTGACTTGCCGTAATGATTTGACTAGTTTGTCACCCCGTAGTTCACGTCACGCACTCGCGGGACGATCTCAGGGCCGATATAGCTCAGTTGGTAGAGCAGCGCATTCGTAATGCGAAGGTCGTAGGTTCGACTCCTATTATCGGCACCATCTAAATCAATAAGTTACCACAAATTCCTGAATCGACTTTTACGCCGGGGTTACACCGGGGTTACGTTTCGCCGTGTGCTGAACCGGGTTTACCGACGTTGTGAACAGGATTGAAGTGCTATCGTGCCGGGCGGGTTGTTTGTGTTTATCCAGCAACAATATGCGGGGTTAACTCAGCGGCTTGAGCCTGAAAGGGATGCTGTTAAGCACCTGGGCGGGGTCAAGCGCCAGCAAACGAGCCAGTTGAACAAACTCCACCACATCCAGTCTGCGTTCCCCGTTTTCGACCTTGGCAATAAACGATTGCGGGCGTTCCAACGCCTGCGCCAGCATTTCCTGTGTGATGCCTTTGGCGATACGCGCTTCACGCAGCGTTTTGATAACGAGTTGATATTCAGCGGTGTAGGTGGAAGCCATGCGTTGAGTCTCGAAAGCGGGTCTGGTGCACTATCGGTGATAGTTCGCTTTATCCCAAAAAAGGATTTTTAACGCTGTCTGGAAAAGGGGGCTCGCTGTGACTACCTGTTGAGTAGCGGGTGCAAGAGCACGATAGGGTCGAGTGAAAGCAGGCGGCTGATGTGTATGAATTCCACAATATCAAGCCTACGCTCGCCGTTCTCGATTTTGGCAATGAAGGATTGTGGTTTACCGAGAGCTTGTGCCAGCGTTGCCTGAGTCACGCCTTGAGCGATTCTGGCTGCGCGCAGGGCTTTGATAATGCGCTGGTACTCGGCTGAATAAGTTGATGCCATAACATGATGCTCTTGACGAATATCCTAAAATCGAATATCTGTCATGTTTCGATATATCCCAAAGTGGGATATTTGGTTGCGGGCAAAAGGAGAGCAGTAATGGAAACAGGTGACTGGCATCCGGCAGATATCATTGCCGCATTAAGAAAACGGGGAACCACGCTGGCGGCACTATCACGCCAACATGGGCTGGCCTCGTCAACGCTGGCGAATGCGTTATCCCGGCATTGGCCGAAAGGGGAAAGACTGATTGCGCAGGCAGTAGAGAAAACACCGCAAGAAATCTGGCCGTCGCGCTATCGGCGCATGACGCCGCAACGGCAGGGAAAAGACGTTAACGGCGATTAAAGCCAGGCTATACCCGAAAAATGCCACCGTAGTGCGGTGGCTGAATGAAATGAGTTGGGGTATTCCAAAATCGAGTGGGGGAGACAATCAAACTACGGGACGCGTCTAGCCCGTGGCAAACAAACACCCCCACGTGCGTGGGGAAGACAGTCCAACTGCGGCGCACGGACATCTTGCGTGGGAAACACCCCCACGTGCATGGGGAAGACGAAGTTTAAAGGTTAATGAGCTATATCTTACCGGAAACACCCCCCACGTGCGTGGGGAAGACATGATCCGTGTTGTCAGAATGCAATGCCTGTTGGAAACACCCCATGTGCGTGGGGAAGACTGTGCCATATCGCTGCAATCGCGTTGTTGCTC
>NZ_CM001977.1:3384511-3448130 GCF_000406165.1 Dickeya zeae NCPPB 2538 | reverse complement strand
TTATCTATACGTTGTGCGATAGCAAACTATTTGGAAACACCCCCACGTGCGTGGGGAAGACTATTAATATTCAGGCGGCAATAACCGAGTGGTAGAAACACCCCCACGTGCGTGGGGAAGACTACGATTCCCGAGTAATGCTCCTCGACCTGTCAGAAACACCCCCACGTGCGTGGGGAAGACACCAATATATTGTGAAAGAGCGATAATTGAAACACTATATCTGTGGGTTACAGGGATTTCAGTGTTTCGATAATCAGTTGTAATCCACTGATATGAGTAATTGGCTTTCTTATCTCGCCTTTGTAACGAATTTCGTAACCCGGC
The DNA here is from genome assembly GCF_000406165.1 of Dickeya zeae NCPPB 2538. Lineage (NCBI taxonomy): Bacteria > Pseudomonadati > Pseudomonadota > Gammaproteobacteria > Enterobacterales > Pectobacteriaceae > Dickeya > Dickeya zeae. Next base: position 3,447,803 of record NZ_CM001977.1, on the reverse strand, counting down.
GGTTGTGGAATACTTCGAAACAGCATAAGACCAGACTCTGCTGGTGAATACTGCATCAAGTAATCAACCACGGTTTGTGCCACGGAGTCTTTCACACCTGAGACAAACACATTCGGGCGAGGCTCCACGAACCAAAGTTTCATACGCCCACGAACCGCAGGTGGTAGGTCATTTGCGAGTACGACGAGCATGTTTAACCCCCATCAACTCATTAACATCTGCGGTGATTTGATTAAGCAAATCAATGACAATAACTCGCTTCCTGAATGCGTCAGATACTTTGTGTTTATCATAATGGCCAGCCATTTCTCGTGAGAGAGAAAAGGCCAGATCAATACACAGCGGCTCCTTGTAAAGATCGGCTAAATCGTACACAAACGGTAATGGGCTACCGGAATGAATAAATCCAATATGGGGAGAATATCCCATGGAATGGACAGCCGAACATAATATGCCGTAAAGCGCCGCATTGGTGGCGGTTAACACTTGATTGGTAAGATCACTCAGTTGAAACTTTCCCTGTGTAAACTGGCGTCCTTTCCAGCCTACGCCATACTCTTGCGCTTTTTGCTGATATAACGCCCGAACCCGATTGCCTTCCATTCCCATCATGCTATTTAAGCTTTTGCCCTCCAGTTCAGCATCGGGAAAACGTTTCGCAAACATCGCTCTGGCAACCTTAAGGGAAGACTCTTCGTCACTGGCAAGGGCCATCTGTAATTTCAGATTGCGTGTGTCGGCGGTAGGAAGAAAACCAGCGGCATAAAAAAGCAGGCTATCTTCTCCTACCCAACAGACAGCGCAATTGGCGGCGGTCGCCGTTTTAACGGCTTCATGCGTTACTGTAGTACCAGGGCCGAGTAGTAATGTGTTGATGGTTGCAACGGGAATGGGCACGACATTGGCATCTGAGTCAACCCACTTCACACTGCTGTCATCTATCTCTAAGCGCCCACGCTCCAGATATAAAAAAGGGTATTTATCCTTTACCTGGGGCAGTGATTCACGGGTTACTTTGACAAATAGCCGCTCTCCCTTAGCCATTCATGCTATCTCCACCAGCGTCACTCGCCTGTCCCGATAGCGCTTGTGCTGACCAAACTGCACCGGAACATCATTCAAGGTAATAATATCGCCATCACCTTCACCCTCAATGACGGCATAGCTGGGCAACCGTTGCTTGTTCTCCGCCACTGTTTGGGCCTGTTGCCAGGCAGCGTCTGCATCCGCAAATAAACCCTGATAAATCAGTTCAGTTGGTACACAATTTTTGCGCCCCAGATACAGGTCCCACACCGGATTTTGCAACGTGTCAGACAACAATTTTGCTTGTGTCTGCGGCACCTCCAATACTACCGCGAAGACGGCATCTTGCAGGTAGTAGCGGTAGGTCATTTTTGAACCAGTGCTATTCTGCGGTGGTTTGCCTTCTGAAGTCTTTGGTATAAGAAGTTTTTGCCAAGGATCTTTACTATCGTAGCCACTACCGATCATCTGGAAGTCACACAAGGTGGGCTCTCGTAGATATGGCTGGCCTTTATCATCAGCTCGGGCGTAAGCCCGTACTTCCATACTCATGTTATTCATTTGCGCCAGCCATTCGATTTCAGGGCCGCCAGCCCCTCTGGCGCAACAAAGCAGACCAAGAATGCCTGAGCGAGTTGGGAAGTTCAGAGTGTCACGCACCCCAAACTTTGAGTCGTGCCCCCAGGCTTGCAACGGCCCTTCTAACCACAGGAGCATATATTGGGTAGATTGGCTCATCTCTATCCCTCTTACAGGTGGGACTGTAGATCAGCGATCAGGTGATCAATGCTGTAATCAAGATTCTCGCCCCATTCGTAATCCCCTTGTTTGCCAAACAGTGAACCTGAGAGCTTTTCTTTTTTGTCGAGCCAGGATTTAAGTTCGTCTTTGCTTGGGTGCAGGAAGCCTTCACCTTTACTTTTAACGGGTTGTTCAAAAGAGGCTTGCAGTCGTTGCCCCTTGCGTACCAAAACCCGTGCATAGTCCCAATAGCTACCGCCAGTCATTGAACTTTGTCGAGCGCTGGGTACGGCTTCGTAAAGCGCTTTCACGAAAACGTCAATAGCATATTTAAGCTCATAGCTGTCACCCAAAGTTTGTTTGAGTTGTCCGAGATCTAGACTGATATAACGATAATAAGTAGCAGAGTTGTACTCTAGACTACCCATGTGGGCAGAGCCTGCATCTGTCCGGAGTTTGCATGGGTCGTCATCTACGGCAGTGAAAAATTCGACTTCATTTACTACTTTATGCGTTGATATTGCATGAGCAAAAGAACAAGCGGCTTCCACATTTAGTGAGGTTGCTTGAGCGACCATTCTACCAAAGAGTGCTATGTCTAAAGCATTCATATCTGATTTGTTAATTAATTCTGATACTTGTTTTACTCTTTTCTTTTGATCTTTTTCTTTTAGTGTCAAAATCTCATCAAATCCATTATCAGCAAAAACCTGAGCAATTTTTTTAACTTCATTAGGCGCAAGAAATAATAAGGTATCTGATGAGTTACTTTGTTGCTCTCCAGACTCATCTCCAGTCTCATCATCGTTATCGGTATTTTTATTGTTTTTTTCTTTGTCTCTTTTTGTTTTATAAAAGCACCCTCTAACCAGTCACCACATTTTTTGGCTTGCTCATCTGTTGCGCCGAATTTCTTACATTCGTCACTAACTAGAGCTGAAATTAATTTAGTTCGGGAACCTGTTGTTACACCTAATTCTGCTAATTGAAGGCGAACTTGACGTTTCCAGCATTGTGACGACACGCGAGCACGTGGAACACCGCCGATCATGGCTGATTTTGGGGCACCGACATCATCACGGTTAAGACAGGTCACCGGGAAAGATTGCAGGATATGGAATTCAATGCGGGTATTTTTGAAGTGGTTAGTCATGGAATTGTCCTTGAAAAATAGGCAGTAAAAGTCAGGCAAATGGGTTGTCAATAATCGGCACGATTTGCAACAGGCCGCAGCCAAATGCGCGCCCTTTGCCAATACCATTCTTGAAACTGTTGCGAAATTGCAGCGGGTCGAGCACGGTGAATTGCCCTTGTATATGGGCTTTGCCAAGCGTGACCAGACGGCCAACCTTGTCTTTGAATTGCAGTACCTCAATAGCGTCTACCTGTAGGGTCTGAGGGTCTACCTCGAATCCCCAACTATTGGCGGCTCGTTGTAAAAACCATTCGGCGATATGGCTCCGGCCTTTGACGGCAATGCGTTTACCACTCTGTTTGTCCTTGCGTACGGGATTGACCTGTACTTTGAAGCGATAGCGGGAGTGAGACAAAAATGCATCAGAAATTGGGGTAATGCGCACATTGCCATATTGACCCTCGACGTGTGTTGTCGGTCTTCGGTCGGAAACAATAAGCACTTTGCGGTGCTGAAAATCACCGCCCTGATCGGCATAAACAATACCGCTCTGGATATGGCTGAGTTTTTCGGTTTCTGTGCGTTCATCAGAAAACAGACTGTACACGACCCGGTGCAACGAATAGGCATCGGTCATTTTCAGTGCTTTAACAGCAGCACGATCAAGGTGTAAGGCGCTGGCGAATAGCTCAGTCATGCGAGCGCTCCGTAGTGGTTTCATCCACCTCTTCAGTATGGTGATAGAACGCCTGCGCCCAACGGGCTCGAATTTGTTCCTGTCTGTTACCTGAGTACCCCAGTAGCTGATCCAGCAATTGAGCGAAATCGGGGGTGACACCACGACTTGCCATCAGCGTCAGCAATGGTCGCAAAATGCGACAAGATTCTGTCGTACTGGTGCAGGCCAACAGGCGACGCAGGCGGGCTTTGGCCTGATCAGACTGATTCTTCTCGGCAAAACAGGCAGCAATCGCGGCACCCAAAGGGAGCCTGCCATTGGCGGTGGGTTTGGCTTTTGCCAGTGCGGCACCCACGGTGCAATAGGGCTGGCGCTCCCACTCTTTTTCGAGGTCAACACCAAAGTTTGCCAGTAATTCCCAACTCTGGTACTCGGTTGCCGGGTTATCTGCCCGTTTGAGCCGGGCGGCAAAGCCGTTGTCCTTATTGATACGATCAATCACGTAGCTGACGAATCGCTCGGCTCTGGATACCCTTTCAGGGGCTGGGGTGGTGGTGTCTGTAGGATGCGGAACCATACAGATTCTCTCCTTAATCGGCTTTTAGATATTTGGAAAAATTGGGACGCGACTGGGCCCAGGCGTCCATCTGACGGGCACTATCGTTTGGGCACATCTGGTCAAATACCTGGATAGCGTAAGCGGCAAAGGTTTTGTGAAGTTGAATACGCTGTCGCTTGGCTTCGTCGGTTGAGTCACAGGCGTTGATCAAAACCTGAGCTCGGCGTTCGCAGAGTTGCCAGAAGGTGCTTGTTGCTTTTTCTGCCTGATTCGAAACAAAGGGTTGTGCTTTGCCGGTACCGGACTTGTCGATATCCGATAACTGACGGAAATAACGAACAACGGCTCCCCAAAGCTGTTTCTGGATAGCTTCGAGTTGACTCATTTCATGCTTTAGATATTCCAGAAACACGCTGCCAAGCAGATGGGATGATAGCCATATTTCAGACTGCACGTAGTCGTCAGTACCCGATGCATATTGTTCCCCGGCATTACTGCTGACGCGCAGGCCGCCTGACCAGAGAGCAAATTGTTCAGCACTACGGGATACCCGTTTCAATGTCCGTTTGAGTTGTGGTGTGTCAAAACCACCCACTTTGCCTTGCTCGATAAACTGCAATAGAGAGGTTAATTCTCGCCAGGGGCGCTTGCTTGGGTTTACCCATAAAGCTTTTGGCTTTTTCTGTGCGAAATCCACTGAGGCTGTCGGGTCTGCCTTCCCTTCCAGATACCCCGCATGGGCAATACCATCGGAGTAGTGAATGCCATCATCAGCCAGAAGGCAAAATTTACCCATTGGGATCAGTCGGCCAATCAGCGATGTTTTTAACGCTTGGGCAATGTCATCATCTTCGCCCGTAGGCATTTGTTCCCAGGGTGCAACGCCCAGTGTTGGATACATCACTAATTCAGTAATATCTTCCGTGGTGAATAGGTTTAACCAAACACTATGAACAATAGATTCACCCAGCCAGAAGGAGTGTAATAGCCCCCCAAATGAACTTGTAGCACCTACCGAACAACCAGCTTTGCCACTGGCTGATTTTCCTTTTTCACTTTTTTTACCTTGATAGTTGGCTGTTAATACAACGGTGTTATCTGTTTTCTTACCACCAAGGCCAAGCCCCATCTGAACAACAATCGTAATAGCCTTGTCTACATCATTATCATTTGTAGAATGTTCTTTCTGAGATTGATTTAATATCGTTGTGTTACCGGTACAGATCTCTGGTGACAAGACTCCAAGCGACTTCACCTTAGCCTTACAAATAGCAGGCATCTGCAAAAAAGGTTTTTCGCCATACAGATAAAACCGATCATGCCACTTTTCAAGATAACTCAGGCAGCTCTCCGCCATACCTTGCCAGCCGGTTTGTCGCCAATCGTTGTCATCACTCGGGGTAGACGCCGACTGCGCGATAGCTAAGAGCAATTTCGTGAGCGCAATTTTTTGTACGGGATTACCCCCCAAGGCACGTAATTGCGGATTGCTGAAAATCTCTTTCAGACTGACTTGACCGATAACCGCGACGGGTATCCAGGGTTCATCAATCAAGTTAAAGCGGTTTTCCATCGTTTATTCCTTATTGGAAATGGCCCGCAAGCCAAGGTCTTCTCGGTATTCAAGAATATATTTATCACCAGCCGGGTGCCCGTCCAGCGTCAGTAATTCCCCAACATGGCTGACGATAGCAACACGCAGTAGTGCTTCGTCGTCTTCTGGTCGGCCAAGATAAAACACCTCGTTAAGATGCAGTTTTTCCAGTTCATGTTTAGCGGTTTTAGGCGGACAATAGGCTGGGTTGACTCGCACCAGTTGCTGGTTAAGCGCGACAGCCAGCTTGCGCCACTCCGCTTTGGTCAGGCGATGGCGGCTATGAGGTAGGGTTAATTCAGTGCCATCCAGTAAACGGATAATGGTCGTGCCATCCTGTGAGCGCAGGCTGCGCAGCAGCAGCAGATCGTGAGTGTCTTGATCTCTATAGCGGGTTTCCGCTTTGTGCTCAGGCAAGGTTTTGCCACCTTTAGACAACGTCAGTTTGGCTAGTGCTTGTTGGGCTTGCTCGCCGGTACGGAATCGGCTGCCATTCTTCAGCTCGTGCAACAGACCGGCCCACTGCCCGGTTTCACTCCGTTCGGCATAGGTTTGGTCGATTAAAGGACGAATACCTGATGGTAGCCGAATTGCGTTTATGTCTTTCCAGACTTCAAGGCTGCGGCACAACACATAGGGCGAGTACACCATGGCACTTTTGCCAAAGGCAGAGTGGGGGAGTGTCAGAGCGTGCTCAAGTGCTGGGGCCAATAACCAGCATTCCGGTCTGGCGCTCGCATGGCGTGGCGTGTCTGTATGTCGCCAGAGGCGACCAAGACGCTGTAGCAACATATCTGTGGGGGCAAAGCGGGTGACAAGAAAATCAGCGTCAATGTCGAGCGACTGTTCCAAAACCTGCGTACCCACCAGAATGCGCCCACAGTTTGCACGTTGCTGCCACCCAGCCCGACCATAGAGCGTTACCCAACGATCTTCGTTGATAGTTCGGTGTTGGGGGGTAAAACGCGAATGTAGCAGGCCGGTTTTACATCCGGCTTCTGTCGCACGGCTGGCGATATCAAGATACCGTTGTTGGGCTTCAGCAACGGTATTCTCTATCCATAAGACCTGCTGGCCCTGAGCTGCCCGTCTAAGGGCTTCTTCTAATGCTGGTTCACTCTCATGGCATAATTGAAGTGTCACAGGAGCACTATCTACAGTCGGTACACCCACTTCAAGCGGCGTATTTTTTTCCATGGCGGAGGGTACGGCGGTGATCAGTGGGTAGGCTGTACTGGTTGCTGTTTGCTGTAATAGTGCTGCACGCCGGGACTGACTCAGCGTCGCGCTGAGAATAATCACGGTACAGTCTATCTGACGCAGAAACGCCACGAGTTCGTTAAGAATTGTGCCGGTGTAGAGATCGTAGCTGTGTACCTCATCCAGAATAACGACCTTGCCTGCCAGACCAAAAGCCCGAACAAAACCGTGTTTGACGTTCATGACAGCCATTAACGCCTGATCAATAGTACCAACGGCAAACGGAGCCAATAATCCGCGCTTATTCTGGTTGAACCATGAACCCCCTGGGCTGCCTTCCTCGCCGAGTTCGGTATTCTGAAGCAACCAGGCATTGGAATGGAGCAACAAACCGCGTTTAGGTGTTTGGTCGCTAACGATTTGCTCTAGAAAGGCATTGAAACGCTCGTATATCTTGTTGGAGGTTAACTGCGTCGGCAGAGCAAAATAAATGCCTGTCGCTTTTTCCTGTACCAGCAACTGATAAGCCGCATATAACGCTGCCTCGGTTTTCCCCATCCCCATCTGGGCTTCGAGAATATAGACTCCTGGCCCCGATACCTGTTCAATAAACAAAGACTGAGGTTCACGCAGTTGCATCGAGCGATTGAAGGGATCAAATACCTCAGTAAAAGATAACCCCTTGCGTATGACGGGTGTAATAAAACCCGCATTATTCAAGGCAGCGATGATGTTGGGCTGCCAGTCTTCGTTGGGGTTTTCAAAAAACTCGCCTGAACCAATCCAGTCGGCGACGGATGTTAAGCCTGCAACGATGCGGGCCTGGGCTGCTGAATCAAATGTCGGCCAGTCAGTTTGCAAACATTCTTTCAGCGCAGCTACCAACTTTTTACGTTCGTCAAACCAGTGAGGTCCGCCAAAGATGTCTGCATTGCCGCGTTTATCATCAACCATCGGGTTAAAACCATGGTGTTGACCAAGGATTTCGGCGACATATTTCGGAACACCAATCTCTTCTGCGGTGGCTTGGCTGACACCAGCATGGCCGCCCCACTGTTTCTCAAGCTCAGGATTGACTTCGGCCAACTCTGGTATTGTCTTGTAGTCGATACCACAGGCAGACAAGATTTTCGCCACGAATGTCGGGCTGACCTTACCAATATCATGGCTGCCTGCTGTCATTTCACTCCCAGGCGGGAACAAATGATTTCGCATTGATTCAGGGAAGCGAGATATCAGATAGCGAGCTATTTCCCCGACTATCTGGCAGTGGTTTAGTACGGAACGGCCTTGAACTACAGTTCCATCATTCTGTTTCCACGATTTAGCCGGACAATTCTCGAAGTGAATAGCTGGGGCTGTATTATCAGTTTGCGGAGGTCTTTTTGTCAGGCGTATCACTATAATTATCCTTGTTCAAAGCCGTTTACCCACTGACGTTAAATAGATTCCATAGGGCACAGCCAGATAAAACCTATCTCTGGAGGGAGAGGTTGCGACTAATAAAAATGCCTCACAATACTGTATGAATTTTCAGGTTAACTGGGATTACCCACTCAGTATTTACGCGCCCATCAACTGTTAAAAAGCCATTGTTTTATGTCATCTCTGTTTACCAGCACCAGTTGTTGTGCCTCTGGCTTTCCGTCGAGATATTTGGTGTTGACTTGCATTTCCTTCAGTAGGTAATCAGCAAGCGCTGCACGGGTTTTAATGCGGAGCTGGTTATTTTCCATCTGGTAATCATTAGCCAGAACGTCTTGCTGGGCTGGGCTTAACCGTGGATCGGGCGATAAAACTAACGTGACATAGGTCTGCCAGGCTTCATCCTGAACAATGGAGTGGGGCGATACGCCTTCGATTTCTGCATTATCTCGGAATCGACTCAGAACAAAGTCTCGGAACCCTTGCGATTTCTCACAATACCCACGGACATGGAAGCGACTCCCCGCTTTGACGATGCTGTGTGGACTAAAGATTCGCCCTTCATTTTCCGGGTTAGACAGCGAGACATAGTTCACTTCTACCCGCAATTGTTGACGAATAGCTTTTACTAATGTGGCGATTACCTGGCGAGATATTCTACGCTCAGGTAATTCCAGTCGGGTTGCACAGGCATTGGGTAAGAGATGAGCCAGTACAAAATAGCCGGTTTCCAGCCAGGAAAGAAAATCATCTAACCCACCATGGAAATATTGTGGCTGTTTTCCATCAGCAAAAACGTAACATGCCTTATCCAACTTGATGAGATAATTAGGGTGCAAATCTTGATACTGAACGAAGTCTTTATACGCCTGTTGCCGGGTTATGTTGAACTGGTTTTCAAGGTCTTTATTACGGACTTCCCCCATCCAAAAAGCCAGCATTTCCAGAAATGCCAATCGTTCATGAGGTGGTTTTGGGGTACTACTCATTCGCCCTCCATGGAGTATTGGTGCTTTATACGGAACCATCTGCAACAGAATTGATTATCACTCTAAATATATATTAATAATATTGATGTGAGAATCGTCATGGGTAGCGAATGCTATGTATTTGGAAATGGCAAGCCTGCCTCATTTAATCCAACTCATAACATATTCGGCTACGGGCAATAGTGTGGTTATAGGTAATCATGCCATCGAATAACGGGCTGAATCACTTGACCAAACTTGACTACCTTACGGTTATAAGTCGTTTGACTATCAATGGATTATCTCGATATTCCTCCAGTAGCTTGAGCCTGGAAGGAATGTTGTTAAGTGCACAGGTGCGGCCAGCGTCAGACGTCAGAAAAGTGGCCTGTTAAATAATGACCTGCGGGATTGGTATTTTTTGCCTGTTTTTTAAGTGTACTGCTGGGTGTTCATTATAACGTGCATTAAGATGTTCACTATAACAGGCATTTTCAGGTGTTCTATGGAACGTATCCTCGCAGAGAAATCTATCGACATTATCGAGTTAAGGAAGAACCCAGCGAAGTATTGTATTGATGAACCTGTCGCTGTGCTGTCGAATAATCGTCCGGCTGGCTATATGATCAGGGCTAGGGTGCATACCGCTGCGCGTTTTCGCCCAACGGCTGAACGGTTAAGCGAGATTGCACAGAATGGGCAGACACTGCTGCAAAATGCTTCTGACAAGGATCTGTCCGAGTTCTCTGAATAAGCATAAGGATTTTTCCAGTCAGTACGTATTCATAGATCGTGCTGATGGTCGAAGCATTCAGAATGAAATATAAAATAAGCACCGAGTGACTTCACACTATCCAAATAATGGTGATGAGCGAAGAGTGTGTAAAGCAAAGCGCCATTTCTTCCCCATCCCAAAACGCACAGCCTACGCAGGCATAGCACCTCGCCGAACACATCATCCAGCACAACCACAATCATAGCCTCCACCTAATGTTACCGTTGTGTATCATACAACTGACTTGAAAGCCGATTACTTTCATTTTTCGAGGGTGGTGAGTGATGCCTGTTCTCCGTATCCAGCGGGGCTTACCCCACTGACAGGTGGGTGGTGCGTTTTCGGCTATGGCACAGGCCGCCCATCTCAGGCAGGCTGAACCATGATGGTTAGCAACGTAAAAAGGGTTCCGATGCCTTTACGATCACTTCAGGCGCTGTGTTTAGTGAATTTTTTCATGGCCGATGTCAGAGATGGCCTCGGCCCTTTTTTGGGGATTTTTCTCACCGAGCATCACTGGAAAGCCGATGACATCGGCTGGATCATGACCGTCGGTGGTTTGGCGGGCCTGGTTGCCACCATGCCTTGCGGGCTGGCCGCGGATGCGTCGCGCAACAAACGGGCGGTGCTCGTTGCCTGCTGTGTGCTCATCACCGCCGCGACCTTGTTGCTTTGGTTTTTCCCGAATCGGTATGTTGTGGGGTTCTCTCAGGTGATAACCGGGGTGTCCGCCACCTTTATTGCGCCGTTGTTGACCGGGATTACGCTGGGGTTGACGGGCCCGTCTGGCTTTAACCATCAGATGGGAAGGAACGAGGCGTTTAATCATGGCGGGAACATGAGCGCAGCGATGTTAGCGGGCGCGCTGGTGATTTACTGGGGAACCGATGTCGTCTTTATCCTGATGACCGGTATGGCGATATGCGCCACGATAGCGGTTTTGGCTATCCGACATGGTGATATCGATAACCGTGTGGCCCGTGGGTTAAGCGGCGCTGACGATGCTGCCTCCGCCCCCAGGCTTTCTGTCATTATCACGCACCCGGCGGTGGTGACGACCGGGGCAACACTGATGCTCTTTCACCTCGCCAACGCCGCCTTGCTGCCGATGCTCAGTATGCGGGTGGCCGCGATGCCTGATGGCGAAATGAGTGCGGGCGTGTATGCGGCGGCGACCGTCATTATTTCCCAACTGGTGATGATCCCGGTGGCGTTATTTGCCGCCGCCAGAGCCGGTAAATACGGTTACGCGGCGCTGATTACGCTGGCATTAATCGTGTTGCCGCTGCGTGCCGCGCTGGCATCGGTATCCGCCGGGCCATTTTTTATGATACCGGTTCAGGTATTAGATGGTGTGGCGGCGGGGCTTCTGGGGGTGGCGGTTCCCGGTTATATCGTCAGGTTGCTGGAAGGCAGCGGGCATACCAATGCCGGGCTGAGCGTTGTCATGTTACTGCAAGGCATCGGGGCGTCATTCAGCCCCGCGCTTGCAGGGAATATTGCCGCGACCTACTCCTACCGCACGGCGTTTGCGGTACTTGGCGGCATCGCCTTACTGGCACTGCTCCTCTGGTGGCTTCGGCATCTGCTGGCCTGGGACCGACAACGGCAGTACGATTAACGCCGCTGCGCTGGCTACTCATACCTTTCATACCTTGCGGATTCCCAGGCGTGTATCGCGTGTTTTCGGGTTTCTCCCCAGTGGTAGCCGCCGATTTTTCCACTTTGTTGGATGACGCGGTGGCAGGGGATCAAGAAGGCGACCGGATTGGCGCCGACTGCCAGTCCCACCGCTCTTGCCGCGTTGTGATGGCCGATGGCATCGGCCACCTGAGAATAGCTGACGACAGTGGCCGGGGGGATCTGTAACAGCGCTTTCCAGACGCTAATCTGAAAGTTGGTGCCGGTCACATGCAATGAAATCGGGCGATCCGGTGGCGTTTTCATGGCAAACAGTGTGTCTATCACCGTTTGTGTCCGTTGCGGATTTTCATGCATCACGGCATGTGGCCAGGTGTGATGCAATGCTGCCAGTGGTTCTCCGGCATCCTTGCTGTCCAGAAAGGAAAGGCTGCAAATGCCTCGGGGTGTCACGGCAATAAAGGCGTTACCGAACGGCGTAGGGTGAACGGCGTGTTCGATGATAAGGCCCGCACCTTGTTGTTTGTATTCCCCCGGCGTTACCGCTTCGAGATGAACGAAATGGTCGTACAACCGCGAGCTACTGCTTAACCCCACGGCGTCGGCCACATCAAGTAGCGGTCTTGACTCGCGCAGTAGCGCTTTGGCCCGTTCGAGGGTCAGCACCTGTAAGAAGCGCTTCGGCGTAACGCCAGCCCACCGGCTAAACAGCCGCTGAAAGTGGAAAGGGCTCAGGTGAACGTGCGCGGCAATCTCATCGAGAGTGGGCTGGCTGTTCACACTGTTGGCGATGAACGTGATGGCATCAGCGATGCGCGCATAGTCTGAATGTTCATCGTTTGAATGTGCCGCGTCTGAGTGTGTGTAGTCTGGCATCGTCATCTTCCATCCCTTTCGTGGTCGTTATTCAGGTACGGCAGATGGAGGCGCCGCCGTCAGCCAGAAGAGCAATGCCGGTGGTGAAACTGGCGGCATCAGACGCAAGATAAAGGGCTGATGCGGCAATCTCTTCCGGCTGCGCCAGACGTTTTAGGGCATGAAGGCCCTGAACAAACGCCAGTGACTCCGGGTCACGGGTGAAGGCCTGTCCCATCGGTGTGTCCGTCCCGCCCGGTAGCAGTGCGTTTACCCGAATCCCCTGAGCGCCAAACTCCGCTGCAAGCACCCGTGTCAGGCCGATTAACCCAGACTTGCTCGCGGCATAAGCCGCCATCCCCGGCAAACCGAGGGTATAGCCTACGAAGGTTGACGTAAAAATGACCGACCCGCCACCCCGGCGGAGCATGGCCGGAATTTGGTGTTTAGCGCCAACAAAGGCGCTCGTCAAATTCGTGTGCAAGGTGTTTTCCCACTCGGCAAGACTCATGCCCAGTAGGCTGCCGGTTTCTCCAGTGGTTCCGGCATTGTTAACGGCGATATCCAGCCCGCCATAGCAATCCATCGCCAGCTCAACCAGCGCTTTTGCAAAAGCCTCGCTTTTGACATCACCGGCTAAGGCTACCGCGTGACCGCCAGCACAAGTTATCTCCTCAACCAGCGTGTTGAGCGCTTGCTGACGTCGGGCGCCCACGATAACGCGAGCGCCTTCCTGAGCAAACCGTTTGGCTGTTGCATACCCGATGCCAGAACTGGCACCGGTGATAATGGCTATTTTGTCAGACAAGTCAGGCATGATGAAAACCTCCGGTGTGTCATGTTCACGTTGATGATGTGTGGCGGGTGTAGGCGAAGTATGGGGAGTGCAGCGCTTCCCGGCGACCCGGATCTTGCTGTCTTTACATCAGACCGAATTTGGGGATGTCTTAACGTCGACATGGTCGGATTTCGTGCGTTTGTTGATGCAGGATAATTCTGTCAGAGAAGGTGTGCACTTATCATAGGCGCGCAAATTCATCGGCGTGGTGAGGCGGCAGGTACTGCAATGAATGTGCGGTGACGTCAGTTCCCGAATGCTGTTGTCGATGCTTTTTTTGCGAAAATGAAAGAGTCGGGATTATAAGGTTTTGGTGGTTATTTTCTGAGATGGTGGGTATGACGCGTTTATTTTGCTTGAAGTTCCTTTTTTATCATGATGTTAGCTAATATTTTTCTGCGGTTTGACAACGATTCGGTTTATTCAACAATGCCCTTCAGGCCCTGATACTACCGTGCTGAATCAAAACAAGGTCGTGCAAGTGCGAATGATAATGGTGCCTCTTCCTTCGCGTTTTAGCGTTCATTTCTGTGTGATATCAGTCTTGCCCGCTCAACCGTCTACACACTGTACATACCGTTACACAGCAACACTCATCATCGAAGATTAGCCTGGTATATAGTGTCGTAAAAAAACAGTAATCGACGTCGTGTGAAGATAAAAAATTAACAAATTTCAAACAAATTGAAGTCATATAGTTTTACTTTTATGAAGAAACTTAAAAATACTATCTGCCTACATCTCCTGATGGCGACGCTCGCCATTCTGGTTCTTAGCGTTCCCCCGTTGGTGACGAGCTTCGATCCGCCGCTTAATTTCCAGCCATTGATTACAAGCCTGGACGGTACGCCTAAAGAACTCAAAGAGAAAATGGCGACTATTTCTCATGCATTACAAGGGAATGCGATTTTCTTTATCGGCGCGTCGGAAGTCTCTACATCCGACGATGAGCATTACGCCGTCTATAATTATTTCAATAATCAGTTGCGCCGACCGGTAGTCGCCTATGGCGATGCGTATATCGATAATGTTGCGCACTTTTTACTGCTCTCGCGTTTTAAAAATGACCTGAATGCGAACAGTAAGGTCGTGTTGCAATTAGCACCCGATAGTTTTTACGGTGATGGGGTTCCGGGGGCTGTGTTTGCCGATAATTTCCCGCCCTCGATGTTTAATCCTCTGATGGACGATCCTGAACCGCGCCGCTTTTTGGTGAGTTATTTACAGAATCTCAACATCGACGAGGTCAGCCATTTAACCTTCGAGCAAATGCGTATTTATGGCTGGCACCCGCAAATTATTTGGCAGGAGGTGAGCTATCAGTTTGCCATTTTCTGCGAAATGATAAAAAAAGACTGGCTGGCAAGACTGGGTATTGAGCCTCAACCGGTACGACCGTGGCCTGTTAAGCCCTCGCCTGACATTGTACCCAACTGGGATAATGAATTGGCTAACGCCCATGAACTGAATAAATCTCGCCAGCAAAGTGCGGCGACATTCTGGATGGATAAATCTGTCTATGATGACGATCCGACACAGGATGTATGGGACGACGCGCCGCTATTTCCCGCACAAATGGATGCGTTCCAGGCAACCATTAAGCTGCTCAAAGAGCGCCACGTTCAGGTGGTGGTGATTGTGGATGCGATTAATCCGTGGGCGATTAAAAATTCCGAGAAATTCCAGTCCATTGATAAACAAATCAGGTCGATGCTGGATGAGAATCAGGTTCCGTATCTGGATATGTACGCCATGCCTTATCAGAACGGCTGGAACTGGGACCGCCTGCATCCAACAGAGCCAGCATGGGTGGTGATGGACCGTTTTATTGCTGAGAGTTTTAAATGATGAAATACGCGATTCGCCTTTTTTTTATTTATCTCTTGCTGGCGGTGACCGTCATTGCGTGGACCTCTGTTGATGACAGCATGAGTTTACAAGTGCATTTTGAATATCAAAAGTTCTGAAGGATGAATGATGTATAGCTCCGGAACATTTTTTTTCTGCCTGTTTGGATTAGCACTGTTGTTTGTGCTGATTAATCGGCTATGGCATTACCGGCTGACCTATTTATCCGCCATTTCCGCGCTGGTGTTGTTAGGCTGGGGATATATTTTCCAGGGTGATTATATTGTCCCTGTGGCAGTTTTCCTGAGCTTTTATATTATTGTCACGTTGAAAGAAAAAGGCTGGTTAAAAACCTGGCAGGCGGTAACGTTGACGCTGCTGCCGTTGTTTTTGGTGAAATTACACCTGAACAACCACTGGGGGATGATCGGCTTGTCGTTTATGACATTTCGCGCCGTTGACGTATTACTGTATCGCACTAAAAAAGACGGCCAGAATTTCCTGCATTATTTCGGCTATCTCTTTATGCCGCTGGTTATTTCTGCCGGGCCGATGTATCGCTGGCGCACCTGGGTAACGGATATAAATAAGCCGTCCTTCGTTATCACTCGCGAACAGTTTTTACCTGCCATGGAGCAGATTTTCATCGGTATTATCCAGAAATTCCTGTTCGCTACGCTGATTGATAGCCTGGTCATTCAGTCGTGGAGTCATCGCCCGTTTACCTTAAGCGTCGGTGTTGTGATGTCGGTGGCTTACAGCGCGTACCTTTACTTTGATTTTGCCGGTTACAGCAATATGGCGATTGGGGCGGGGCGCTTATTTGGCCTTAACATCCCGGCGAACTTCAATATGCCGATCCTGGCTAAAAATCCGCAAGATTTCTGGCGCCGCTTCCACATTAGTTTGTCCGAATGGCTAAGGGATGTGGTTTTTATGCCGATTTATATGAATCTGATGAAGATCGATTTTTTCCGACAGAATAAAACGCTGGCACAAAATATTGGTATTTTTTGCACCCTGTTTTGTATGGGGGCATGGAACGGGCTTGAACGACACTATATTATCAGCGGCGCGCTGTTTGGCGCCATTTCTGTTGCACACAACATGTTGCAGTGGTCAGCCAAACGTAGTCCAACGCTCAGCAACTGGTTACAACGTCCAGTCATTGCGTTCCTGGGGCGAATTCTGACGCTGGCAAGCGCCGCTGTCTCTCTTTACATCTTTAGCGGAATGTCACCTCTATGAACTATCACTCCGAGCTTAAGGAACTGCAAGATTTCTTGCATGCGGTACTACTCAAGCCCGCGAACCCACACCAGTTGGCGATTAGCGGTAGCGATGAGGCAATGACCTGGCAACAGCTCTCGGTCGCCGTTAGCGATTGGCAGCAGCGTTATCAGGATTGCCAGCAGCCTGCTGGTACACCGGTCGTGTTATACGGGCACCAACAGGCAGAATTTGCCGTGGCAATTTATAGTTGCCTGCTGCATAACATTCCCTACGTGCCGGTGGATTGCATCTACCCGCAGGAACGTCTGCGTGAAATCTGTCAGCAGGCGAAAGCCCCTTACTATTACGATGTAGCCACGAAGCAGTTCATCGCCACCGGCGAGGAAGGGCAGGTGCTGGCCGAGCCGGACCTCGCCTACATCATGTTCACGTCAGGCAGCACCGGCAAACCGAAAGGTGTGCAGATTGGGCGTGAGAGCCTGTGGCACTTCATGCAATGGGTGCGTCAGGACTTTTCCCTGCCTGATGTGCCGGTATTGATGAACCATGCGGTATTCAGCTTTGATCTCTCGTTGATTCCGTTGCTGGCGAACCTGGTGACCGGCGGGCACATCGTCTTGAATGCGAAAGAGGATATCGCGGCGGAAAACTGGCTGGAGCGACTGAAAAACAACGGGGTGTCCGTGTGGGTTTCCACGCCGTCTTTTGCCTATCAACGCTTGCTCTCCCCACAGTTCAACGGCGACTATTTGCCTGAACTGAGCGTCTTTGTGTTTATTGGCGAAGTGTTGAATAAAGCGCTGGTAAAACAGCTACGCCGTCGTTTCCCGCATGCCAAAATTCTCAACTCCTATGGCCCCACCGAAGCGACCATCGCTACCACGGTTATCGAAATTACCGATGAGATCCTGTGCAGTGAAAACGATGTCCTGCCGGTTGGGGCGATGATGCCGGATTCCCACATGGAAATTACCGCCGAAGGTGAGCTGATTATCTGGGGTAAAAACGTGATGCGTGGCTACCTTGGCTTACCGCAGGAGAACGCGGCGAAATTGTTACATCGGGAGAGCGAGCAGTTCCGCGGCTATCGCACCGGCGATCTGGGCTACGAAGAAAACGGTATCCTGTATTGCCAGGGCCGCAACGACAGCCAGATCAAGCTGAACGGCTACCGTATCGAAATCAACGAGATTGAAAATCGCCTGCTGGCGATGCCTGATATTAGTGAAGCGGTGGTGCTGCCGCTAATGAAGTCGGGCGGTGGTGTGTTGCGTATTGCTGCGTTCTGCGTCACGAAACTGGCACCTGATGCGATCAAAACCTCGCTTT
Source organism: Dickeya zeae NCPPB 2538 (assembly GCF_000406165.1). Lineage (NCBI taxonomy): Bacteria > Pseudomonadati > Pseudomonadota > Gammaproteobacteria > Enterobacterales > Pectobacteriaceae > Dickeya > Dickeya zeae. Next base: position 3,429,957 of record NZ_CM001977.1, on the reverse strand, counting down.
CGAAGGTGATTCCACCCTATATGGTGCCTTCTCAGATTATTATTAAAGATGCGTTGCCGCTGAATCCTAACGGCAAAATAGATCGTAAACTGCTGGATACTCATGCCCGCACTAATTGATTACACCAGGAAATGATGATGGAACAAGAGATACTAGCCCTGTTTGAAAAGGTCTTATCCCGCAAAGTGGGGTTTAATGATGAACTGATTGAGTCTGATATCCTCGACTCGATTCTGGCCGTCGATTTGGTGCTGGAAGTGCAGGACGTTTACGGCTGCATGATCCCGCCAACCGAAGTCGCCACCGTTCTGAAGACCCCGGCTGATTTGGCTCGTTACATTGAAGAGCATCGCGGTTAAGAAGTTCATCGCGGTTAAGCCTGGATAAACGGCGAATACTCGTTTCGTTTCAAGACCCGGATGCTGTCATCCGGGGTCTTTTTTTTCAGCCTCTGGCATCGCTGTTTTATCGTTTCTTACCATCGCCCACTTGCGATATTGCACGGGCGTCATCCCCATCTGTTGCGAAAATGCGCGTCTGAATGCCGTGTCTTCACTGTAACCACAGGCCTGAGCCACCCGCTTGATGTTGGCTGCCGGGTTTTCGAGCAGCAGGCAGGCCATCTCGATCCGCACGCGCGTAATAAAGTTTTTAGGGCTTTCGTTGGTCAGCTCCTTAATCTTCCGGTGTAGCGTCCGGTCGCTGAAATTCAGCGCTCGCGCCAGTTCTTCTGCTGTCATGGCCGGGTTTTCGTATCGAACCAGATGTTCAGCACGCAGCAATAACGGGTCGACCGTATTCATAAATCCCTGTGGTGCATAAATACGCTGTGACAGCGGCTGACTATCGGCAACGGCAATGTCTGCTGCCATCCTGGCGATGTCAGGACCTGCCTGATGCCGAATAATATGCAGGGCAAGTTCAACCCAGGATAAGGGGCCACCGGTTGTAATGATGCCATCCTGCTCTTCCAGTGCCTTGCCCCATACCGGTTTTGCCTTCGGGTATTTTTGCTTGAAGGTGTGATAGAGCCACCAGGTGGTGCTGCAAAAGCGCCCATCCAGCAGTCCTGCTTCACCTAAAATAAAGCTGCCTGCACAAGCACCACCTATCAGGGAACCGTGCAGGTATTGCTGTTTTAGCCAGGCCGCTGATTCTCCAACGGATGTCGCGGCCAGTGGCAGTTTATCCGGGCCGAGCATCATGCCTGTGGCCAGCACAATGTCTGATTGACCGACCGCCTCAAACGAACTGTCGACATAGATGAGTCGGCCCTGAGCATCGCGCACCGGGTTGCCATCGGCACTGACAATCGCGGTTTCAAACGTCACGCCAGGGGGGCTGGCGGCGGCATTTCCTTGCGGGCGCGAGATCAGCGCCTGATTGACCATCCAGAACATATCGGCCAGCCCGGCGATGGCCGACGACATACTGCCCGGTAACGCCAGAATCGAGATACGCATGGTGATGTTTTCCTGTCGGAGAAGATTGGCGAATTTTGCATGAACTATGTCAACTTTGCCATCTTACTGCAAGCGTCCATGCTGGTTACACTTCACTCATCCCGTATCGCAAGGGGAGCAACACCAGGGAAAACCCAGCGATCATCATTCATTCATCTGCCAAAGGAACATCTATGACGAATTCCCGCACCGCCTGGCTACGCACACTGGCTATTGGGTTGGGGCTGCTTCTCTTTGCCGGTGTTCACTCTATTGCGGAGGCCGCGAAAATTAAAAATATTGTGTTGGTTCATGGCGCGTTCGCCGATGGTTCCAGTTGGTCGGCGGTGACGACCCGGTTGCAAGGCATGGGCTACCATGTCACTGCCGTGCAAAACCCCCTGACCTCGTTGGCGGATGATGTCAGTGCCACCGAGCGCGTGTTGCAAAGGCAGCAAGGTGATGTGCTGCTGGTGGGGCACTCGTGGGCTGGTGCTGTCGTTACCCAGGCGGGTAACGCGCCAAATGTGCGAGGGCTGGTCTATTTATCGGCGCTGGTGCCAGACAGTGGGGAATCCGTTGCTGATTTATTGCAGCGTCTGCATGCACCGATGGAAGGGATGACAGCGGATGCCAACGGGTTAATCTGGCTGGATAATCCTAAGCAGTATCAGGAAGTCATGGCCGGGGATGTACCGTTAAAAAAAGTACAGGAATTAACCGCGGTTCAACAGCCGATGGCAGCAAAAGCATTTGGCGATAACGTGCAGCACGCTGCATGGAAAGATAAACCGTCGTGGTATTTATTAACTGAAAATGACAACGCGTTACCGCATGCCGTTCAGGAAAAAATAGCCGGGCAGATTGGTGCCAAAGTAATGTCGATCGCATCCAGCCATATGTCTCTTATTTCACACCCTGATGCTGTCGCACATTTTATTGATGAGGCAGCCAAGGCCATTAAATGATGATGTCCGTCCTGTATTCAGGTTGATGGCGGCGAGTTGTTCTGATTCGTCTGTGGTGATGTGTTGATACATATAACAGCGCGTAATTCGGTTGCTGATGTTCTGATACCTGAATGATTTAACGTATGAATGATTTTTGCGCTTAAATATAAAGAGAGGTTGTCGTGAATATATTACATATAGATTCCAGTATTCTTGCTGATGGTTCAGTAACACGGCAGCTTTCCGCTGAGGTTATTGAACAATTGACCCACCGTTATCCGGATGCGGACTTGTCTTACCGCGATGTGGTGGCACAGGAAATACACCACCTTACCGGCCCGATTGTGGCGGGTTTTCGCCAGGTAGATAACGCGGCAGTGGACAACGCAACGTTGCAGGAGCACCAACTGTCAGAACAACTCGTGTCAGAGTTTCTGGCGAGTGATGTCATTGCTATTGGCGCGCCGATGTATAACTTTTCCGTTTCCAGTCAATTGAAAGCCTGGTTGGATAGAATTGCGCAGGCAGGGAGGACGTTTAAATATACTGAAACCGGACCCGTCGGATTATCCGCAGGAAGAAAAGTGATTATCGTTTCTGCCCGTGGCGGTTTTTATGGCAAGCCCCCTTTTGCCGGTCTGGATTTTCAGGAACGCTATCTTCAGGCCTTTTTCGGGTTTCTCGGTATTCATGATGTGTATTTTATTCGTGCGGAAGGAGCATCAAAAGGCGATGAAATAAAAAATCGTGAAATTGAGAATGCCAGGTCATCCATCCAGTTAGTGATTAACTCTCTCGCCGTTTAATTTATTATGAAGGTAACTGCTATGTTATATGCCATTACTCTTGAGTACTCCAGTCCGAAAGACGAACTTGAACAGCATATTGATGCGCACAAAAAATGGCTTGCCGATAATATCAAACTCGGGAATATCATTTTTGCCGGTCCATTAGAGAACGGACTGGGTGGATTTATTCTGGCCTACGGAACGGACTCATCGGCGGTCAATGTCGCGTTGTCAGATGATCCCTTCGTTAAGCTGGGCCTGGTCCGGGTAAATATCAGCGCTATTGAACCGGCGATTTGCTCCGGCCATTTCCACGCTGGCTGGGCCGGGAGCGCGAAAGTGTTGTAATACCCGTGTCGATTGAGGACGGACTTCCCATCCTTCTCTTGATGCAACTGTGTATTAATCCCCACCGTTTAATGGAGTAAAGGGTGGGGATAGTGTTTTGATGGGGGCTATCTCTTGTCACCTCCGTGCCCGCTGGCAAGACGACATGATGACTCGCCAGCGAGCGACGCAGGCGAGGTTATGACAGCGCCTCCTCCGGCTGGCAGATTTCCAGTATCGCCAGCAGATAGATGCGTACCGCATCGAGAAAATCGCTGATGTGAACGCGTTCATCCGGCATGGTGTTGAACTTGCCGCCGGGACCACACACGATACCCTCCATCCCCGCTAACTGATAAAAATGGGCGGCGTCGGTGCCGTAAAACGCGGGCGGCGTGATAGCACCGCTGGGCTGTGGTTCACCGCGCACCTGTTGATAGGCGCGGTTAACCGCCTGCACGATCGCTGACTCGCGGGACACTTCGAACGGCAGCATGGTGGGCTTATCCCGTTCGCCGTCGTCGAACAGTTCCGCCTTCAGGCCGGGGTGGCGGGCGCAGAGCGCATCCAGCGATGCCTGAATATCTGCCAGCACGCTGGCGACGCTCTGCCCCGGTGCGAAGCGGGCGGAACCTTTGAGGCGGGCGAAGTCTGCCACCTGCGGCGGCCGCCACTCTTCAAGATCGCGCCCCAGCGCACCGTGTACGGTGCCGACATGGCAACGGTTGATGCTGCGGTGTTCGTCGCTCTGTGCGCCGCTGAACGTCATGGCGTTCAACTGCGGGATCAGCTCCACGGCGGCGGCGATGGCATCCACCGCTTGCTCACGTTTGGATAGATGGCGGGTATCACCGGTCAGTTCGATGGTGAACATCAGCGAACCGGCGTGCATGGTCAGCGCCTGGATGTCGGTCGGTTCGGCGTTGATGAAATAGTCGGCGCGGATACCTTGCTCAATCGCGGCGATGGAGCCGATGCCGCCCTGTAATTCCCCGACCACGTAAGTCAGCACCACGTCGCCTTTCAGTTTGACGCCCGCGTCGATCAGCGTTTTCAGCGCGCAGAAATAGGCGGCATCGCCGGATTTCATATTGGACACACCGATGCCGTAGATGAATTCGTCGTCGATTTTTCCTTCCCACGGATCCACCGTCCAGCCTTCCGTCACCGGGTTGGTGTCCAGATGGCCGTTGAACAGCAAACTGTGGCCACCGCCGACGCCGCGCAGCGTGCCGATGGCATTGAGCCGCCCGCCGGGCACCGGCGTGAGCTGGGTTTCCAGCCCGAGTTCGCGCATCCGCCCGGCCATGAATTCCGCCAGTTGACGTTCGCCGTCAGTGGCGCTGTAGCTTTTGTGTTGCACCATGTTTGCCAGAAAACGCAGACAAAATTCGGTATCGATACGCTGTAGTAACTGTTCTTTCGTCATGATGGTTTCATTCTGTGTATGAGTGTGGGGCAGGCGATAACTCACCGGGTGTCGGGATGGCGGACAGCAGCGCCCGCGTGTAAGGATGCTGTGCCTGAGACGCCATCGCATGGCCCGGCAGGATCTCCAGCACGTCGCCGCGATACATCACCGCGATACGATGAGCCACCTGCTGAATCAGGTTAAGATCGTGGGTAATGAACAGGTAGGCGGTGCCATAGCGTCGCCGCAGTTCCAGCAGCAATTCAATCACGGTCGCTTGCACCGAGACGTCCAATGCAGCGGTAATTTCGTCGCAAATCACCAGTTCTGGCGGGTGGGCGAAGGCGCGGGCGATCGCCACCCGCTGCTTTTGTCCACCTGACAGTTCATGAGGGTAGCGCGACGCCATCGACGCTGGCAGGCGCACTTCTTCCAGCAGTCGGGCGACGGCCTGTGTTTCGGTTTCGCCGTTGGGCAGACCATACAGCCGCAGCGGGCGGGCGATAATATCGCCGATACGCATACGCGGATTGAGCGACGCGTCCGGGTGCTGGAAGATCATTTGCACCCGGCGGCGATAGTCCTTATCCATCTGCGCGCGGCCGAGCAGGGTGTAGCCGCGAAAATCCAGCTCGCCACTAAATGGCACCAGACCGGTGATGGCTTTGGCCAGTGTCGACTTGCCGGAGCCGGACTCACCGACAATCCCCAGAATCTCACCTTCATGCACGGTGAGCGATACCGCGTTAGCGGCGCGGGTTTGATGGGGTTGGCGCTTGAGCAGCTTGTCCAGCAACCGGTGGTGGCCGTACTGGATAGTGATGTCACTCAGGGTCAGTAACGGTTGGGAAGACGGCGTGGCTTCATCCAGCAAGCGTACGGTTGGATTCGGCACGGCGGCGATCAACCGACGGGTGTAGGCGTGTTGCGGTGCGCTGAACAACGCCCCGGCGTCCGCCTGTTCAACGATACGGCCTTTTTCCAACACACAGACGCGATCGGTAACACGGGAGACCAGTGCCAGATCGTGAGAGATATACAAGGCTGCTACGCCGGTTTCTTCCCGTAGTCGTTCAAACAACGCCAGGATCTGTGCTGAGCTTATTACGTCCAGCGCGGTGGTGGGTTCGTCGAAAATCAGGCAGTCGGGCTGACAAGCGAAGGCGGTAGCGATCAGGATGCGCTGTTTTTCACCGCCGGAAACCTGATGCGGGTAGCGCCGCATCATCAGCGCCGGATGTTTCAGGTCAACGTCGCGCAGCAGGGTTTCGCCGTATTCCTGCGCTTCCCGGGCATTGAGGTGACGGTGACGGCGCAGCACCTCCGTCACCTGTTCCCCCAGCGTCAGGGTGGGGTTGAGCGAGGCGCTGGGGTCCTGAAAAATCATCCCCAGTTTTCCGCCGCGCAGCGCGTGCAATTTGTCCGTCGCCAACGTGCGCAGATTTAAACCGCTGAGGTGAATCTCGCCAGCGCGCTCCCGTGCGTTACTGGCGAGCCAGCGCATAATGGCCCAGCCGAGGGTGGTTTTGCCGGAGCCGGATTCCCCTACCAGCCCCACCACGTCGCCGCGGTTCACGTGCAGGGTAATGTCCCGCAGCACCGGCAGGTGTGAACCGTCTGGCAGTGCGTAGTCCAGGCTGTAATCGTTAACCGCCAGTACCGGGGTGGATGTCGTCAGGGTGGCGTTGTGCTTGTCCATCAGTGGCTCCTCGGATTCAGAACGTCGCGTAGCCCATCGCCAAGCAGGTTGAAACCGATAGCGACGATGGCGATCGCAAGCCCGGGGATCAGCATCATCCAGGGAGCGTTAAAGAAGTAGGCGCGGGCTTCGGATACCATCAACCCCCATTCCGGTTGTGGCGGTTGCGCCCCCAGCCCAAGGAAGCTCAGGGTGGCAAACAGCATAATGGCGAACGACACGCGAATAGTGGATTCCACGATGATGGGTGCCACGATGTTAGGCAGCATCTCCCGCAGGATGATATAGCCGGGGGATTCGCCGCGGGCGATGGCGGCATAGACGTAATCCTGCTGGCGCGCGGCCAGCGCCACGCTACGGGCGATGCGTACCATGCCCGGTATAAAGGCGATGGTGATAGCCAGCACCGCATTCAGGCTACTCTGTCCTAGTGTGCTGACAATCAATAAAGCGAACAGCAGGCTGGGGATCGACATCACCGCGTCCATGGTGCGCATAATGCCTTCATCCATCCGGCCACCCAGATACGCGCTGGCGGTGCCGATAACCGAGCCTGCCACCATCGCCAGTGAGGTCGCCAGTAGCGAATAAAGAATGGTGGTGCGGGCACCCACCAGCACCCGGCTGAGGATGTCGCGCCCTAGCTGATCGGTGCCGAACCAGTGCATGGCGCTCGGCGCTTTATAGCGCGCCAGAATCGAAATAGCCTCTGGGTCGGCGGGGGCCAGATGAACACCCGCGCACACGGTAATCAGCGCCAGCAGCAGGATGCCAAGCCCGGCAGCCCCTTGCGGAGTACGCAGTAGTTTTTTGAGTACGTCAAACATAGTGAATCCGCTTGTCTAGCGTGGCGTAGGCGAGGTCGGCCAGAAAATTGACGACCGCATAGGTGGAGGCCAGGATCATCACACCGCCCTGAATGGTGGGGAGATCGCGCGCCTGCACCGCGACGATAAGCTCCCGGCCGATGCCGGGAATAGCGAAAATCTCTTCCACTACCACGATGCCGCCGAGCAGATAACCCACGTCCAATGCCACGATAGTGATGGTCGGCAACAGGCCGTTGCGCAGCGCGTGGCGCCACAGAATACGGCGGCGCGGCAGCCCTTTCAGCCAGGCTGCCCGGATGTAGTCGGTATGCAGCACATCCACCATCTCCGAGCGCACCATACGTGAGACATGCGCGACCAGAATCATTGCCACCGTCGCCGACGGCAGCACCAGATGGCGCACGCCGTCAATCAGGTTCTCGCTGAGCGGCACATAACCGGTCGCTGGCAGCAACTGCCAGATATCGGCGAACAGCAGCAACATCAGCGTGGCGGTGACGAACTCGGGAAAGGAAATGCCGATGTAAGACAGCACGCTGACCAGCACATCCGCCAGTTTGCCTTTTCTGACCGCCGCCCACACGCCGAGCGGCAGCGCCACCAGCAGCATCAGCGACAGGGCGCATGCTGCCAGCAACAGTGAGCGGGATAGGGCGGTGAGCAGCGTGGGCGCGACCGGCAGGTTGGTCCGCATGGAGACGCCGAAATCACCGTGCAACGCTGCCGCCAGCCAGTGCCAGTATTGCACCCAGGCAGGCGCGTCCAGCCCGAGTCGGGCCCTGACCGCCGCCAGCGCCTCCGGGGTGGCATGCTGGCCGAGCAGGGTGACCGCGGCGTCGGCAGGCAGCAACTGGGTAATGCTGAATACCAGTACGGACACCACCAGCAGGGTGTAGATCACCAACAGCAGACGTTTTAACAGATAGCTTGCGCTCACGGCCGCTCCTTAGTTCAGCTTCGGCGTGTCGACGCTTGCGCCGTCAGCCAGACGTGATCGAGACGGAACACGGCGGCACGTGGATGCAGCGCGTAGCCGCGCACGGAATCCCGGCTGGCGGAGAGCAGGTTGAAGAAGGCAGGGATGACCGACGGCACCTGTTCATGCATCAACTGCTGCGCTTTACCGTAGAACTCCCGGCGCTTGGCGTCGTCGGTGGTGCCGCGTGCGCCAGCGACGGCGGCGTCAAAATCGGCATTGTTCCAGCGGGTTTCGTTCCACGCTGCATCGGAGGTGTAGAGCAGCGAGAACACGGCGTCCGGTGAAGGCTGCATATTGTAGAAGCCGACATAAAAATTGCCTTTCTTCCACACCTGATCGAGGTAGGTGCTGTGGGCCATGGTCTGCACGTTGATACGAAAACCGGCGGGCTTGGCCATCTCGCGTACCGCGATCCCCAACTGGGTACGGGAGGCCGGTTTATCTGACGCGATCAAGGTTAAATCGAGTCCGTCCGGGTAACCGGCTTCTGCCAGCAACGCCTTGGCTTTGGCGTAGTCGGGCTGGCGCAGCGGCAGGTTGCGATACCACGGATACGAGGCGTTGATCGGCGTGTCGTTACCCGGGGTGCCGTAACTGTCGGCGACGAAATCAACCATCGCTTTGCGATCGATACACAGCGCCAGCGCCTGGCGTACCCGTACGTCGTTAAAGGGTTTCTGGTCGCACCCCATGTTGATGTTGAGGAACTGGCCCGATGGGACGCGCAGCGGCTGGATGCCGGCGGCGGCAGACAAGCGTTTGAACTCGCTGGGCTGTGCCGCCAGCATCAGGTCGGTATCACCGGCGATCAGCGCGGAGCTTTCGGCGATAGCGTCGGGATAAACCACGATCTCCACGGCGTCCAGATACGGGCGGTTCGGGTCGTAGTAATACGGGTTGCGCTTCACCACGATTTTGCGTTCTGGCTCATACGACGCCAGCATGAAAGGGCCCGCACCCAGCGCTTCTTTGGACAGCCGCGCCAGTTGCCCCTGCGCGATGGCGGCGGGGACGATTCTGGCGTCCGGGTACGCCAGCATCACGGGCAGGTCGGCGTAAGGTACCTGGGTGATGATCACCACGTTGTCGTTGCCATCGGCATGCAACTCTTTGATTGGACCAATGTTACGCATCCCCGGCGAGGCGTTTTTGGGGTCCAGAATGGCAGAGAGGCTGGCGACGACATCCGCGGCGGTCAACGGTGTACCGTCGCTGAACTTCAGGTTGGGGCGCAGGGTAAAGGTCCACTGCGTCAGGTCAGCATTCGGCTGCCAGCTGATAGCCAAATCCGGTTCGGCTTTCATCTCCTGTGTCAGACGGGTCAGGCCGCTGTAGAGCAGTTCAGCCAGCAGGTACTCGGGGTTGACGCGTGCCTGCTGGGGGTTGAGCATGTTGATAGCCTGATCGACGCTGATGCGCAGGGTGCCGCCTTTTTGTGGCGTACCGCCCGCCGTCATGACGCTAGCCTCGGCCGCGTTAGCATGGAATGACCACGGTAGCATGGCTGCGCCAGTCATCAGCGTGGTGTGAGTAATAAACTGCCGTCTGTTTATTCCTTTCATTGCACACATCGTGGTTTCCTCTTCTGCTGTTTGCTCATTGTTGTTTGCTAATTGTTATTTGCTACTTATTGTTTGTTATTGGTTTTTTATTGCTTAATGACCCTGGGTTGGCGAAAAGTCCTCGGCCAGATAGGCCAAAATAGACTGGGATAAAGCGACGATGTCCGACATCGTGGTGTATTCATTGGCGGCGTGAATGTGGTTATCCGGCCGTACCAGACCCCCTAACAGAATTTCCTGAATGCCTGCCTGTTGTACCCATCCCATGTCGGAACTGCTGGAGGAACCCCAGGCGGCGAATTCGTCGGCGCGGAAACCAAATCCCATGCCCAGCGCGTGTTGCCAGCGCGGCCAGTGCGGCCCGGTAGGGTCGCTGACCGGTGCCAGATGGCCGATCAGGTGGTATTCCGTACTCAGCGCGGCGGAGGAGGCCATGGATTGCGTGATACAGTCGGTTAATTCTTGCCAGACCGCGTCGAACGACTCTTCGGGGGCGTAGCGACGGTTGACCAGCAGCTCAAAACGTTCCGGCAAGGTGGAGCCTTTGCTGCCACCTTGCGCCACCGCCAGTGTCAGGCGGGAGGTCAGCGGCTTGCCTTCAAAATGTGGCGGCGGCGGCATGGCGGAGGTGCGTTGTTCAACTTGCCGCTTCAGCGCCATCAGGGCGTTCATCAACGGCAGGCTCTCCTCAATGGCGTTGATGCCGTCTACCGAGTCGCCGGAATGCCCCGAGCGCCCCGTCACGCGGATCACCACATCCAGACTGCCGAAACAACCGGCCCAGATGCGCGGTGCGGCACCGCCGTTGAAACTCAGCATATGACCTTGAAAAAGCCGTTGTTCCGCCAGATAGCGAATGCCGGGGTACAACCCGCCTTCTTCGTCGGTACACAGCAACAGCACCGGGTTGAAACACAGTTTGAGGCGGTATTTTTGCGCTGCACGCAGCGCGGCCAGCGTGGCGACGATCGTTCCTTTCATGTCGGCGCTACCGCGGCCGATCAGCCGTTCACCGTCCTGACTTAGCGCTAACGGCGGGTAATGCCAGCCGTCGCCGGGGGGAACGGTATCAACGTGAAAATAGAGGTTGCAGTTCTCTGGCGCGTCGCCGGGCAGCGTTGCCAGCAGGTTGACGCGCTCTCCGCGTGCGCTACCATCCGGTGAACGCCAGAGGGATTCGGGCACTGACACCCGCTGGAAGCGGAATCCCATCGGCGTTAGCAGTGACTCCATCAGATCAGCGAACGCACCATAACCCAGGCCGGGCGGGAAACTGGTATCCACCGCCAGCATGCTGCTCATATCCTGTACAATGGCGTCTGAATCATTCGCAATGCTGGCCAGCGCTTGCTGAAAAAGGGATGTCACACTCATGTCGTGCTCACTGGGTTGTATTTCTATATAGTTTATAGATAATTCAGGTGAGCGAGTTGGTCAATAGGTAATCATTCATGATAATGAAAAGATCTGACGAGCAGGATGCTGTGAGTTTTGGGCGTCTTGATGAATTTGAAGGCGCCCCGCGTTACGAGGTGGTGAAACGCTATATCAGCGAGTCGATTCTGGTCGGTGAACTGGCTGCCGGTACGGTTCTGCCCAGTGAGAACGCACTGGCAGCCGATTTTGGCGTTTCGGTGGGGACGGTGCGTAAAGCGCTGGCGGCGCTGACCGCCGAAGGGATGCTGATGCGTCGCCGTAAAACCGGCACGGTGGTCACCGGGTGGGCTCCGTTGCACAACCTGAGTCATTTCTTCCGCTATTTTCGCCTGCACGGCAAAGATGGCCGCTTGCTCAATTCGCAAACGATCTTGCTGGATTATCATCGGGCGCTGGCAACCGAGCAGGAAGTAGAAAAGCTGCAGTTGCAGCCGGGCGACAGCGTTATCTATCTCAAACGGTTACGAAAGATAGACGGTGTGCCCGCGATGCATGAAACCATGGTGCTGCCAGAAGCCCGTCTGCCCGATTTTCCGGCGCGGGAGTCGGTGCCATCACTGCTGTATCGGTTTCTCATTGATGGCTATGACATTCGGGTGGCGGCAGTGCGGGAGCAAATTACCGCTGAACTGGCCAACGAGGAAGACTTGCGTTTGCTGGAGTTGCAGGCACCGCAGGCGATTATGGTGATTGACGAAGTCTCGTTTGACCAGAGCGCAAGGCCGGTGATCCTGGCTCATCACCGTTTCACCACCGGGAACTTCATGTACGTCAATGAAATCCGCTGAGCAATGCCGGTTGGCGGTGTTGGCGACATTGGCGTAGGCGGAAAAGCCCGAAGCCATGATGGCGGCGGGAATTTCACACCTCTTGCTGACAACCGACTGCGCCAGTATGCAAATCAGTGAAACGCGTCAAGGTAACGCCGCGAGTTTGTGTTAGGGTATGCTCCTCGGGGGATCGTCCGATTCCCGGTTTTTTGCCCGTCTGAGTTTCTATCATGTATGAGTTCAAACTGGTTTTACTGTTGCTCCAGCAGATGTGCGTCTATCTGGTGATTGCCTATCTGCTCAGTAAAACGCCGCTGTTTATCCCGTTGATGCAGGTCACGGTCCGTTTACCGCATAAGCTGCTGTGTTACGCCATGTTTTCCATGTTCTGCATTATGGGCACCTATTTCGGGCTACATGTACAGGACTCGATTGCCAATACGCGTGCGATTGGCGCGGTGCTCGGCGGGCTGCTGGGTGGCCCCGGCGTCGGCATTCTGGTGGGGATGACCGGTGGGTTGCACCGTTATTCGCTGGGGGGGATGACGGCATTCAGTTGTATGGTGTCGACCATTGTCGAGGGGCTGTTGGGGGGCATGGCACACCGGTTGCTGATGCGCCGTGGCCGGGTTGATCGGTTGTTTAACCCTTTTACTGTGGCAGGGGTGACGTTTATTGCTGAACTGCTGCAAATGGCGATTATTTTGTTGCTGGCGCGGCCGTTTGATGATGCGCTGAAACTGGTGAAAGACATTGCGGCACCGATGATCGTCACCAACAGTATTGGCGCGGCGATGTTCATGCGTATCCTGCTGGACCGGCGCGCCATGTTTGAACGATATACCTCGGCGTTTTCCGCCCGGGCGTTAAAAATCGCCGCCTGCACCGAAGGTATCCTGCATCAGGGGTTTAATGAAGAAAACAGTATGCGGGTGGCGCAGGTCATCTATCAGGAGATGGATATTGGTGCGGTGGCGATCACCGACCGCGAGAAGCTGTTGGCTTTTATCGGCATCGGCGATGACCACCACCTTCCGGGGACGCCTATTGCCTCGGGTCATACCCGGCGCGCTATCGAGCATAACGAGGTGGTGTACGCCGACGGCAACGAGACGCCGTACCAATGCTCGCTGCAATCTACCTGTCGGCTGGGGTCGACGCTGGTGATCCCGCTGTGCGGTGAAAATCAGCAGGTGATCGGTACCATCAAATTGTATGAAGCTAAAAACCGTCTGTTCAGTTCCATCAATCGCACGTTTGGCGAGGGGATCGCCAGCCTGCTGGCGGCTCAGATCCTGGCGGGACAGTATGAGCGCAGCAAGCAGTTGCTGACACAATCGGAAATCAAACTGCTGCATGCGCAGGTTAATCCACATTTTCTGTTTAACGCTCTCAACACCTTACTGGCGGTGATCCGCCGTGATAGTGAACAGGCTGGCCAACTGGTGCAGTCGTTGTCGACGTTTTTTCGCAAAAATCTCAAACGCTCAGAGGAAGTTGTTACACTGGCCGACGAGATAGAGCATGTGAATGCCTATCTGCAAATTGAAAAAGCGCGCTTTCAGGAGCGTTTGCAGATCCGTTTTGACCTGCCATCAGCGTTGATGTCGATGCGGTTGCCTGCGTTTTCGTTGCAACCGCTGGTGGAAAACGCGATTAAACACGGTACGGCGCATCTGCTGGGAACCGGGATTGTCACCATCAGCGCCAGTCGGCAGGGGGAGCGACTGTTGCTGAGTATTGAGGATAATGCCGGTCTGTACCAGCCACGAACGAACTGCACCGGGCTTGGCATGAATCTGGTGGATAAGCGTATCCGCAGTCGCTACGGCAATGAGTATGGCCTGAGTGTGGAATGCGAGCCGGACCGTTACACCCATATCCATCTGACGCTGCCCTGTGAGGAAAGCCAGTCATGCTGAGCGTGCTGATTGTTGATGATGAACCGTTGGCGCGGGATAACCTGCGCTGCTTGCTGGAACAGGATGACGGCCTTGAGCTGGTCGGAGAGTGTGCGAACGCGGTGGAAGCGATTAGCGCGATTCACCGCTTACGCCCCGACGTGGTGTTTCTGGATATTCAGATGCCACGCATCAGCGGGCTGGAAATGATCGGCATGATCGATCCGGATAACATGCCTTACATCGTGTTCATTACCGCTTACGATGAGTATGCGATTAAAGCGTTTGAAGAGCAGGCGTTTGATTACCTGCTCAAGCCGATAGACCCACAGCGGCTGGCGAAGACTTTGCGCAATCTGCACCGGGAACGCCCGGCGCAGAATATCGACAAACTGTCCGACCATCAGTCGGGCCTGGACTACATTCCCTGTACCGGGCACAGCCGTATCTACCTGATGAAAAGCGCCGACGTGCAGTTTGCCAGTTCGCGCCAGAGCGGTGTGTATGTCACCGGGCCGCAAGGGGAAGAGTGCTTTACCGAATTGACCCTGAAAACGCTGGAAAGCCGTACCCCGTTGGTGCGCTGTCACCGACAGTATCTGGTCAATATGGCGCATCTGCGCGAAATCCGGCTGGAAGAGAGTGGGCACGCGGAGATCCTGCTGAAAAGCGGTCAGGCGTTGCCGGTCAGCCGCCGCTACCTGAAAACCCTCAAGCAACTGCTTGGTCTTAAGGGCTAATGCCGACCCGCATGCGTGCGGGCAGCGTGTTTCCCGTTCCTTTCATTCTGTCTGTCTCTTGCGTTGTTCATGACACGGCAACGGCATCGTTACTGCGGTTGCCTCGTTGGCCGCAGGGCGCATTTTCGTCAATTTAAGTAAAAATCTGTCACCGCTTATTCCGGTATGCGACCGGTCATCCGCTTATCCGACCGCTGACCCAAATTCAACTATCACCTGACGAATAGCCTGACTACAGTCACCATACGTGACTACATCATTAGTAATGATACCCGTCATACTTCAGGTTGCAGGTGTGTTGGCTGCGCGCGTTCATCCGACTGAGTAAGCTCACCGGGGTTCACTCGCTTGCCGCTGTCCTGCCACTCGAATGATTGAGGGTATACACAAATAAGAAGAGTGAACGCTATGAAAGATAAACTTCTCAGGCATCTTCCCTGGGCGTTACTGGGGTTCATCGGGGCATGCTGCCTTGGCGTGGTCGCACTGCGTCGCGGCGAGCACGTCAGCGCCATGTGGATCGTGGTAGCGTCGGTGGCGGTCTATCTGGTCGCTTACCGTTACTACAGCTTGTACATCGCCCGCCAGGTGATGCAGCTTGACGCCAATCGTGCGACACCCGCGGTGGTTAACAACGACGGGCTCAATTACGTGCCGACCAACCGCAATGTGCTGTTCGGCCACCATTTTGCCGCTATCGCAGGCGCGGGCCCGCTGGTCGGGCCGGTACTGGCCGCCCAAATGGGCTATCTGCCCGGTACCCTGTGGCTGCTTGCCGGTGTTGTGCTGGCGGGCGCGGTACAGGACTTTATGGTGCTGTTCATGTCGACCCGCCGCAATGGGGTGTCGCTGGGTGAAATGATCAAAGAGGAAATGGGGCCGGTACCCGGCACTATCGCGCTGTTCGGCTGCTTCCTGATTATGATCATTATCCTGGCGGTACTGGCGTTGATCGTGGTGAAAGCACTGGCGGAAAGCCCGTGGGGTGTATTTACCGTGTGCTCTACCGTGCCGATCGCGCTGTTCATGGGCATCTATATGCGCTTCCTGCGCCCCGGTCGGGTGGGGGAAGTATCGGTCATCGGTATCGTACTGTTGCTGCTGGCTATCTGGTTTGGCGGTGTTATCGCTCATGACCCGTACTGGGGCCCGGCGTTGACGTTCAAAGACACCACCATCACCTTTGCGTTGATCGGTTATGCGTTCATCTCGGCGCTGTTGCCGGTGTGGCTGATTCTGGCTCCGCGCGACTATCTGGCGACGTTCCTGAAAATCGGGGTGATCGTCGGTCTGGCGATCGGTATCGTCATCATCAACCCTGAGCTGAAAATGCCGTCCATGACACAGTTTATCGACGGTACTGGCCCCGTGTGGAAAGGCGCATTGTTCCCGTTCCTGTTTATTACCATCGCCTGTGGCGCGGTATCCGGCTTCCATGCGCTGATTGCTTCCGGCACCACGCCGAAGCTGCTGGCGAACGAAACCGATGCCCGCTTTATCGGTTACGGTGCGATGTTGATGGAATCGTTTGTCGCCATCATGGCACTGGTTGCGGCGTCGATTATCGAACCGGGTTTGTATTTCGCCATGAACACCCCGCCGGTCGGTCTGGGTGTTACCATGCCGAATCTGCATGAGCTTGGCGGTGCCAATGCACCGGCGATCATGGCGCAGTTGCAGGGTGTTACCGCACAGGCGGCGGCAACGGTCAGTTCCTGGGGCTTTGTGATTTCGCCGGAGCAGATCCTGCAAACCGCGAAAGACATCGGCGAACCGTCGGTACTGAACCGCGCAGGCGGTGCACCGACGCTGGCGGTAGGTATTGCGCATGTGTTCCATCAGATTATCCCAAGCGCCAACATGGGCTTCTGGTACCACTTCGGTATTCTGTTTGAAGCGCTGTTTATTCTGACTGCGTTGGATGCTGGCACGCGTTCTGGCCGCTTTATGCTGCAAGACCTGCTGGGTAACTTCGTCCCGTTCCTGAAGAAAACCGATTCGTTGATTGCTGGTATGGTCGGCACCGCAGGTTGCGTTGGCTTGTGGGGCTACCTGTTGTATCAGGGCGTGGTGGATCCGCTGGGTGGCGTCAAGAGCTTGTGGCCACTGTTCGGTATCTCCAACCAGATGCTGGCGGCGGTTGCGCTGGTGCTGGGGACGGTCGTGCTGATCAAGATGAAACGCACCCGTTATATTTGGGTCACGATGCTGCCAGCGATTTGGCTGCTTATCTGCACCACCTGGGCATTGGGGCTGAAGCTGTTTAGTAATAATCCGCAGATGGAAGGTTTTCTGTATCTGGCACGGGTTTACAAACAGCGCATTGCTGAAAGCACGAATCTGAGTGAACAGCAGATTGCCAACATGCATCACATCGTGGTGAATAACTACACCAATGCCGTATTGAGCGTTTTGTTCCTGGTGGTGGTGTACAGCATAATCTTCTATGGTATTCGTACAGCTTTGCGGGAACGTAACCAGTCAGAACGCTCTGACCGTGAAACCCCGTATGTGCCGGTACCAGAAGGCGGCGTGAAGCTCTCCTCCCATCACTAACCGACGGTGAGGACGATACCGCCGACAGGTGCCTGAATGGGCCTGTCGGCGTTCATATCTGTCGGCTCATGCGCCATCAGCGCTGATATCAAGAGAGGGCGATATGTTCGGAAACCTTGGGAAAGCAGGAAAATATCTGGGGCAGGCCGCCAGAATGCTGGTCGGCATCCCGGATTATGATAACTACGTGCAGCACATGCAGACCAACCACCCAGACCAGGACGTGATGAGCTACGAGGAGTTTTTCCGCGAACGCCAGCAGGCACGTTATGGCGGTAGTGGTAAAGGGGGTTTTCGGTGCTGTTGAGTCGTCAGCGCGACAAGGAGTTTTTTCGAGTATGACTCATTCATTACCTGCAGAGGTATCACCCGCAGACGTATTACCTGCAACAATCCTCACCGGTTTTCTGGGGGCGGGTAAAACCACGTTACTGCGCCATCTGCTGTATGCCGATCACGGCGAGAAAATTGCCGTCATTGAAAATGAATTTGGCGCGGTGGCGATTGATGACTCGTTACTGGGCGATCGTGCGACGCGCATCACCACACTGAGTAACGGTTGCATTTGCTGTAGCAGCGCCAATGAATTGTCGGATGCGCTGCATGACTTGCTGGACGGTATTGACCGCGGTGAACTGGCGTTTGACCGGCTGGTGATCGAGTGCACCGGTATGGCCGATCCGGGGCCGGTGATTCAGACATTTTTTTCTGACGAGCGCCTGAGCCAACGCTTTCTGTTGGATGGCGTGATTGCGCTGGTCGACGCGGTACATGCCGATGAGCAACTGAGCCGACATACCGTGGCGCAGGCGCAGGTCGGTTATGCCGACCGCATTCTGCTGACCAAAACCGATCTGGCTGGCGAGACGCAGGCACTGGAAGAGAGACTGGCGCGTATCAACGCCCGTGCCAGCCTGTATCGGGTGGTGAATGGTCAGATCGATCACCGCCAGATCTTCGGTGTCGATGGTTTTATGTTAGACGATCGGCTACAGGTGTCGTTACCACGTTTTCGACCGCTGATCGAACAGGATAACGCCATCACCTCGCTGGTGGTGCAACTGGCAAGGCCGGTAGACATGGCCGCGGTATCGGCAGTTATGGAGCAACTGTTGGTAGACTGTGCCGATAACCTGCTGCGCTACAAAGGGGTCCTTGCAATCGAGGGGGATGATCGTCGGCTGCTATTTCAGGGGGTACAACGGCTCTACAGTGCCGACTGGGATCGCCCATGGAACGACGATGAACCACGCGAGAGTGTTATGGTGTTTATCGGTATTCGTCTGCCAGAAGACGATATCCGCCGCGCGTTTGATGCCCTGAATGCGTGATCCAGGCTTGCCGGGTGAAAATCCGGCAATACCTGCCTTTCTTGTTTCAGCTTACTGCTGTTTACGACTCTCCCTGCCAGCGTAGCGATATGCGGGAAAAAGCGCTCGTTGCCATCAGGGACGATGGCTCTTGTGAACCTTGGCGCTAATCGCTAATCACCAGTATTGCTTACCAATGATGTTTGGTTAAAACGAATCGTTATATCCAATAATTTGATTTTAAATGGTATTTATATAATTATCTGACAGCTGTTTAATCTTATTCATAAGGATATTGAATCGTGAAGAACGTGACAAAAATTCTAGTGGCTACGGCCTCGTTATTAGCCTCTTACTCAGCATTGGCGGGCTGGCAGCCGTATAAAACGGTGACACTGGATGGATATAACAATACTGTCCCTGGGGGAAGTGCTTACAACGAAACAACGATTGCATCGGGCGTTTACCGTTTTCGCATTGATCCGACTTCCGATGGTGTTGACTATGCAACAGGGCAGGGCGGTAATACCCGTTCAAAATCTGCGGCACTGATGGTGTATGATCGCACGAGTACTGCTGATAAGACGGCTGCTGTCAGCTACTACGGTCTGAATGATGATGGTATGCATGCCGCCGCGATCATTCACGCGTTTCCTCAAACTGGTGGTTTCGATCTGTATCTTCAGGACTGGCAACGCTCTGACAATTCGGGCACGGTGAAAGTCATCATTGAGAAATGGAAAGACTAATTAAGTGAAATAGCGGGCCGACGCATGTCGGCCCTGTGTACTGAGCCTGATATTCATCACCTCTGCGCGTCTGCTTCTCTTTTTTATCCTGCTAATCGAGCCTTGAGCGTCACTGATGGCTTTTCATTGAACAGCCGCTGGTAATCCGTGGCGAACTGGCTCAGGTGCCAGAAGCCCCATTGCATGGCGGCATCCTGTACGGTGTGATGATGGGAGTAGGGGCTGACTAATTCGCGGCGTACTGCGTTGAGGCGGATCATCTTCAGCCAGGCGTTGGGGCCGCATCCCATGACATCACAAAAGGCATTTTGCAGCGTGCGGCGGCTGACATGCAGGCGACGGCACAGGTCAAGCACCGTGACCGGTTCCGACTGCTGGCTGAGCACATATTCTCTGGCGCGACCAATCAGGCTGCGATAACCGATGCGTTTGTTGGTATGGGATGGGCTGACATCAGCGGGCTGGGCGCTTTCCAGAAACGAAATCACGGTGGTCAGCAGGTTGTGTTTCAGTACTTTAGCCGCGTTGCTGTGCTGCAAACGTTGCGGTTCGTTGCAGCCATACCACAGCGCTTCACGTACAAACGACCAGAGGATTTCCCGTCTGTGAGGTTCTACCAGCAACGTGGTGCTTTGTGCCAGCAACCGGGTCAGCTGTTCCGGCTCTTCCAGCACATCGGTGTACTGCAATAGTTCGTCACGTGAGATAGCGACACCCAGAATGGCGTAGTCATCTGGCGTATTCAGTTCGAACTCCTTCCCCCCTGGGCTGACCGCGATGGCGTTGTCGCTGATGGGGTGGGAGCCGATAAAGCCGGTCCCGGCATGGCGGGTCGGAATACCAAACCAGAAGGCGTCGGGCCATATCATGCAGGACTGGCGCAGTGCCAGATTGGTGTATTCGTGGCAAATCTGGATGCCGTCGAGCAGGATCTCGCGTAATTCCCCTTTGAAATGTCCCGGTGATACCTGATCGTAAATCTGCTGCCAGTCTGTAATGGTGCGGGATTGGGCGTAAACGTCCTGTGTCTGGCGCTGGTGCACACTGTCATCCAGCGGTATCAGCGTTGTAGCTGGAAGCCGGTGCTCTGTATCCAGATGATGCAGGTTAACTGGATTGTGTTTCATCGTCAGCTCACCTCCTTGACAATGTCGGGCGGGGTCTGCCAGAGCGTATGGTCACACCGTATCATGTCACACCATATCGATGGATGAAGCCTGGACAGACCAAAGCATTCCCCGTTATACGGTATTCAGCCGGCGAGGAACAGGCGCTAAAGCACACTTTCCCTGTTCTCTGGTACGACCTAATTTTCGGCGTCTCCCACTTCGGTACGGCTTATGCCCTCATCGCCTGACCCCTGTTTATCTCCTTAATCGGCTG
This sequence comes from Dickeya zeae NCPPB 2538, assembly GCF_000406165.1. Classification (NCBI taxonomy): domain Bacteria; kingdom Pseudomonadati; phylum Pseudomonadota; class Gammaproteobacteria; order Enterobacterales; family Pectobacteriaceae; genus Dickeya; species Dickeya zeae. The sequence continues at coordinate 3,409,123 of NZ_CM001977.1, read as the reverse complement.
TTGCGCTGTGGTATTGCCGCTGGTCATGGACCAACGGCAACCGCGCGGCAAACCTGTTTGGGTAATACACCATCGTCAGGCGATACGGAACATATCCACCAGCACACAGCGTCGCAGGCGCACAAAGGTGCGAGCAGAGGTGACACCTTCACCGGTCGGCGTCGAGATGGTCATCGATGTCCAGCCTTCACCACCCAGCCCCAACCCGGCGATACAAGGGCCATTTTTGACGAAAATACTGGTGTTGATGGCGTTAGCCATGCGATTTAAGTTCCTGATATTGGTGGAGTGCATCGCAGCAGTGTGGCGGCAGCCATTTTCCAGTTTGAGTGCCAGCGCAATGGCCTCATCCACGTTTTTCACCCGCACCACCGGCAGTACCGGCATCATCAGTTCGGTGACAGCAAACGGATGGCTGGCATCGGTTTCAGCCAGCAGTAAACGGGTATATTCGTTGACCTCAAGCCCGATGGCTTCAGCCAGTTTCGTGGCATCACGGCCGACATAGTCGCGGTTGACGCGACCTTTACCCTGCTCGTCGATGTCGCTCAGCAGTGCTGGTAGCAACTGCTCAGTTTGTGCTGGCGTGAGCAGCACGGCATGATTGCGTTGCATTTCTTCCAGTAGGGCATCAGCCACACTGTCCACCACGATCAGCACCTTCTCATCGGCACAGATAATGTTGTTGTCGAATGAGGCACCTTTAACAATCGCGCGAGCCGCTTTCGGAATATCCGCCGTTTCATCTACCACCACCGGTGGGTTACCCGCCCCGGCGGCGATCAGCCGTTTGTCGGTATGTTTGCGCGCCGCTTCCACCACCGCTTCGCCGCCGGTGACCACCAACAGGCCGATACCGGGGTAGCGAAACAGGCGTTGCGCGGTTTCGATGTTAGGGTCGGAAACGCTAACCAGCAGGTTCTCCGGGCCGCCGGTGGCGACGATGGCTTTATTGAGCAGGCTGATGGTGCGCAGCGATACGTTTTTCGCTGACGGATGCGGGGCGAACACCACGCTGTTACCGGCGGCTATCATACTGATGGCGTTATTGATAACGGTTGCGGCCGGGTTGGTTGACGGGGTGACCGACGCAACCACACCCCAGGGGGCATTTTCAATCAGCGTCAGCCCATTATCACCGGTCAGTACTTCCGCCGACAGGCATTCGATCCCTGGTGTATGGCGCGCCTGTGACACGTTTTTGATGTATTTATCGACCACACGGCCCATGCCGGTTTCGGCCACGGCCATTTCCGCCAGCACCTGGGCATAACGCTCGCCAGCGACCCGAATGGCTTTAATCACCTGTTGACGCAGCTCGACGCTGTTCAACTGTTGTTGCGCATACGCGGCGGCCTGAACGGCGTCATCAAGCGAGTCGAAAATGCCGCTCGGTGCGTCAAACATTGCAGGCATGGGCATCGGTACAGTCGGTTCGATCACGGAGTGTTCCATAGGGTTTATCCTCTAGTTATGTCACCTGTTTAAACCACGTTGATCACCGTCTTTATCGGGGTGAGCAGGCAGGTTGTGGTAAAAAGCCATGTTGTGGTTAAAAGTACGGATGCGGATTCGGTGTCTTATGCAGGTCGGGCTGGGGTCGGTACGCGCGAAGACGACTATCCCAGCATGAGGCGACAGACGGATTGCCTGTATTGCGCCTGGGGGAAATCTCATCCTTGAGAGAACCCTTCCATTCTTTCATGTCGCGCCTATTCTGACGGCGGCGGCCCGGTGCTTCCTGTGTTGACTTGTGGTCATTGTGGCAATGGCAGGTCAAAGCGAATAACAAAATTCGGCAAGTCGGCGTAAAGGTTGAAAGCGATCACGAAAAAAGAACCGTCGATTAACAGAAAAGATATCGTCGAGGAGGGGGCGGCCCCAACGGAGAAACTGGCCCCGACCGCAGCCGGAGCCCGGTGTGAGCGCTGATTAGCCTTTGTTGTGCAGCGCGGTGGCGATCACGCTGCCCAGCGGGATGGGATTTTTATCGTTGCGGTGACTGACGGCATCGATAGCCCATTTTTCCAACGCGACCCGATCTTTTTGGAAGATCATCATGTGAGTCGAACCGCCGAACTCGAAGTGACCGATTTCGACGCCGCGGGTGATACTGACCGGTTCGGCACTCTCTTCAACGATAAAGGTGCTGGGTTCGATCACGCAGCTGGACACTTCCACCATGCCGATGCAGATGAGCGCCACGTAGCCGCAGGTCTTGTGCCGGAAGATAAACACCGCGCGCGCGGCCACATGGCCGAGGTAGGGTTGCGACTCGGTGCCTTCCCAGGTGCCCTGATTTTCGCCCTGTCCGGGACGCTGAGCAAAGTAAGTCCCCGGTTCAACCCAGGAGCGTACCAGAAAACCGTCCAGCGGCGCGTTCCAGCGATGATAGTGCGTCGCAGAAAGGAACCCTTGATAGAGTTGCCCGCCCTCGAACAGCCTGGCCCATTGCCGCTGGCCGCCGAACAGATCGAGCAGCGAATAAGGGATGTCTTTGACCCAAAACCGGCTCTCCAGTTGCAACTGGTCGGCATAGCGCCACGGCGTGGTTTCACAGCCGATGTCTATCTGGGTGTTGGGATCGCCTTTAAAGGGGCGTGCGCCGGGTACGAACTGACGGATAAAGAAATCGTTCCAACTGGCGAAGCCGTAACCTTGCAAGTTGGGGTCGTGCTGCATCTGGTTCCAGACACCGGCCTGATAGGCGGCTTTGGAGATCCAGGAACCGGGTTTTTCCGGTTGTGCGATATCGAGTTTATCGAGTGAGGCGCTGCTTTTCAGGAAACTGTTCCAGGCATCCAGCACTTGACGAAACTGCTGATTGAACGTCGCGTCGTGGAACAGCGCCACGCCCGCTTCTGTTCCCATCGCCACGGCCAGAAACGCATTCATCGGTGTCCCGACTTGTGCGGTGGTGTTGAATGACGGCGAGGTAGTAATGATTTCGTTGAGGATCTCAAAGAAGCTGTCGTAGCTGTCTATCCAGGTGGCGTCGCCATCGTCGCTGATCTCCTTGCGGGTGGATTCAGGCAGCGAAGCCACATAGGCGTTGGATTGTTCGATCATGCTATTGAGCCACATGCGGTAGACACTGTGGTTGGTCACCCAGTTTTTAAAATTCTGAAGCACCGGCTGCATGGGGGCCAGGGTATTGGTTTGCTTCTTGTTGGCGATATGCTCGCGCAGTGGCATCAAGAATTTGGCGGTGGCCCATACCCGGTTGGGCACCCAAAATCCCATCTGGATTGGCCCGGCGTTATCCAGCGTCAGCAGGCTGTGCCCGCTGCTTTCGTAGTGTGGCGACTGTTCTGCTTCAGGCGTGCTTGCTGTATGGCTTTTGGTGTGAGTCATGGCATTTCCTCTCGATAGAACGTGTCAATTCAATAGACGTGTCAATGTCGAACAATCAATGTGTCACCACCCGGAAAAACCGTTGCACAGGCTAACTGCCGTGCTGACGGTAGCTTCATCTCGTTATGTGCGAACAACGTACAACCTGGTGGTGTGGGGAAAGGAAAGCGAAGGGTGGCAAGGGGGAAAGCGCTATGGGTATGAATGTCGGGTCATTGCCCGATGACAACTATGCGCGGCCCCTGTATTCAAACATAGGCGTATTCTGGCCGATGGCAAGTTTGCTGCTGACAACATACAGCGTAGGGTTCAACGGTACGAGAGGTGGTGTCAGACGAGTACAAACGTAGGGTGAGATCGGGGAGGCGTCTCACACCTACGTTTGGGAGGCGTTGTAGTGTCGTTATCCGTGCGGAGCGACACGTTTGACCGGGGCGTTCTGGCGGTTTTCCCACAGTGCGGTCAGGCCGCGTTGCAAGGCGATGAACACAAACAGCAATATGCCGATGGCTATCTTGGTCCACCAGGAACTTAGCGTGCCGTCAAAGTTGATGTAGGTCTGGATCAAGCCTTGGATCGCCACGCCGAACAGGGTCCCGAGTACGGTGCCGACACCGCCGCTCAGTAGCGTACCGCCGATCACCACCGAGGCAATGGCATCCAGCTCGACGCCGACCCCTGCCAGCGCATAACCCGCTGAGGTGTAAATGGAAAATACGATCCCGGCGAGGGTCGCCAGCCCGGTCGACAACATATAAATACGAAGGGTAGTACTGCGGGTAGAGATACCCATCAGGTTAGCGGAGGTACTGTTGCCACCGATGGCATAGACCTGGTTACCGAAACGGGTATAGCGTGCCAGCACGATGCCGACGACAACCACCATCAGCATCAGTAGTCCCATGGCGCTAAGCCGACCGCCGCCGGGAATCGTCCACGCCAGACTGGAGAGTGTTTCATAGATAGGGTGGTTGATAGGCAGCGATTCTTTCGACACCAGATAACTGGCACCACGCAGGAAGAACATCCCCGCCAGTGTGATGATAAACGCCGGGATTTTTAGCGCGTCGATGAGCAAGCCCATAAACGCGCCAAAGGCGCATCCCATCACTAAAATCAGCGGGAACGCCACCAGGGGGGACAGCCCCCACACGCCGATAGCTTTGGCGAGAAACACACCGGTAAATGCAATCACCGAGCCGACGGACAGGTCGATACCGCCGGAGAGAATCACAAAAGTCATGCCGACGGCGACAATACCCAGAAAAGCGTTATCGGTAAGAATGTTGCAGATAACGCGTGTGGAGGCGAAACCTGGAAATTGCGCCAGGCAGTACAGATACCCGAGCACGAATACCGCCAGGGTGATCATCAGCGGCAAGTTACGCTTTATCATGGCGGCGAGCTCCTTTCAGCAAGGTCACAAAACGTGGCGACTGGACGATCAGTACGCACAATACCACGACGGCTTTCACCACCTGATTGAGCTCCGGTGGAAAGCCGGACAGCAGAATCCCGGTGTTCATGCCCTGAATAATCAGCGCGCCTAACACGGAAAGCACCATGTTGAAGCGGCCGCCCATCAGCGAACCACCACCGATCACCACGGCGAGAATGGCATCCATCTCCAGCCACAGACCGGCGTTGTTGGCATCAGCCCCCCGAATATCGGCGGTGACGATGACCCCGGCGATGGCGGCACATAACCCGCTCAGGATATACGTCATGGTCACCATCGCGCGGGTACTGACCCCGGCGTTTTTCGCTGCCCGGATGTTGATCCCCACTGATTCAATAAACAACCCCAATGCGGTACGCCGCACCAGCAGCCAGAACAGAATCAAGGTGACCAACGCGATGATGATAGGCGTTGGGAAGTAGAACAGCGCACCGCTACCGAGCCAGGCCAGCGGCGGCGAGTTGAAGGTGACAATTTGCCCGGCGGTAATCAACTGCGCGATACCGCGACCAGCCACCATAAGGATGAGGGTGGCGACAAACGGCTGGATCTTCAAAATCGCTACCAGAATCCCGTTCCACAGGCCTGCCAGCATGCCGACACCGAGTGCGGCCAGCAGTACCACCGTCAGGCTGTAGCCCTGAACGGTCAGCGAGGCGGCCACTGCACCGGCAATCGCCATAATGGCCCCGACGGACAGATCGATGCCGCCGGTGGCAATGACCAGCGTCATGCCGATCGCCAGCAAGGCTACCGGTGCAGCACGGTTAAGGATATCGATGGGACTACCGAACAGGCGACCATCCTGCACCACTATCTGGAAAAAGTGGCTGGATACCAGGCTGTCTACCAGCAACACCAGCACCAGCGCGGCTATCTGCGGCATGCCTTGTGAAAACCGCATCGATGGCCAACGGAACGGGCGCTTATCGGAGCCCGGTTTGATCAGTGATCGAGGCATCACCATGCCCTCCTTATGCCGCGATGGCATTCATGATGGCGGAAACGGATAGCTGGTCGAGCGGGATTTCCGCCACCTGCTGCCGGTCACGCATAATCAACACCCGGTCGGCGTACCCCACCAACTCCTCCAGTTCGGACGAGATGACCAGCAGCGCCAGCCCGTTGGCACACAGGCTTTCGATCAACCGGATGATCTCGGCGTGAGCGCCGACGTCGATGCCGCGTGTGGGTTCATCCAGGATCAGGAATTGCGGTTTGGTCAGTAGCCAGCGAGACAGCAGCACTTTCTGTTGATTCCCGCCGGATAGAAATTCGATAGGTTGCTCGGTACTGGGGGTGCGGATACCCAACTGACGGATGAATCGCTCGGCAATCGCCATCTGCTCCTTGCGGGGGATCGGGCGCAGCCAGCCGCGTTGGGCCTGCAACGCCAGAATAATATTTTCCCGCACCGAGGCGGCAGCGATGATACCGTCGGTTTTACGGTCTTCCGGGCAAAAGCCGATGCCAAGGCAGGAGGCCTGATGTGGCGAGCGCAGCGTCTGGGATTTACCTTTGATCACCGCTTCGCCCCGGTCGGCTGGTTTGATACCAAAAATCACCTCGGCGGTTTCTGTCCGCCCGGAGCCTAACAATCCGGCGAGACCGACGATTTCACCCGGCCGAACCGCCAGTTCGAATGGCTCAATCACACCTTTTTTAGCGTACCCTTTGAATTCCACCACCGGCTTGTCGCTCAGTAGCGTACGTCCGGCACGTTGCAGCGCATTCTGCTCCAGCTCGCGGCCCAGCATCATTTTTACCAGTTCTATTTGTGGCAGCGAGGCGGTTTCACAGGTACCGACGAAAGCACCGTTGCGCAGAACCGTGATGCGATCGGTCACCTGATAAACCTGCTCGAGAAAGTGGGTCACGAAGATCAGGCTGACGCCCTGATCGCGCAGCTGGCGCATCAGGGTAAAGAGCATTTCCACTTCCTGAGTATCAAGACTGGCGGTCGGCTCATCAAGGATCAACACCTTGGCAGACAAGTCGATGGCGCGACAAATGGCGACGATTTGCTGCATCGCGACAGAAAAGCGGTTCAGTGGTTCGCGCACATCCAGCTCAAAACCGTAGGAGGACATCAACGCCGCCGCACGTTTTTCCATCTCGGTACGTTGTAATAATCCGAAGCGCCTGGGTTCGCGACCGATAAACAGATTATCCGCCACCGATAAATTGGGTAGCAGGTTGACTTCCTGATACACCGTACCGATGCCCAGTTGTTGGGCATGAGCCGTATTTTTAGGCGAGATAGACTGCCCTTCGAGATAAATAGCGCCCGCGTCACGTTGATACACCCCAGTGAGTGTTTTAATCAGCGTGGATTTTCCGGCACCATTTTCTCCCAGCAGCGCCATGATTTCCCCGCGCCTCAGGCTGAAATCGACTTTATCCAGCGCTTTAACCCCGGGAAAAATTTTGCTCAGCCCTTCCGTACGCAAGATTTCCTGGTTGTCGAAATCGTTCATGCGATTTTTCCTTACAAAACAGGTGATGTCCTGCCATGGCAGTGGTAGTGCCATGGCAGGACGTGGGCTGACGACATACCCGTTATACTTCAAGTTGCAGGTGCGTTGGCTGCCCTCACTCACCCCAGTCACTTACTTATGTAAGCTCTTGGGGATTCACTCGGTTGCCGTCTTCCTGCAACTCGAATTATTTAGGGTATAAACGATCAATATCCCATGTTCTTTTTCTTATCGAGCTCGGCCTGTGCGCTGTCTGGTTTAAATAAGGTGGACGGTGTCAGAATCAGTTTGGCAGGCAGCGTGCCATCCTTTTTATATTTCTCCAGTGCGTCAAACGCCGGTCCGGCCATATTTGGCGTCAGTTCAACCGAGACATTTGCCTCGCCTGCCAGCATGGCACGGAAAATATCCGGTACACCGTCAATAGACCCGGTCAGAATATCTTTGCCCGGTTTTAACCCTGCTTCTTTAATGGCCTGAATGGCACCGATCACCATGTCATCGTTATGGGCGAAAACCATGCAGATATTTTTGCCGTTATTTTCTGACTTGATAAAACTTTCCATAACCTGTTTGCCGCCGCTACGGGTAAAGTCGCCGGACTGGGAACGGATAATTTTAATAGTCGGTGTTTTGGCGATAGCGTCTTCAAACCCTTTTTTACGGTCAATAGCAACGCTTGCGCCGACGGTGCCTTCTAACTGAACAACATTACAGTTTTTGCCGTTTTCAGTTTTAATCAGCCACTCGCCAATTAATGCCCCTTCCTTAATATTATCGGCGCGTACCGTGGTGAGATACAGTGAGTCATCTTTGACGTCAATGCCGCGGTCCAGCAGAATAACCGGGATCTTGGCTTCTTTGGCTTCCTTCAATACCGGCTCCCAGCCAGTCGCCACAACAGGGGCGATGAAAATAGCGTCCACTCCCTGCGCGATGAAAGAACGCACGGCTTTGATTTGGTTTTCCTGTTTTTGTTGGGCGTCGGCAATTTTCAGGTTAATTCCGCGCGCTTTGGCCTGTTCTTTGGCTACGGTCGTTTCAGCTGCGCGCCAGCCTGATTCCGAGCCGACTTGAGAAAACCCCACCGTTAATGGTGCGGCCAGCGCGACCGATGACAGGGACGCACACACAGCTGAAGCTAAAATGACGCGTTTCCACATAAAAGTGTCCTCTCTGGTAATCATTGGCTATCGGTTTTTCATTTTCAGGGACAATGGTGTTATTCGGTATTCAGGATTGCCCCCGTCTTGGGGTACGGCAGGCGTGATTATTTTTCCTCTTCCAGCGACTCATGACAAAACAGTAGTTTTTGCCGAGGGAAGAGGGTCAGGCCGTATTCGCTGATCTTATGGATAAAATCGCCATCAGCGGGGAATCTGTGACCCCACGCAAATATTGTTTTAGGTCATTTTTTCGCTATGGGGTAGATGAGTGCTGTATTCTGCTAGCGGCGTCATGTTTTTTTTAAATCGTGATATTTATCGGTTCTGGTGAAAAGTAGCGAGTTTTGGTGCCCTGACCGGGGGCTCATTTTCTGCTTCTGGTATGCGGCTGCGATATGGATATTTAAGGTGCCGTTTAGCTATGTTACACCACGCTTAATAAAGGGGGTAATTATGGATTAACGCTGTAAGAATTATTGGGGGGTAAATGTCATTCAGTATTAATCGATTTTAATTCTTGTTATCAGATCAGTGAATTAATGGCGTGAATAGTGAGCGCTGACCATTTGAAAAGTATTGTCAGTCATATCACCGAAAAAATGACATTCTTTTCCTTCAGCGGGTATTGCTGACAATAAATATAGGTTTTTATTATTATCAATAAGATTCATTACACCAATAATATATGCTCATGCGTATAATTCTGGATATGATGAAATCTGTACTGCATACCGATAACACATTAAAAAATAATGTTTTTTTGTTGATTTGGTATACCCGATTGGCTACCAGTGGTTTTATCAGGTGTTGGAATAAGCGAACGAGGTTGCTCTGTGTGAGTGCTTTCGTCCTGATCCGATTTCTTATCTATTAAAGAGACGTTAATGTTTGCTTAACGTTCGGCCGATAGAATCACTGTGTAGTGAGTGAAGTTGTCGTCGAATGGTCGTTGAATGCATCTGTAGTGGAACCATGAGGTCGTTTTACATGCTGACGTAGGAGGTTGTTATGTTCGAACAAGTGACGGTTTATTTGGCGATACTGGCCGTTATCGTTGTACCGGGATTTTTGGCCGCGTTTCTGAGCCCCAAATGGGATGACTGAATAATGCTAACCCAGTCTGATATCACACGCCCCGCCTGAAGGTAGTTCGTTCATGCGGGGCGTGTCATTTTCGTTGATACGTGTCGATTATTGCCCTTTCACTTCACCCTTGCCTAATGCCTGCACACTGTTGCCCATAGCATCGGTAGCATTCATATCCGCCCCTTTTTCCTGTAATGCCTTAAGAATTTCTGTGCGCTGAAACAGCGAAGCATACATCGCTGCAGTCTGTCCGGCGTTATTACGGGTATCCGGGCTACATTTTGCGTTCAGCAACAAGTTGGCAATCTTCAGCTCGCCTTTAAATACAGCGCCCATCAGTGCGGTATTGCCACGACTATCCTGCAAGCAGGGGTCAGCACCATGATTGAGCAACAATGAAACCGTGTCGTAGTGGCCGTGGTAAGCCGCCAGAATGACTGCCGTATAGCCTTTTTCATCACGGGTATTAAGGTTATAACCCGCGTTGATGAACTCCTGGAGTACGGCATCATTACCGGTACGGGCCGCATCCCACAGGTACTGATTAAGCTGGTTCTGCACTTGCCTTTCATCAGTTGCGTGTGCAGCCGGTGCTGCGACGGCTGAATTCGATGGCTCTGTAATAGACACGGGCGGTTGTGCCTGTGCGGTTGTCTGAATGAGTGCCAGCAGGCAAACAAAGAGGCGAAATGATTTCATGATGACGATTCCCTGGTCGTTGGCGTCGCCCGCCGCGCAGCCGGGCGACGGCGTTCCGTTAATCAGCCAGTTTGCTGGCCAGTGACTGAACTTTGCTCAGATCGCCTTTGGCGACACTGGTCAGGCGGGTACCGTAGGTAGCATCAGCTTTATAGAAGTAGGAAAGCATGATGGTTTTACTGTCGGTATCCGCCATCGCCAGCGCAGACCCCAAGCTCTGAACCAGATCATCCTGATCTTTCTTACTGTAAGAGCGATACAGCTCGCCAGTCTGTTTGAAGTTCTGCTCTTTCTGAATTTTACGTTGCTGGGTAGTGCCGCTTAGCGGTGTCTGGCTGTAGCGAGCAGACACCAACTCTTCGCGTGGATACAACCGGCTTGGCTGGTAGTTCACCCCGTTGTCTTGCGTGTGGCCACTATTCAAACTGCCATCCTGATTGATGTTGTTGACCTTTTTCAGCGGAGCATTGATTGGCAGGCTCAGGCCGTTCGCGCCCAACCGGTACATCTGGGTATCGGCGTACGAGAACAGTCGGCCTTGTAACAGACGGTCTTCAGACGGCTCGATACCCGGAACCAGATTCGCCGGTGCCATGGCAACCTGCTCGGTTTCCTGGAAGTAGTTATCCGGGTTTTTGTTCAGTACCATCTGGCCGATTTTACGTTCGGGAACGCCAGGCCAGATTTTGGTGGCATCCAGTGGGTCGAAATCAAACTTAGCCAGGTCGCCCGGGGTCAGTACCTGAATGTAAAGATCCCATTTCGGATAGTCGCCACGGCTTATAGCGGCGACCAGATCGTTAGTCAGGTGGCTGTAATCCTTAGCCTGAACGTCCTCAACCTGTTTGGGGTCGAGATTTTTTATGCCCTGCAGTGTCTTCCAGTGAAATTTGACGTAATGCACCTCGCCTTTGGCATTGACCAGCTTATAAGCATGAACGCTGTTACCGTCCATATTACGGTAACTGGCCGGTGTGCCTTCGTTGGAGTAGAGCAGGGTCAGGGTACGGATCGATTCCGGAACGTGAGAAAAGAAATCAAACCGGCGTCCATCGTTATCCTGATTGGTCCGCGGATCCGGTTTGAACGCATGTACCATGTCCGGGAACTTAATCGCATCGCGGATAAAGAAGGTAGGGAAGTTGTTGCCTACCAGATCCCAGTTGCCTTGCGTGGTATAGAACTTGGTAGCGAAACCACGCGGATCTCGTAAGGTTTCTGGGGAGTGGTTACCGTGTACAACACTTGAAAAGCGTACAAATACCGGCGTTTGACTGCCTTTTTTGAATACCTCGGCGATGGTCAGGTCCGAAATATCTTCGGTGGCAGTAAAGGTGCCGTGTGCACCGGTACCGCGGGCGTGCACAACGCGTTCTGGAATGCGTTCACGGTCAAAGCGCTGTAGCTTTTGCAGTAACTGAACATCCTGCAGTACAACCGGGCCATTGGGGCCGGCAGTTTGCGAGTTTTGGTTATCACCCACCGGTGCGCCGTTATCACGCGTCAGCGTGGCTGACAGAGCCGGGTAGGCTATCAACAGTGAAGAGATGATGGCCAGTGGTGTTTTCCAGCCGGGAATACGATGTATGGCGGCATGATTGCTCATAACTTTCCTCATTTTCCGTATGATTATTATCAACAATAGGGTTTGGTTATTGCTGTGATTCCATTGCACTGCTCTAAGCTATCAGCAGAGAAAGTCCCCCATCAGAGGCACTGATAAGACGGATGCCCTGTTGGTGATTGTGGCTTATCTGTTTTCCCTGTTCCTGACCTGTCGTCATGACGGGTAAGAAATAGGGTTGTACTCATGGCCGACGGTATGAATAACCGCCGTTGTTGCCGGGCATGTCAATAACCTGCGGCTACCTGGCTACTTTACCTTTTTTGACAAAACGGATAATGGCAGTTGTTTCTATCGAATTAATAGGTGTGCCCTGAGTAGGGAATGGTTAAAAGAGTGAAAGAGACCACAGACAAGAGCACGAATACAGATAGCGTCAGGAAATAGCAGGAGACGTGCGCTGTGTTTTTGGGGGTTGTCTCTGTGGGAGACGCGCGGATAGTGGTGATGAGAAGAACACGCCTCGCCGTGTGACGAGGCGCAGTAGCGCTAAGTCAATCAGTTGAAGACCATACCACCATCAATCAACAGCGCCTGACCTGTCATATAGTCAGAATCAGGGCCGGCGAGATAGGAAACACAGGCTGCCACGTCTTCCGGTTCGGACAAACGACCCAGCGTGATGCGTTTGGCGAACTCAGCCGTACCATAACCGAGAGGTTTACCTGCGGCTTCGGAAATTTGGCGGTCAATCTCTGCCCACATCGGCGTTTTGACGATACCTGGGCAATACGCGTTAACGGTAATGCCGAGTGGCGCTAAATCGCGGGCGGCGGTTTGGGTCAGGCCGCGCACGGCGAATTTACTGGAACTGTAAACCGCTAATTCTGGATTACCGACATGACCAGCCTGAGAGGCGGCATTGATGATTTTGCCTCCCTGTCCCTGGGCTTTGAAGGCTTCTACCGCAGCCTGTATTCCCCAGATAACGCCTTTCACATTGATGTTGTAAACCTTATCAACGATTTCCGGCGTGATGTCTTCAATCAGCGTGGTAGGCGCGATACCGGCGTTATTGACGATAACGTGAAAACCACCCCATTGTTTGTGTGCGGTACGAACCGCATTAAATACCTGGTCACGGTCTGAGACATCCGCGGTGATTGCGATAGCGTTGCCACCGTGCTGCTTGATTTCATGCGCTACCTGGCCTGCGGTATCACCGTTGTAATCCACGACCGCTACGGCAAAACCATCTTTTGCCAGACGGATAGCGATGGCCCGGCCGATTCCCTGGCCCGCGCCAGTGACCAATGCGACTTTCTGTTTCATGGGTCTCTTCCTGTGTTGTGAATAAAGATACAGCCATGACAGGCAGGCTAGCGCGTGGTAATTGGAATGAAAACTTATAGTAAATATCGATAACTATCATTTTAATGGATTAACTTTTTTTCTTTTAATCTAACCATATTGGTTTGCATCCTGATTTTTGCTTTTTTTCGATTTTTTATTCTGCTGTTTCTGTGTGGGGTTATCGGCGCAGGTCACCTTTTGGGTGATAAAGATTGGTGTGGAGAAGGCGATAAACACAGTGTACTCTGCGAAGAGCATCACCCGGGCCGTGCCCGCTGATATCTGTCTTGATGACTGTTTAAAAGCCGGTAACCATGAGCTACATCGATACCATCAAACACGAACTGGTTGGTTTCCTGAACGGGCTGCCAATCTATCATCCGCTGGAAGAAGTGGCGGATTCGCCTTGGGGTGAGGATGATTTTTCATGTACACCCGACAATTTGATTATTGGCGGCGGGGCGGGGGAGCATCCGGCGCTGGTTATCCATGAGCTGGGGGCGCTGGTGGCGTCCTACCTATTGTTATGCCTGCAAAAGCACAATGAATTTTTCCCTGAGCAGCCAGATCCGCTACCGATAGTCTCGGTCGACCGCCTGTACGAAATGGCGGAGCGACCCCGCGCGTTGGAGTTTTGTGGCTGGTCGATGAATCACGTCAGAGAGTTTGTCGATTTGGCTCACTCGCCATTGCACCCTAACCCGTTATCGGAAATGGGGAGTGCTGAAGAATGGATTGAGCACTCTATTGGCGAGTTTGTTTACTACTCGTTGCCGGAATTGAATCCGTTCGACACGGAGATGGCGCGACTGCCCGGTATGGAGGCGTGGTTTCCGGGATATTGGATGTGCAATGTCACCTGTCCACCGCCAAATTATGTCAAAACACGAAAGCAGTCGTTACTGTCTGGTTCATTTCAGGATCACGGCTTTTTCCGGTGGGATTACCGTTATCCACCGGAGGAGTGATCGTGGCGGCGGTGTACTGGCAGAGCGGATCGGACGTTAGTCTGCACTGAACGTGGGTTCAGGCAGGTTTGGGACGTAAATAATCGTTTTACCTGACAGGCTGTGTGATTGAGGTGAGTAATGGTGAGTGTGTCTCAATGGTTACCGTTTGCTGCTATTGCGCTGGGGTTGGTGTTAACACCAGGCCCTAATATGATTTATCTGCTTTCTCGCACCGTGTGTCAGGGGCGTCGGGCTGGTCTGGTATCGTTATCTGGGGTGGCATTGGGGTTTTTGTTCTATATGACCGCCGCTGCACTCGGTATTACGGCGATAGTCATGGCGGTGCCATTAGCTTACGATGCGCTGCGAATTGCTGGCGCACTCTATTTGCTATGGCTGGCCTGGCAGGCTGTACGGGGTGGCGCATCGCCTTTCCAGTTGAGACAACTTAAGCCTGACAGTAATCGTCGCTTGTTCGTGATGGGGCTGGTCACCAACCTGCTTAATCCGAAAGCTGCTGTGCTTTATCTGTCCCTTCTGCCGCAGTTCATCCGCCCGGAGCAGGGTAATGTCCTGGGGCAGTCATTAACGCTTGGTGTCACCCAGATACTCATCAGCATGACGGTTAATGCCTCGCTTGTCATGGTCGCGGGGTATATCGCTGCGTTTCTGGCTGAACGCCCGTTGTGGCAACGAGTGCAACGCTGGCTGATGGGAACGGTACTGGCGGCGCTGGCGGTGAGAATGTTGGTAGACAGTCGGCGCTAATCAATACCCGTTAGTCAGACGTGCGGCCGGCAAGCGTCGGCCGTTTTTCATCTATCCCCTACACGATGTCTGCGTCCTTCTCCGATATACCCGGTAAAATGATGATATCCACGCCAAATTCGACTTACATCCTACCAATCAACCTTACTGACTGATGACAGTTCTATACACTGCAACTGGTAATGTTTGTCTCAACCCTTGTTGATGTTGTGTTATTCATCCCTGTCAGAGAGTAGTAGTTTTTTTCCCGCCTTCCATCAAGGCGGGATTTTTTTGCCCATAAGATTTTTGGGTTTATCAAAAAGTCTTGCTATTGTGAGCGAAAAACTAATGTTGGCTTAATAGAGTGAAGCTAGGCTGTATACGTCCTATGTACACACACTGATTGTATGCTCAATACAGAGAAGGAATTCCATGAAGACCAAGTATCATTCATCTCAGATTCTGTTGCACTGGCTGGCGTTTCTGCTGGTGGTGGCGACCTATGCGGCGATGGAACTGCGGGGTTTTGCTCCGCACGGAAGTAGCGCAAGGGCGCTAATGTCGACAATCCATTACAGTTGCGGTGTATCCGTTTGGGTGTTGATGATCCTGCGTGTAGTGCAGCGTTTCCTTCATGCTACACCACCTATCACGCCGCAACCTGATCGCCTGATGGTGATTGCTTCCCATGCGGTGCATGGCTTTTTATATCTGATGTTTCTGGCGTTGCCGATATTAGGCGTACTGGGGATGTACTATCGCGGTGATGCCTGGTCGGTATTCGGTATTGCGATGCCGTTTGCGGCCGATCCAAATGATGATATCAAGCACACATTGCTGAGCATTCATGAACTGATTGCTAATGCAGGGTATTTCCTGGTGGGGCTCCATGCCATTGCTGCCCTGTATCATCACTATGTGGTGCGTGACAATACGCTTTTGAGAATGATGCCCAACAAGAAATAATGTTGTGGGTGTAAAAGACGACGGGCGGCTGAGGATTCCTCGCCGCCCGTTTTTTATGCATTCTGGTTAGAGGAGGTCGAGGTGCCAGGGTGCTCTGCCATCTGCTTAAAGCGTAGTAAGGTTTTGTGCAGCATCTCTTTAGGCAAAAGCTGGAATACCTGACTGAGTGCCCTTCCCAGAAAGCCGCCAGGTGGGTCAAACCGGATGCTGAGGGTAACTTCAGTATTCTCGCTGTTTGGGATAGGGCGAAAGACAAGGCATCCTTCATTAGGGATTTTGGCTCCGGGGAGTGAACGCCAGTAGATAAACTGACCGGGCTGTTCATCCTCAATACGAGCCCGCCATTCAATATACTGGCCAAGGGGGGCTTTCATTCGCCACAGTGAGTCGGTGTGATTAATGATGTCGATGTGAGCGACATGGTTCATCAACACCGGAAGTGTTTCGGGGTTGCGCCACAAAGCAAACAGCACATCAGCCGATTGGCGAATAATCAGCGAACTGCTGAGCTGATCGGCATGGCTGTCCAGCATGCCGGGTCTGCGTGAGAATGTTGATGGCATAGTATCTTCTCCCTTCAATGCCGCCCGAAACAGGCAATGTCCCGCAATGATTATGTCGACACGGTGGTGACATGGCGGCCAACGCGGGCTGTAGAATACGGTGCATTATTTCTTTTGGCGAGTGTACGTGATGGCTGGGTGAACCTGCAAATTCGGTAAAATAAAAGCCTGCTTTTGCGATGTGGCTGTCTCGGTACTTGAGCGTGACTGTGTTCGGTTGCTTAGCCGCGTAGTTCTGATACTGGGTGATGTCTTGCAGAGAGCCAAAGAGAATGCGTGCACTCACAAAACATGAAGAATAGTGGTCGATTTTTGGGCAGATTTGCCGGTATCTGTTACACTTCAATTAGTGTTAATTGACTGCTGTGCCATGTTAGTAAAGTAAGAATTTTATTTTCGATGTTCATTCTTATTTAGCCCATCATCTGATGGGCTTTTTGTTTTTTTGATAATAACGGTAATGATTATTAGTCGCGTGTTTTTATTTTTATATTTACGCCCGTTATAATTCAGGGGGGACGTGTTTTCTGCAACTCGAATTATTTGTAATGTAGATGTTTTTAGCATCACAGAAAAAATGGTTTTTATTTTTATTGTTAAGGTTGATTTAATCTCCCCGGTGTAATGTTGTTTTCAGTTAAAAACTTCTCCGCGCCAAAACACCAGGGTTTTACTCATAATAATATAGCCTCTTTGCCCACCGTCAGGTGGGCTTTCCTTTTTGTTCTCGCCATACGTTAACATGCGGGTGTGTAGGCTGAATTCATTCTTTTTCTTCCTTGTTATACCTAAGTGGTTTGGGGGGGCGCTTGTTGTATTGGTTGTCTGAAAATAAGAAGGATTTTCATTGTGTACATTCTCCTGATTGTTGAGAGATGAAGGGGGAATAATGGAGCTGAAAAATAATATCTAAAAAATTCTGTTTTTTTGTTTTCCTAATGTTGGCTTAATCTTAATCTCATAGGATAGCTTTCAGGCGGAGGAAAACCGCCAACCTGTGTCTTCAGGATGCTTCATGCCAGAGAATAGTGTCATTTGCCCACCCTCGCGGTGGGCTTTTTTTTGCTTCAACAACAGCGAGTCGTATTTTCGTTTTTTATTAATTTTTGCTGATTTCGAGGTAAAACTAAGGTTATTTTAAGAATGGTCAGGTAAATTTATAAACAGACAGTGGATGGATAACTGTCGTGCCAGTACTACGAAATCCTTGCTGTTGAAAAACCCAATAGCTTTGCCCACCTTTATGGTGGGCTTTTTTTTATCTGTTATCAATGCTTCTTTGCTAAAATATAATTTAGATGGGAACAATCATGATGGAAATTAAAAATATTTTTTTGCCAGTATCATGTTGGCGTTTTCCCTTCCGATAAATAAAATTGAGTGAGAGAGTAAGTCAGTTTTTTAATACGCACTGCATGTAAAAAAGTGCGAAAAGGGAAAGTGAAAATGGGAGAGTGAATGTATCGCGCTAACTACCCGCCAGGGATGAAAAAACAAGAATGAATAAGGTGTCTATTATTGATTGCCAACCGCGTTGTCGCCCTGTCGTAAGCCCTATTTCTGGTATCAAGACCATCAGAAATGAACGAGAGCCAGCGTGTTCCTGCAACCGGCAAGGCTGCAGTAATAGCAAACGTAGTCTGCTCGCTTGATGCGTTAATCCACCATGTAGCTCACGGTATTGCGTAGCAAGAGTGTTTATACCTTCCGGGATGCCATTCCCACCAGGCCTGTCAGCTGACAGGCCTGCATTATTTTAAGGCCAGATATCGGTGTTGCTAATGCGCTTATCCGTGCAGTTCGACACGGCCACTGCGGCACCGTTTTCGAATACCTTCGGTTATGCCCTGCCACACCAATAAAAAAGCCCCGAGGCGGGGCATGCATGTCATAAAACGCTATCGACGTTATTATTGTATGTGGAGCATATACCGAGACAGTGACAATACTACGACAGTCTGCCGTACGATGTTGCGCGCGGCTTCGCATTCCTGTTACGTAAAAAGGTTTTCAAAGGAAAAATGTTACCCTGAAGAAGAAAGGGCCCCTTACTATTGGGCCGCGATGGATAAAACGGGATACCGTGATGACAGAAAAAGACGTATTGCGGCTGAGCGCGCAGCTCGGAGAGCGACTGAAAGCGCGTCAGGCGAAGATAACCTGTGCTGAATCCTGTACCGGCGGGTGGCTGGCGAAAGCAATCACGGACGTGGCCGGCAGTTCTGCATGGTTTGACTATGGCTTTGTGACTTATAGCAATCAGGCCAAGCAGTCGCTCATCGGTGTACAGGAAAATACGCTGGCACAATGTGGCGCAGTAAGCCGTGAGGTGGTGACGGAAATGGCTCGTGGGGCGCAGAGCCGTTCCGGAGCCGATTTTGCGGTATCCGTCAGCGGCATAGCAGGCCCTGACGGCGGGACGCCAGATAAACCGGTAGGAACGGTATGGTTCGGTTTTAGCGATAAAGCCGGCAATATCATCACTCAGAGGATGCAGTTTGACGGTGATCGTCACGAGGTTCGGTTGCAGGCCGTGGCTTTTGCTCTGCAAACGCTGCTGGAGAGATTTTTATAAAATAGGCTTGATGCTGTATGAGTATACAGTATAATGCATCCATCAGTTCGGTGAATCATGAATAAGCAACAGCGTAGAAGCAGCGGCAGAGGCTGCGCGACAGGAGTAAAAATGGCTATTGATGAGAACAAACAAAAGGCACTGGCGGCAGCGCTGGGTCAGATCGAAAAACAATTCGGTAAAGGTTCTATCATGCGTTTGGGCGAGGATCGCTCAATGGATGTTGAAACGATCTCCACAGGTTCCTTGTCGCTTGATATCGCACTGGGTGTTGGTGGTTTGCCAATGGGCCGTATTGTTGAGATTTACGGTCCGGAGTCCTCTGGTAAAACGACCCTGACACTGCAGGTGATTGCCGCCGCGCAGCGTGAAGGTAAAACTTGTGCGTTCATCGATGCCGAACATGCGCTGGATCCGATCTACGCTAAAAAGTTGGGTGTTGATATCGATAATCTGCTGTGTTCCCAGCCGGATACCGGCGAGCAGGCATTGGAGATTTGTGATGCGCTGGCGCGTTCTGGTGCCGTTGATGTCATTATCGTGGACTCCGTTGCTGCGCTGACGCCGAAAGCAGAAATTGAAGGGGAAATCGGTGATTCCCACATGGGGCTGGCGGCTCGTATGATGAGTCAGGCTATGCGTAAGCTGGCCGGTAACCTGAAACAATCCAATACACTGCTGATCTTTATCAACCAGATCCGTATGAAAATTGGTGTGATGTTCGGTAACCCAGAAACCACGACTGGTGGTAACGCGCTGAAATTCTATGCTTCTGTCCGTCTGGATATTCGCCGTATCGGCTCTATCAAAGAAGGTGAAGAAGTTGTCGGGAGTGAAACCCGCGTTAAAGTTGTGAAGAACAAGGTTGCTGCACCCTTCAAGCAGGCTGAATTCCAGATTCTGTATGGAGAAGGGATTAACACCTTCGGAGAGTTGGTTGATCTTGGCGTGAAGTTCAAGCTGATTGAAAAAGCCGGTGCCTGGTACAGCTACAATGGTGACAAAATTGGCCAGGGTAAGGCTAACGCCTGTAATTTCCTGAAAGAGAATCCGGCTATCTCTGCCGAACTCGACAAGAAGCTGCGCGAATTGTTGCTGCATAAAGATAACGAAGTGGTATCGGGTGGCGTCAGCAGTAGTGAAAGTGCCGAGTACAATGAGGAAGCGGCTGGCGAACTGAACGACGACTTTTAATGAGCGTCGTTACGCAGGCAGTATGTTCTCAGGATAATCGGTAATGCCTAACGTACTCCGCTATGCAATGAATGTGCTGGCTGTGCGAGATCACAGTGAAATGGAATTACGCCGCAAGATTGCGGCGTATTTACAATCCAGTCTCGAATGCGAGAATCTTGAACGCGAGGATCTTGAAGGCGAGAGTACAGAACGTTGCGCTGTACTTTCTGAATTTGATACCCAAGTCGAACAGGCTGTCTTTAGCTGTCGGCAACAAGGCTGGTTGGATGATGAGCGCTATGCACAGCGTTATATCAGCAGCCGCAGCCGTAAGGGATACGGTCGCCAGCGTATCTGCTCCGAGCTCAGTCAACGGGGCATCGACAAATCCATCCAGCGTGTAGCGCTGCAGTCCTGCGATATTGACTGGTATTTACAAGCTCAAGCAGTCGCTAACCGTAAATTTGGCTCACCATTGCCAACGAGCTGGAAGGAACGAGCTAAAGTTCAACGTTATTTGCTGTATCGCGGCTTTTCCCACGATGAAATTCAGTCGATATATATGAATTTTTCCGATTGAACGCATACGGGATTTTACTTCCCTCCTAAGAAAATTTATCTTATTCCCACTTTTTGTTCGCGTTTGGCTCGGTCACGTCAGTATGTTGCACCCACCTTGCCCGCGACTGTTCTTTTAGCTTGATTTCAGGACAATTATGAGCAAGAGCACCGCTGAGATCCGTCAAGCGTTTCTCGACTTTTTCCATAGTAAAGGACATCAGATTGTCGCCAGCAGTTCGCTGGTGCCGAACAATGATCCCACACTGTTGTTTACCAATGCCGGGATGAACCAGTTTAAGGATGTTTTCCTTGGGTTGGATAAACGCAACTATGTACGAGCCACGACGTCTCAGCGTTGTGTCCGTGCCGGTGGTAAACATAACGATTTAGAGAACGTGGGCTATACGGCGCGTCATCACACGTTCTTCGAAATGCTGGGTAACTTTAGCTTCGGTGATTATTTCAAACGTGACGCCATTACTTATGCCTGGGAGCTGTTGACCAGTTCTCAATGGTTTGGCTTACCCAAGGAAAAACTGTGGGTTACGGTCTATGCCTCCGATGATGAAGCCTATGACATTTGGGCCAACGAGGTAGGTGTCCCGCGTGAGCGTATTATCCGTATCGGTGATAATAAAGGCGCACCGTACGCATCAGATAACTTCTGGCAAATGGGTGATACCGGCCCTTGCGGCCCATGCTCTGAAATTTTCTACGATCATGGCGATCACATCTGGGGGGGACCGCCGGGAAGTCCTGAAGAAGATGGCGATCGTTACATCGAAATCTGGAACCTGGTATTCATGCAGTTCAACCGACAGGCGGATGGTACGATGTTGCCGTTGCCGAAACCATCGGTAGATACCGGCATGGGGCTGGAGCGTATTTCCGCTGTTCTGCAACATGTGAACTCCAACTACGATATCGATTTATTCAAAACGTTGATCGCCGAAGCAGCCCGGGTAGTCGGAACCGATGATCTGAACAATAAATCGCTGCGCGTGATTGCCGACCATATCCGTTCCTGTGCATTTTTGATTGCTGATGGCGTGATGCCATCGAATGAAAACCGCGGTTATGTGCTGCGCCGCATTATTCGCCGTGCGATCCGCCACGGGAATATGCTGGGAGCAAAAGACACATTCTTCTACAAGCTGGTCGGTACTCTGATTGAAGTGATGGGGGCGGCAGGTGAAGAGCTGAAACGTCAGCAAAGCCTGGTTGAACAAGCACTGAAGAATGAAGAAGAACAGTTTGCCCGCACACTGGAACGTGGTCTGCTGTTGCTGGATGAAGAAATCAAGCAGCTTAAAGGCGATACGCTGAGCGGTGAAGCGGCGTTCCGTCTTTATGATACCTACGGTTTCCCGGTTGATTTGACGGCAGATGTATGCCGCGAGCGCAATCTGAAAGTAGACGAAGCTGGGTTTGAACGTGCCATGGAGGCGCAACGCCAACGGGCGCGTGATGCCAGCGGCTTTGGTGCTGACTATAACAGCCTGATCCGCGTGGATGCGTCTACCGCGTTTTGTGGTTATGAGCGTACCGAGCAGCAGTCGACAGTCGTTGCTATCTACCGTCAGGGTGAATCCGTGCAGGAAATTCAGGCGGGCGACGATGCGGTTGTGATTCTGAGCGAAACGCCATTCTACGGCGAGTCTGGCGGTCAGGTGGGTGATCAGGGTGAGCTGGTATCTGCTGCTGCCCGTTTCTCCGTCGCCGACGCACAGAAGTACGGCCAGGCAATCGGTCACATTGGTTCGTTGGCTCGGGGTGTCTTGCGGGTCAACGATAAGGTGAATGCGGTAGTGGATCATGTCCGCCGTGACCGCATTCGTCTGAACCATTCCGCGACTCACTTACTGCATGCAGCTTTGCGCCAGGTCTTGGGTGAGCATGTTGCGCAGAAAGGTTCGCTGGTCAATGACAGCTACCTGCGATTCGACTTCTCTCATCCAGAAGCGATGAAACCTGAGCAGATTCGTCAGGTAGAAGATATCGTCAATACCCAGATTCGTCGTAATCTGTCGATTGATACGGATGTGATGGCGTTGGATGCTGCCAGAGCGAAAGGTGCGATGGCGCTGTTTGGCGAGAAATATGATGAGCATGTCCGCGTACTGTCGATGGGTGATTTTTCCATTGAATTGTGCGGTGGTACACATGCTCGTCGTACTGGCGATATCGGTTTGTTCCGGATTGTCTCTGAATCTGGTACCGCAGCAGGTATCCGCCGCATTGAAGCCGTTACCGGTGAAAATGCAATAGTTGCCCTACATGAGCAGAGTGATGTATTGCATGAAGTCACGCAGCTGGTGAAGGGGGATAGCAACACTCTGGCTGACAAAGTGCGTTCGTTGCTGGAGCGTAACCGCGGGCTGGAAAAAGAGTTGCAGCAGTTGAAGGAACAGCAGGCCGCTCAGGAGAGTTCTTCACTGTCCAGTAAGGCGAAAGAGATCAACGGTGTGAAGTTGCTGGTCACACAATTGAACAACGTTGAGCCTAAGTTGCTACGGACTATGGTAGATGATCTGAAGAATCAGCTAGGTTCTGCAGTGATCGTGCTGTCGACAGTTGCGGATGGTAAAGTCAGCCTGATTGCGGGTGTGACCAAAGAATTGACTGACCGTGTTAAAGCGGGTGAGTTGATTGGCTTTGTGGCAAACCAGGTCGGCGGTAAGGGCGGTGGTCGTCCGGATATGGCCCAGGCAGGTGGTAGTGATGTGGATGCGTTGCCATCAGCGTTGACCAGCGTTGAAGCCTGGGTGGTTGATAAGCTATAAATACTAAATACGTGTTATCCCGGCAAAAACGCCATGACTTTAAGTGGTTTTGGCGTTTTTGGCTTGCGGTAAGGATGGCCGTAAACAAGATCTGATGAACAGGCCTTCTGTGGAGCTCCAGAGATGGCCTGTGAGACCAGTTCTGGTTGTGATAACAAAAAGCGCAAGCTGTCTTATATCGACTAAACTGAACACTAGTAACAAACAATGAGTGCGATGATGAGACATTTTCGTCATCCAGGTTTACGTCTTCCCCAACCATGATGGATAATGACGGGAGAACGGAGAGACCTGACTCTTTATAATCTTTCAAGGAGCAAAGAATGCTTATTTTAACTCGTCGAGTTGGCGAAACCCTCATGATCGGCGATGAGGTTACGGTTACCGTACTAGGAGTAAAGGGCAATCAGGTTCGTATCGGTGTTAATGCGCCGAAAGAAGTGTCTGTACATCGTGAAGAGATCTACCAGCGTATTCAGGCAGAGAAATCTCAGCCTACCTCCTACTGATTGAATAGCGTCTCGTGTTGACGAGGCGCTGTTGTTGTTCGAATGTTTTTCGTTCTGCTCCCTGTGTTTCCTTATTTCCGTCAATAAATGGCTATTCGGTATTTGCTTTTGTGAATAGGAATAACTGGTTGTTTTATTGGCGATAAAGCATGCTTTTTGTTGTTAATCTGTTCTTGTTGGGTGCGAAGTGTTCAAACGGAACTGATATCGGAAAAATTGTTTGACTTATAAGACCGGGAAAGTAATATGTGCGCCACGCAGACAGGTGAGCGCTGAATGAAAACGAAATTCAGTGATTATGTGTCGGTACGGTGAGGTGGCCGAGAGGCTGAAGGCGCTCCCCTGCTAAGGGAGTATGCGGTCAAAAGCTGCATCGAGGGTTCGAATCCCTCCCTCACCGCCATTAAATTGCATCCGTAGCTCAGCTGGATAGAGTACTCGGCTACGAACCGAGCGGTCGGAGGTTCGAATCCTCCCGGATGCACCATTTAATGGATGCGTTATGACAATAGCGTTGTCAGCAATACAATTTAAGAGAAGTTTTCAGTAAATCTTGAAATGCATCCGTAGCTCAGCTGGATAGAGTACTCGGCTACGAACCGAGCGGTCGGAGGTTCGAAT
>NZ_CM001977.1:3363798-3384411 GCF_000406165.1 Dickeya zeae NCPPB 2538 | reverse complement strand
ATCCTCCCGGATGCACCATTCTCCTGATGCTGTTTCCTCTTGTTGTAAAATATAGATTCTGATTAGTTTCCGAAATGCATCCGTAGCTCAGCTGGATAGAGTACTCGGCTACGAACCGAGCGGTCGGAGGTTCGAATCCTCCCGGATGCACCATCTCTTGATTTACCTCCTTTCTTCTTCCTGACATTGCTCCTTTTATATCGCGCATTAAACATCTGCCGCTTTCTGTCCTTGTTCATAGCCATTTCACTGTTTTTAATGGGGTTATTGAGTAAGCGACAATATTTTTACTTTGCGTTAAAGTAGTCCTCTCTTTTCGATAGGTACGGAATCATGATGTACGATCGCTATCAGGGCCTCATATTCGACATGGATGGTACCATCCTTGATACGGAGTCCACCCATAGCCGCGCATGGCAACAGGTGTTGGCGAAGTACGGTATGAGCTATGACGACGATGCGATGACGGCACTGAATGGGGCGCCGACCTGGCGCATTGCTGAGGTTATTATCCATCATCACCAATCAGATCTTGATCCGCATGTCCTGGCGGCGGAAAAGGCGTCTGTGACTGAAACCATGTTGATGGATACAGTGCAACCGTTACCACTTATTGAGGTTGTCAAAGCATATCATGGCCGCCGTCCGATGGCGGTGGGGACTGGCAGTACGCATGGTCTGGCTGAGCGTTTATTACGCCACCTGGGATTACGTGATTATTTTACTGCGCTGGTAGGCGCTGACGATGTGCAGCGACATAAGCCTTTTCCGGATACGTTTTTGCGGTGTGCGACATTGATGCAGGTTGCTCCTGCGCATTGTGTTGTGTTTGAGGATGCTGATTTTGGTGTACAGGCAGCAGTCAGCGCAGGCATGGCTGTTGTTGACGTAAGAACGCTGTGAGTGAGTTCTGGGCAGTATTTTCCCTGTTCTGGAGTAGCTTTCTGAGTGCAACGCTGTTGCCGGGCAGCTCAGAGGTTGTATTGATCTCACTGTTATCGACCCACAGTGCGAGCCCGTTATGGCTCATTCTGGTTGCTTCTATCGGTAATACGCTCGGTGGTATCACCAATATTATTATCGGGCGTCTGGCTCCTGAGCTTAAACCGCAAAAAGGGCTGGAGACCGCGCGCCGTTGGCTGCAGCGTTATGGTACGGCAGCCTTATTATTTAGCTGGGTACCGATAGTCGGCGATATATTGTGCGTACTGGCAGGTTGGCTGAGGATGCCCTGGGTAGGCTCAGTCGTGTGTATTTTTATCGGAAAAACGTTGCGCTACTTAATCATCGCTGGTGTAACGCTGCAATGGACGATGGGAGCCGGGTGAGTTGTAATCATGATTGTTGCCCCCATATACCATCCATTATTCTTATTAACACAACTACATCTTCATAGCGGGAGGTCAATTTGATCCCGAACGTATCAAAAGCGCTGTCCTGGCTGGAAAGACATCCTCAGTCGATAACAGGGATCCAGCGTGGTATTGAGCGTGAAACACTGCGTGTGATGGCAAATGGGCATCTTGCGACGACAGGGCATCCAGAGAAACTGGGGGCGGCTCTGACTCACCCCTGGATTACGACGGATTTTGCTGAGGCGCTGCTGGAGTTCATAACGCCGGTTGACAAGGATATTGATCACCTTCTGACCTTTTTGCGTGATATTCATCGGTATGTTGCCCGTCATTTGGGTGATGAGCGTATGTGGCCGTTGAGCATGCCTTGCTTTATTGAGGCAGGGCAGGACATTGAACTGGCACAATACGGGTCATCGAATATTGGTCGCTTCAAAACCCTGTATCGTGAAGGGTTAAAGAATCGCTATGGCGCGTTAATGCAGACCATTTCCGGTGTGCACTATAACTTTTCGCTGCCATTAGCATTCTGGCAGGCCCGTGAAGGGATTACCGATGTCGACAGCGGTAAGGAAGCGATTTCTGCCGGGTATTTTCAACTGATCCGTAATTACTACCGTTTCGGTTGGGTCATTCCCTATCTGTTTGGGGCCTCTCCGGCTATTTGTTCCTCTTTCCTGCAAGGGAAAGAAACCCATCTGCCGTTTGAGCGTTCAAAAGGCATGCTCTATCTGCCTTATGCGACATCATTGCGATTGAGCGACCTGGGTTATACCAATAAATCGCAGAGCAATCTCGGCATTACCTTTAATAGCCTTGAAGGCTATGTATCGGCACTGAAAAAAGCTATCCGAACGCCTTCGCAAGAGTACGCCAATATTGGCCTTAAGAAAGAGGGGCGTTATCTGCAACTGAATACCAATGTGTTGCAGATTGAAAACGAACTGTACGCCCCGATTCGCCCCAAACGCGTCACTCGTCCGGGAGAGTCACCTTCCGACGCATTGCTGCGTGGTGGTATTGAGTATATTGAAGTGCGTTCGTTGGACATCAACCCGTTCTCGGCGACAGGTGTCAGCGAAGAGCAGGTCCGGTTCCTCGATCTTTTCCTGATCTGGTGTGCACTGGCGGATGCGCCGGAAATGAGCGAGGCTGAATTGCTCTGTACACGCAAGAACTGGAATCAGGTTATCCTTGAAGGGCGTAAGCCGGGCCAAACAATCGGGATGGGATGTGACACAGCCCGTCAGCCTATCGCAGAGGTTGGGCGCGCGTTGTTTGCTGATTTGCGTCGTGTGGCGGAACTGTTGGATCAAGGTCAGTCTAAGCCGTACTATCGACAGGTCTGTGACCAACTGGTAGAAGGGTTCGATGATCCTGACAAGACTTTCTCCGCACGCATATTGGCGATGATGCTGGAGCAGGGGAGCGGTGGTGTGGGCCTTCAACTGTCCGCTCAATACCGTGAGCAATTGTTGCAAGAACCGCTGGAAATTTTGTCTGAAACCCAGTTTGCCTCTGAGTGTGAGCGTTCGTGGCAGCACCAGCGTCAACTGGAGTCGGAAGATACGCTAAGCTTTGACGCTTATCTGGCCGGTCAGTAAGGTCTGGAAAAGAAAATGCCACCCGATTGTCACCGGGTGGCCAAAGAAACATCTCTGATAATAGGGATGATGATAATAAATGCGCGTCTTTCATATGTTATGACCGGTATCGGTAAGAAAAGTTTCCTGGAAACGAGAAATAAATTTTTCATGAGGAGGTGGCAACATGCCATTACTGGATAGTTTTACTGTCGATCATACTCGTATGGCTGCACCTGCCGTTCGCGTAGCCAAAACCATGACAACCCCTCATGGTGATACGATTACCGTGTTTGATTTGCGTTTCTGTCGCCCGAACCATGAGATCATGCCAGAGCGCGGTATCCATACTCTGGAGCATCTGTTCGCTGGATTTATGCGTGATCATCTGAACGGTGATGGCGTGGAAATTATCGATATCTCTCCAATGGGATGTCGCACCGGTTTCTACATGAGCCTGATTGGTACGCCGCAAGAGCAGCGTGTGGCTGACGCCTGGAAAGCGGCGATGGCGGATGTGCTCACGGTTACGGATCAACGTAAGATCCCTGAGTTGAACGAATACCAATGCGGTACCTATGAGATGCATTCTCTGACCGAGGCGCAGGATATTGCGCGCCATATTTTGGATCAGGGGGTTCTCGTCAATAAGAACGATGATCTGGCGCTGCCGAAAGACAAGCTGGCCGAGTTGCATATCTGAACGATGTGAATCCTTCGCGTTGTAAAAACTCGCGTTGTAAAAAAAAGAGAGCATTGCTCTCTTTTTTTATGCCTCATTACGCCTACCGTTTTCGGCAGGTCACGAGCGTCAGTGCGCCAGAAAGTTCTGGATGACCCGGCTGCCAAAGTAGGAAAGTGTCAGGAGTAATGCGCCAATAAGATTGAACCACACAACCCGGCGTCCGCGCCAACCTTCGTGGTAGTGACCCCAAAGTAGCAGAATATAGACAAACCATGCCAGCAAGGAGAACAGTGCTTTATGCAAGTTCTCTTTATTGCTGAGCAGATCATTCATGTAGATAAGCCCGGTACACAACGTGAGCGTTAACAGAATGACGCCGATCTGGGTAATGTGGAACATTTTTCGCTCGATACCCAACAACGGTGGCATATCAGCGGTAAATCCTAGCCTCTTGGTTTTCAGCATATAGTCCAGCAGTGCCAGTTGTAATGCATACAACGCGGCAATCATCAGCGTGGCATACGCAAATAGTGCCAGGCCGATATGTACCATCAGGCCTGGTTGTGCTTCGAGATGGGTAATAAATTCACCTGGCATGAAACTGGCAAAGGCCAGATTGATGAAGGCAAAGGTGTAGACGATGGGTAACAAAAACCAGCCGCGATTACGTGACGCTACGATAGTCATCACGGTGCAGATAATCAGGCTTATGAGTGAGCCCATATTGAGCAGGCTCAGGTTTTGCCCAACCTGTACGTTGAAAATACGCTGATACAAGGCCACTGCATGGCAGATCAGGGCGATCGTGGCGGAGACGACGGCCAGACGGCGGTAGGCTCCGTTTTTCCGCACCAGGCTCGGAATAATCAATCCCAGGCTGAGGAAATAGGTCGCTAAAGCTACAATGGCGAAGACAGACATAGCAATGGGTTATTCGCTATCAACTAAGTAAAATGAAAGGTCAGTATAGCCGTAGTCGACACCGCCACCAACCAGTTATCCGTGCCGTTGCACGCAGATTGGTCTGGCTTTCGTGTTATACTTATCGCCATTCGCGTCGCGGTAGCGGCCAGTTTCACATTGAGCATGAGATATGTTTGAAAATTTAACCGATCGACTATCGCGCACTCTGCGCAATATCAGCGGCCGTGGGCGGCTGACGGAAGACAATATCAAGGATACGTTGCGTGAAGTCCGTATGGCTTTGCTGGAAGCGGATGTGGCGCTGCCAGTGGTGCGTGATTTCATTAACCGTGTCAAAGAGCAAGCGGTGGGCCATGAGGTCAATAAGAGCCTGACGCCAGGTCAAGAGTTCGTCAAAATTGTGCAAAACGAGCTGGTGGCCGCCATGGGCGAAGTCAACCAGGCGCTCAATTTGGCGGCTCAACCACCGGCTGTCGTGTTAATGGCCGGCCTGCAAGGGGCGGGTAAAACCACCAGCGTCGGTAAACTGGGTAAATTCCTGCGTGAAAAGCAGAAAAAGAAAGTTCTGGTTGTCTCGGCGGACGTGTATCGCCCGGCAGCTATCAAACAGTTGGAAACATTGGCACAGACCGTTGGTGTTGATTTCTTTCCTTCTGATGCGAATGAAAAACCCGTCGATATCGTTAATCGCGCCCTGCAGCACGCCAAACTGAAGTTCTATGATGTACTGCTAGTGGATACCGCCGGTCGTCTGCATGTCGATGACGCGATGATGGACGAAATCAAGCAGGTGCACGCGTCGATCAACCCGGTAGAAACGCTGTTCGTTGTTGACGCGATGACAGGGCAGGATGCAGCAAATACCGCCAAAGCCTTCAATGAAGCGTTGCCGTTGACTGGGGTGATCTTGACCAAGATCGATGGTGATGCTCGCGGTGGTGCAGCGCTTTCTATCCGTCATATCACTGGCAAGCCCATCAAGTTCTTAGGTGTGGGCGAGAAGACCGACGCACTGGAGCCTTTTTACCCCGATCGTATCGCCTCCCGTATTCTGGGGATGGGCGACGTACTTTCGTTAATCGAAGAGTTAGAAAGCAAGGTTGATCGCTCTCAGGCGGAAAAGCTGGCCAAGAAACTGAAAAAAGGCGATGGCTTTGACCTGACCGATTTTCTGGACCAACTCAAGCAGATGCGCAACATGGGTGGCATGGCCAGCATGATGAGCAAGCTGCCGGGCATGGGGCAGATTCCAGATAATGTAAAATCGCAGATGGATGACAAGGTACTGGTGCGGATGGAGGCTATTATCAACTCCATG
Source organism: Dickeya zeae NCPPB 2538 (assembly GCF_000406165.1). NCBI lineage: Bacteria > Pseudomonadati > Pseudomonadota > Gammaproteobacteria > Enterobacterales > Pectobacteriaceae > Dickeya > Dickeya zeae. The sequence continues at coordinate 3,378,546 of NZ_CM001977.1, read as the reverse complement.
ACGCAACAAGAGCGTGCCAAACCGGAAATCATTAAAGGCTCGCGTAAGCGTCGCATTGCAATGGGATCCGGCATGCAGGTGCAGGACGTTAACCGTCTGCTGAAACAGTTTGACGATATGCAGCGCATGATGAAAAAGATGAAGAATGGCGGTTTGGCCAAGATGATGCGTGGCATGAAAGGTATGATGCCGCCGGGCTTTCCGGGCCGTTGAGTCGGATCGTATGACCCCGACAGATAAAGCCGATGGTGCGAACGCATGGTTTAGATTGCTTTTTGCACCAAAATGAGTAAAATCTTCGGGCTTTTTATATGACACTGGGCCCCGTTCCTCGATGGGGCCCGGCTGTTTTATTAACTAAAGAGGATGTTATGGTAACAATTCGTTTGGCACGTGGCGGCGCTAAAAAACGCCCGTTCTATCAAGTCGTTGTGACCGATAGCCGCAATGCGCGCGACGGTCGTTTCATTGAGCGCGTAGGTTTCTTCAACCCGATCGCTACCGGTAAAGCAGAAGCTCTGCGTCTGGACCTTGACCGTATCGAGCACTGGGTTGGCCAGGGCGCTACCGTTTCTGATCGCGTTTCCGCGCTGATCAAAGACGCGAAAAAAGCAGCATAATCTGTTGCGGTGGTGGTAATGAGCAAGCAACTCAGCCCGAAAGCCCCGGTCAACCCGGTTGTGTTGGGAAAATTGGGGTCGACGTACGGCATTAAAGGTTGGCTCAGAGTGTTTTCATCCACCGAAGACGCTGAAAGCATTTTTGATTATCAACCTTGGTTCATCCGGAATAAAGGGCTGTGGCAACCGATCGAGATCGAGAGCTGGCGGCACCATAATCAGGACCTGGTCATCAAGATTAAAGATATTGACGATCGGGAGGCGGCGAATTTACTGACCAATTGTGAGATTGTCGTGGATTCGGCTCAATTGCCTGAACTGGATGCGGGTGATTATTACTGGAAGGATCTTATTGGCTGCAACGTTGTCACCGTAGGTGGCTACGAACTGGGAAAAGTCATTGATATGATGGAAACCGGTTCTAATGACGTTTTGGTAGTAAGAGCCAACCTGAAAGATGCTTACGGAGTCAAGGAACGGTTGATTCCGTTTCTGACTGAACAGGTTATCAAGCATGTTGACCTGTCTACGCATCATATTGAAGTAGACTGGGATCCTGGTTTTTGAACTCTATAGAGTCTGCAGTCAATGAGTGGAACGGTACTATGTGGATTGGGGTGATTAGCCTGTTTCCTGAGATGTTCCGCGCCATTACTGATTATGGAGTCACTGGCCGGGCAGTTAAAAATGGCCTGCTGAGCGTACAGTATTGGAGTCCTCGTGACTTCACTTACGATCGACACCGTACTGTGGACGATCGCCCTTATGGCGGCGGCCCCGGTATGTTGATGATGGTTCAACCTTTACGGGATGCCATCCATGCAGCGAAAGCAGCGGCAGGCGAAGGGGCCCGGGTGATTTATCTGTCACCGCAGGGTCGCAAACTGGATCAGCAAGGCGTAAGTCAACTTGCCGCACACCAGAAGATGATTCTGGTTTGTGGAAGGTACGAGGGCATTGATGAGCGAGTCATTCAAACCGAAATTGACGAAGAATGGTCAATCGGTGACTACGTTCTCAGTGGTGGCGAACTGCCAGCAATGACGCTGATTGATTCGGTTGCCCGGTTTATTCCCGGCGTTCTGGGTCATGAGGCATCGGCGCAAGAAGATTCTTTCGCCGATGGATTGCTGGATTGTCCCCATTACACTCGTCCTGAAGTGTTGGAAGGTATGGATGTACCGGCGGTGTTGCTGTCGGGCAATCATGCTGAAATACGCCGCTGGCGTTTGAAGCAGTCGCTGGGCCGAACCTGGCTTAGAAGACCTGAACTTCTGAAAAGCCTAGCTCTGACTGACGAGCAAGCAACGTTGTTGACTGAATTTCAACGAGAATATCAGTCCAAACAACAATGAGTATTAGGGGGGCGTTGCGGCAGTGCCGGGCGAACCCAAATATCAGTTTACCTAGGGTAAGAGACATATTATGAGCAATATTATCAAGCAGCTTGAACAAGAGCAGATGAAGCAAGACGTACCTGCATTCCGTCCGGGTGACACCGTGGAAGTGAAGGTATGGGTCGTTGAAGGTTCTAAAAAACGTCTGCAGGCATTCGAGGGCGTGGTTATCGCAATTCGTAACCGCGGTCTGCATTCTGCATTCACTGTTCGCAAGATTTCCAACGGCGAAGGCGTAGAGCGCGTATTCCAGACGCACTCTCCGGTAGTGGATAGCATTACCGTTAAACGTCGTGGTGCTGTGCGTAAAGCCAAACTGTACTACCTGCGTGAGCGTGCTGGTAAGTCTGCTCGTATCAAAGAGCGTCTTAACTAAGCATCCGCTTTCGCAACATCCGAAAGCGATAAGGGGTGGCATTTGCCACCCCTTTTTCTTTGGTGCTTTATCTGTGCTATGCCACGCTTTTCGTTTTCTGGGCAATAACGGTAGGGTATATAGACATGCGGTCATCGATAAAGCGTATGTCGTGAAACCCGGCGTTTTCCAACTGGCGTTGTGTCTGACGATGGGTACGAAATGCCGTCCACTTTGCTTCCAGAATGCGTGAGAACAGCAAATGTTGTAAGGGAAGTAAGCGTTGCTCTTCTTCTGTGACTTTCCAGGGGGATTCTGACGATAACACCGGGGGCGGTGTCAGAAAACTGGTGATCAGTATACCACCTGGTTTTAGCGCATGATTGAATGCGCGATAAAGATCAGTAACTCGTTCATCATCCTGCTCATACACGTTGAGCCCGTTGCTGGTGAGAATATCTACTGGCTCAGGGAGTTGTAATGACCAGGCATCACCTTGCAACAATGTAATGTGATTATCACAATGCTGTTGTCTCGCTAGCGAATCCGCTGCTTCCAGTGCCTGATGATCCAAATCTACGCCGATTAACCGTACATTTTGATGGTGAGAATAGTCCAGCAATAGTAAATCACCCATCAGCCCACAAGGGACCGAGGCCAGAACCATTCCATCATGTAGCCGTGACTGCAACTGCTGGCGGAAAATGCTAAACCGTTCACGGGTAGCGAGTACGGCCGGTAACCGTTCATAGATCAATCGTTCCAGATCACTATGAGAAGGACGCGTTACGTTGCCGGATGAGTAGGTGACCAGATGGTGAGTCCAGTAGGCATTCAACCCCCTGTGCGCCAGTAAGAAACAACCCAAATCGAATGTCGACAGCTCTTCGGCGATCGCAATTTGCTCTTCTACCGTAGCACCGGGAAGATCCCCTGCCTCTTGTAGCCTGATTTTGACTGCATTAAGCGTCGCACCGACATCATCCTTCGTATGTAATTGATGTGACAGTAGTTGCCCTTGTGCAGAATATAGCGACGTGTTTTTCATCATCAGATCCTGTTTGCCAGCTTATTGCGTGCATAAATGCGGTGGAGGTTCAGCCAGAGCAATGATGGCAAGACAAGGTAAACGTGAGTTTACTTCCATTTCATGCAGGTTTTATTGTGTTTTGTTATTATTTACAAGTGTTATTATAAATATGATTTGTTTTTGTGGGGAGGCGATTTATCTGAAAGCTTGATGATGTGCTCATCAAACAGGCTGTATATCCAGTTCCCCCTCGGTGTAACCTAAGGGGGTTATGATTCCGATAGAATAACCTTTTATAACAAGATGTTATGCGAGGGCGCGCGTTAGTGGGCAGCAGAGCCGACGGCGAGCGGAAGGCTATCTGCTGCATGCTGCCACACTTTTTTTAACGTTTCTGCGTCATTGGCCCCGTCACAACTGGCAGGAAAGGGCTTGCCCGCACGCCCCCAGGCTTCAACGTTACTGGTATTGCACCAGGTGTTTTGACCGGCCTGATATCCATCCAGATAAGCATGACGATCAACATCTGGGTTACCAAACCATTCTGACAGTGTTTCGTTATCCTTGACGATCAGTCCACTGCTTGCGTCGCTATACCCAGCCTCGTACCAGAAGCCATGCCCGTTTTTAGTTGGTGACGTTGATGGAGGAGGCTGACAGCCGGCAAGAAGCAACAACACTGCTAGTACCATACCGTTTCTCATGATTGAACCCGTACTGTTTACTGCTGGATAGATGAATACCCCTAATATTACGCAATTCCCTGTTTTTCCTTTAATGATTTCCGATAGAGAACGGCTATTCTCAGCCCTTGTCGCGGCTTTTTGCTGCCAGATTGAACACCTGGGCCCCCTTTAAGCCATGATGCTAAAAGCGAGTAGGGGTTGTTGATGGCGTAAATAATCCAGTGTGTATAGAATTTTTTACATCTTTGTTTTGTGTATGTCGGCCATCTTCAACCAATAATCTTCGACAAGATGTCCAGTAAACCGAACACGCTCATTCATCATTGCTAGTGGAGATAGCGTATTTTTCTTTTAATTTATTCATATTGTTTGGTTTCCATGGTGGGCTTGGCGGGGTTTTGTAAAAAAAGAATAGTGTAGGTACGTTCCTTCTTTCTTAATTGGCTTTGGTGACAACCTATTTCTGTTAACCCGTATTACCTGCTTTGTGATGCACGTATGATTTTTTGCTAGTAACTTTAACTTTACACTTTTGGCTTGTGGTGTTTACGGGGTGTGTGCTAAGGTGTGAACCTGTTACTGATAATGACGACCGCTCCCTTCATACCAAAGGAATAAACAGGATCACCATCATGCAAAAAGACACGCTCAATAATATCCATATCAGCGCCGAACAGATTCTCATCACGCCTGACGAACTGAAAGCCAAATTCCCGCTTAACGAGCCGGAACAGCTGGCGATAGCGCAAGCGCGTAAAACCATCGCTGACATTATTCATGGTAATGATAAGCGTCTGCTGGTGGTGTGTGGTCCCTGTTCTATTCATGATACGGATGCCGCATTGGAATATGCCCGTCGTCTGCAGTCTTTATCAGCCGAATTGAGCGATCGGTTGTATATCGTGATGCGTGTCTATTTTGAAAAACCTCGTACTACCGTTGGTTGGAAGGGGCTTATCAATGATCCTTACATGGATGGTTCCTTTGATATGGAAGCGGGGTTACATATCGCCCGTGACCTGTTGCTGAAACTGGTCAATATGGGGTTGCCGTTGGCGACCGAAGCATTGGATCCCAATAGCCCGCAATACCTGGGTGATCTGTTTAGTTGGTCGGCGATCGGCGCCAGAACTACCGAATCCCAAACGCATCGCGAAATGGCGTCCGGTCTGTCTATGCCTGTCGGGTTCAAGAACGGTACAGACGGTAGTTTGGGGACGGCTATCAATGCGATGAAAGCCGCTTCAATGCCACACCGTTTTGTGGGTATCAACCAGAGTGGACAGGTGTGCCTGCTGCAAACACAAGGTAACCCAGATGGGCACGTAATCCTGCGTGGTGGTAAAACGCCGAATTACAGCGCAGAAGACGTCGCTGAATGTGAAAAACAGATGCGTGATGCGGGACTGAATCCGGCGCTGATGATAGATTGTAGCCACGGTAACTCTAACAAGGATTACCGTCGGCAGCCGCTGGTGGTGGAATCCGTGATTGAACAGCTCAAATCAGGCAACCGTTCTATCATCGGGTTGATGTTGGAAAGCCACATCCACGAAGGTAATCAGTCATCTGAGCAACCGCGAGCGAACATGCGCTATGGTGTGTCGGTGACTGATGCCTGCATCAGTTGGGAAAGCACAGAAACATTGTTGCGCTCGGTTCATAAGGAACTGGGTGCGATAAGCGCCAATCAGTAAGGAGAAGAACAAGATGGTCGCTGAACTGACCGCATTGCGTGATCAGATAGATGAGGTAGATAAAGCATTATTGGCGTTGTTATCGCGCCGGTTGCGCCTGGTGGCGGAAGTCGGCGAGGTGAAAAGTCGTTATGGTTTGCCAATTTATGCGCCTGATCGGGAAGCAGCAATGCTGAGTTCACGACGTAAAGAAGCCGAAGCGTTAGGTGTTCCTCCTGATTTGATCGAGGATGTGCTGCGTCGGGTGATGCGAGAGTCCTATGCCAGTGAGAATGACAAAGGATTTAAAACACTTTCTCCGTCGCTGCGACCGATTGTGATCGTTGGGGGGCGTGGGCAGATGGGGCGTCTGTTTGACAGAATGCTGACGCTGTCTGGCTATCAGGTTCGTATTCTGGAGCAAGAAGATTGGCCACAGGCGCAAGCCCTGCTGGCCGATGCTGGCATGGTTATTGTGAGTGTTCCGATCCATGTGACTGAACAGGTTATTGCACGTCTTCCCCGACTACCTGATGACTGTATTCTGGTTGATCTGGCTTCGGTTAAAAATGGGCCTCTGCAGGCGATGTTGGCGGCACATCATGGTCCGGTTCTGGGATTGCACCCCATGTTCGGCCCAGATACAGGTAGCCTGGCTAAACAGGTTGTGGTGTATTGCGATGGGCGTCAACCTGAAGCCTATCAATGGTTGCTGGAGCAAATCCAGGTATGGGGAGCCCGGTTACATCGCACCAGTGCGGTGGAGCATGACCAGAATATGGCGTTCATTCAGGCGTTGCGCCATTTCGCGACCTTTGCCTATGGGCTTCATCTGGCAGAAGAAAATGTGCAACTGGAACAATTGTTGGCGCTCTCTTCGCCAATATATCGCCTTGAACTGGCGATGGTGGGGCGCTTGTTTGCACAAGACCCGCAACTCTATGCCGACATCATCATGTCTTCGGGCAATAATCTTGCGTTGATCAAACGCTACTACCAGCGTTTTGGTGAAGCGATTTCGTTGCTGGAAGCGGGGGACAAAGAGGCATTTGTTCGCAGTTTTGAGAAGGTTGAACATTGGTTCGGCGATTATTCCCGGCGGTTCATGGCGGAAAGTCGCACGCTGTTGCGCCAGGCGAACGATATTCGCCAGTAGTCAGTAGTAGGTCTTCATAAAAAGCCACCATCCTGAGATGGTGGCTTTTTTGCTGATAAAATCGCAGTGCATGCCTGGTATCTGCCGGTTATGACGGCTCTACTGGCACCACATTTTCACTGGGATAGCAGCCCAGAACCTTGAGTGAACGCGTAATCGCCGCCAGTCCCTGTAGGGCCTTACGGGTTGTGTCGTTACGCAGATTCGCCTGCACATCAATATAGAACATCTCTTCCCACGGGTTGCCATTTATGGGGCGTGACTCGAGTTTTGTCATCACAATACCATGTTCACGTAGCACCAACAGGGCTTCCACCAGTGCACCGGATTGCTGTCCCGTCGCCATGATCAAGGTCGTTTTAGCGGGAACCTGCTCGGTGACCTCAATCGGTTTGCGCGCCAGAACGATGAATCGGGTGATGTTTTGCACCTGATTAGCCAGGTTATGCTCTAACACCTGCAATTGATAAAGCATTCCACCAGCTTCGCTGCCGAGAGCCGCAGCGTGTGGGGAATTGAGCTCAGCGACTTTTGCCATGGCAGCCGCCGTACTTTCACAATACTCGATTTTCCAGTGCGGAAACCGGTTGATAAAATTACTGCACTGTTGGAACGGTTGTGGGTGGCTGTAAACGGTCTGGATTTGATCCAACTGTGTATCTACTGCCACCAACACACAATGGTCAATGGGAGTGCTCAGTTCGCCGACGATGGATAACCCGGTATGTTGCAACAGGTCGTAAACATCGTTGATTGAACCGGAGCTGGTGTTCTCTATCGGCAGCACGGCGTAATCTGCCTGCCCGGTTTCCACCAGGCTGACGATGTCCTGAAAACGTTGGCAACCGCATTCAACAATCTGGTCAAAATGGCGTGCCGCATACTGGCGTGCAGCTAAATGGGAATAGGAACCTTTGGGGCCGAGAAAAGCGATGCGGGCAGAGTGAGATTCGCCTGCGTTCAGGTGCTGTTGCAGCAGCGCCTGTTGCGTCAGAACGGAGTCCTCGATAATCAACTGGAACAGACGGGTAATATAATGGCCGTCGAGCTGCCGTTTTTTCCCCTCTTCAACCAACCGGGACAGTAAATCCCGCTCACGCTCTTTGTCGCGAATGGGGCGATGAGAATGCTGTTTGGCTCTAGCCACGTCGAGCGCGAGTTCTCGCCGTTGCGCTAACAGGTCGAGTAGTTGTGTATCCAGCGCGGTAATACGTTCGCGCAGCGCCAGTAATGGATTATCGGTCATGGTGTGTACCTGTTTGCTGTCCAATAAAAAAGCCTCCTGGGTGAGGAGGCTTTTTTTGTTCGTCTTCGTATTCTTACTCACACGACAAATCGGCCCCCGCGTTGGGGAGAGTAAAGAAGAATACGAAGAAAAACAGTTTTGGCGTCATGTGACTATATCCTTATAGGGAATGCCGTTTAAGGTAACTGTTGCCTTTTCATCCTGTCAACACAAAATCACGAGGAGCGATGAACAATGCCGCGTGCCGTTCAGCAGTATCGACGCTGCCTGCATAAAAAACGCGCCTTACGGCGCGTTTCAGACAACGGAGAGAATCTGTCACTCAACATAAGGATACGGTAGTTTCTCCATCCGTTCCTGTTATTCCGCCGAAGCCTGTAAGTTTACATCTTTGATGCCAGCGTCTGCCCGGCGAGCTTCGCCTTTATGCTGGACTTTGTTTAGCTGCCGCTCCAGTTTGGCGATCAGTTCATTGATAGCAGCATACATATCTTCATGTTTGGCGCTGGCCACCAGTGGGCCATTTGGCGTGCTAATGGTCGCATCAGCCACAAAACCCTGAGGTTCTTTGGACAGGATTATGTGCGGATTGATCAACTGGGCCTGCCACTTATCCAGTTTGGTGAGACGGTCTTCGACATGCTGACGTATTGCGGGGGTAATATCCATCTGTTTGCTGGTAATGTTGATAGTCATAAAAACTTACCTCTCTGCCTTTTCCGTCTTGGTGATTTCAGCATACCCCTAGACGATACAAAGTGGGTGATTTTGATCACTTTTTTTGGTCACTTTTCCGTCATATGAATTGATTTGTGAGCGGCTTTGGGGAATCGGTGCGGCGGGCTTGTCGCTTCATCAGGCGTGTGCCATTATCTATTGGATGTATTGAGTGATTTTTGCAGGTAAACTGGCGAAATTCGTCGATACGACGGTAAAAAAACGGCAACCTAAGTTGCCGTGATAATGCAGATTCAGGTGTTTCTTCAGGCAGGGTTGGCGGCAATAATCCGGGCCACCTTGTCGGCTTCTGCAGTCAGTCGCAATTCCCGATAGGCATTTTCCATCAGAGGTAATGCTGTGCGTGTTGCCTGCGTGTCTGGATAGTCCTTCAGCATTTGCTCTACACGGTTAACCACCGCAACATAAGCGCCGCGTTTCGTGTAATACTGTGCGACAGAGAGTTCATACTTGGCCAAACGTTCTTTCAGGAATGCCAGGCGTTTACTGGTGTCTGTTGCGTACTGGCTGTTCGGATAGCCCTGGAGTAACTGATTGAACGCCTTAAATGCCGCACGGGCATACTGAGGATCACGGTCTGAACGATCGACGCCAAAGAAACCTTGCAGCGCGCTGTCATCCTGCGCCATGTTGGTCAGCCCACGCATGTAGAGGACGTAGTCCACGTTTGGATGTGTTGGGTTAAGGCGAATGAAACGATCAATCGACGCCTGAGCCAACGGCAACTCGGCGGATTTGTAATAGGCGTAAATCAGGTCTAGCTGGACCTGCTGGGAGTAAGGGCCGAATGGATAACGGTTATCCAACGCTTCCAACTGCGTGATGGCTGCTTTAAAGTTGCCGTCCTGCAGTTTTTCCTGGGCGGTGGCATACAGTTCTGAAGGTGGACGGTCGGGAACCGCATCTTTGGAATTGGAGCAACCAGCCAGCGTCAGGCTCAACGTGGCAGCAGCCACCAGGTATTTCATACGCGTCATGACGATTTGATTATCCTCAGAGTGTTTTTCCGGGAAACTGTCCGTTAAGCTCCCGATTAAGACCAGCTACAATGGTACATTATTTTAAACGGCATCGCCGTTAAAACCCAACGTTAATAAGAAGCAGCATACTATGTCCCAACAAGTACAACTCACCGCGACGGTGGCCGAATCTCAACTTGGACAACGTTTAGATCAGGCTTTGGCCGAATTGTTCCCTGATTATTCGCGTTCTCGCATAAAAACATGGATTTTGGAACAGCGGGTACAGATTAACGGCAATATGGTCGACAGACCAAAAGAGAAAGTGCTTGGTGGAGAGTCCGTTGCCATTGATGCCCTTATTGAAGAAGAAGCGCGTTGGGAAGCCCAGCCGATTTCGCTGGATATTGTGTACGAAGACGACGATATCCTGGTGATTAATAAACCTCGTGATCTGGTCGTACACCCCGGTGCCGGCAACCCGGATGGTACGGTGCTGAATGCGTTGTTACACCACTATCCAGAGATTGCGGATGTGCCGCGTGCTGGTATTGTCCACCGCTTAGATAAAGATACCACCGGACTGATGGTAGTCGCGAAGACGGTGCCCGCACAAACCAGATTGGTCGAATCGCTGCAGGCGCGTGAAATTACCCGTGAATACGAAGCAGTAGCCATCGGTACGATGACGGCAGGCGGCACAGTAGATGAGCCAATCGCGCGCCATTCGACCAAGCGCACCCATATGGCAGTGCATCCGATGGGGAAACCCGCTGTCACGCACTATCGTATTATGGAACATTTCCGTGCGCATACCCGCTTGCGGTTGCGGTTGGAAACGGGAAGAACCCACCAGATTCGTGTTCACATGGCGCACATCAATCACCCCTTGGTAGGAGACCCGTTGTATGGCGGTCGTCCGCGTCTGCCTAAAGGGGCGTCCGATGAATTTATCGAGACGCTGCGCAATTTTGATCGTCAGGCGCTGCATGCCACCATGTTGCGGCTTTATCATCCTATCAGCGGCATTCAGATGGAGTGGCATGCGCCTTTGCCGCAGGATATGGTAGACCTGATCGCCGCCCTGAAAGCGGATACCGAAGCATTCAAAGATCAACTTGACTGGTGATGGCATGTCGTTTGACAGCATGATGTTAATACCGGACTGGCCCGCTCCGGCACGGGTGCGGGCCTGCAGTACTACGCGTCTAGGCGGGGTCAGTAATGCTCCCTATGATTCACTCAATCTGGGTAATCATGTGGGAGATTCTCCGCTGCACGTTCAGGACAACCGACAGCGTCTGCTCGCCACCGCCGGATTGCCTGTCATGCCACATTGGCTACAGCAGGTGCATGGTACTCAAGTTATTAATCTTGATCAGGTGTCATCTGATTCGCTGACAGGGGATGCCGCTTATACCACCCGTCAGGACCGGGTATGTGCTGTCATGACGGCAGACTGTTTGCCGGTTCTATTCTGCTCCGCTGATGGTGACGAGGTTGCGGCGGCACATGCAGGCTGGCGGGGGTTGCAGGCCGGTGTACTCGAAGAGACGCTGCGCCATTTTCGTGCTCGCCCAGCAGATATTCTGGCGTGGATGGGGCCGGCTATCGGCCCGCAGCAATTTGAAGTCGGGGGGGAGGTTCGTGAGGCTTTTCTGCAAGTTGACCCCACCGCCGATTGCGCTTTTGTTCCCCGCAATGGTAAATTTCTTGCCGATATTTATCAGCTGGCCCGTTTGCGTTTGGCGGCTGCTGGCGTCACCCAGGTGTTCGGTGGCGAGTACTGTACGGTCAGCGATTCGGGTAGATTTTTCTCCTATCGACGCGATGGTATGACCGGACGTATGGCAACTTTGATTTGGCTGATATAACCTATTGAATTAAGACGATCCGGAGGATTAACGTTTTTCCTTCTATTATTACTGGCAAAATAATCTTGAATTTTTGAGGAATGACCTCATTTAATCTCCAGTAGCAATTTTGACCAGTATGTATGGGAGGAGTTATGCGTCTGGATCGTCTTACCAACAAATTCCAGCTTGCCCTCGCTGATGCCCAATCTCTCGCCCTTGGACGAGACCATCAATTCATTGAACCATTGCATTTGATGAGCGCCCTTCTTAATCAGGAAGGGGGGACTGTCGGCCCGTTGCTGACGGCCGCCGGTGCGAACGTCAATCGCCTTAAAAATGAAATCGAGCAGGCAATCAGCCGTTTACCACAGGTGGAAGGCACCGGTGGCGATGTTCAACCGTCCAGCGAGCTGGTACGGACGCTCAATATCTGCGACAAGCTGGCGCAGAAAAAGGGCGACACTTTCATTTCTTCAGAATTATTTGTGCTGGCGGTATTTGAATCGCGCGGGACACTTGGCGATCTGCTAAAGAACGCTGGAGCCACACAACAGAACGTGACTCACGCAATCGAGCAGGTTCGTGGTGGGCAGCAAGTCAACGACCAGAGTGCTGAAGATCAACGCCAGGCACTGAAGAAATTCACGATCGACCTTACCGAGAGAGCCGAGCAGGGCAAACTGGATCCGGTGATTGGCCGCGATGAGGAAATTCGCCGGACCATCCAGGTATTACAGCGTAGAACCAAGAACAACCCGGTTTTAATTGGTGAACCTGGCGTCGGTAAAACAGCGATTGTCGAAGGACTGGCGCAGCGTATCGTCAATGGTGAAGTCCCCGAAGGTTTGAAGAATAAACGTGTGCTGTCACTTGACATGGGCGCACTGGTTGCCGGGGCCAAATACCGTGGTGAGTTTGAAGAACGCCTGAAAGGTGTACTGAATGACCTGTCTAAACAGGAAGGTAGTGTCATTCTATTCATCGACGAGTTGCACACCATGGTCGGTGCTGGCAAGGCTGATGGTGCGATGGATGCCGGTAACATGCTAAAGCCAGCGTTAGCGCGTGGTGAGCTGCACTGTGTAGGGGCCACCACACTGGACGAGTACCGTCAGTTTATTGAAAAAGATGCTGCGCTCGAACGTCGTTTCCAGAAGGTGTTTGTCGCGGAACCGACTGTTGAAGACACTATCGCGATTCTGCGTGGTCTGAAAGAGCGGTATGAGTTGCACCACCACGTGCAAATCACCGACCCTGCGATTGTCGCAGCGGCTATGTTGTCGCATCGGTATATTTCAGACCGAAAATTACCGGATAAGGCTATCGACTTGATTGATGAGGCCGCCTCCAGTATTCGTATGCAGATTGACTCGAAACCAGAACCGTTGGACCGCCTTGATCGCCGGATTATTCAGTTAAAACTGGAACAACAGGCTTTAAAGAAAGAGTCGGATGAAGCTAGTCTGAAACGTCTGGAGATCCTCAATAGCGAACTTGAGCAGAAAGAGCGCGAATACTCGAAACTGGAAGAAGAGTGGAAAGCGGAAAAAGCGTCGTTAACTGGCACGCAAAATATTAAAGCAGCGCTGGAACAGGCCAAAATCTCTTTGGAGCAGGCAAGACGCCAGGGGGATTTAGGGAGAATGTCCGAACTGCAGTATGGCAAAATCCCTGAACTGGAAAAACAGCTGGCGGCAGCCACGCAGGTTGAAGGTAAAACCATGCATCTGCTGCGCAATCGCGTAACCGATGCCGAGATTGCCGAGGTACTGGCCCGCTGGACCGGGATTCCAGTTTCACGGATGCTGGAAAGTGAACGGGAAAAACTGCTGCGTATGGAGCAAGAGCTACACCAGCGGGTCATTGGACAGAATGAAGCGGTAGAGGCCGTCGCTAACTCGATTCGTCGTAGCCGTGCCGGGTTGTCGGATCCCAATCGTCCTATTGGTTCATTTTTATTTCTCGGCCCGACCGGTGTGGGTAAAACCGAGTTATGCAAAACACTGGCGTCATTCTTGTTCGATAGTGATGACGCGATGGTGCGTATTGATATGTCCGAGTTTATGGAAAAGCATTCGGTTTCTCGGTTGGTCGGTGCTCCTCCAGGATATGTTGGCTATGAAGAGGGCGGATATCTGACCGAAGCGGTACGCCGTCGGCCTTATTCAGTTATCTTGCTGGATGAAGTGGAAAAAGCGCATCCTGATGTGTTTAACATTCTGCTTCAGGTGTTGGATGATGGGCGCCTGACCGACGGGCAAGGCCGCACGGTAGATTTCCGCAATACGGTAGTGATCATGACGTCTAACCTTGGGTCAGACCTCATTCAGGAACGATTCGGCGAAATGAATTATGCTCAGATGCGTGACATGGTGTTAGGCGTTGTCAGCCATCATTTCCGCCCTGAGTTCATCAACCGTATTGATGAGGTCGTGGTGTTCCACCCATTGGGACAAGCCCATATTACGTCTATTGCTCAGATCCAATTGCAGCGTCTTTATAAACGCATGGAAGAGCGGGGTTATACCGTGTCTATCTCTGATGCTGCGCTGGAATTACTTGGTCAGTCAGGGTTTGACCCAGTCTACGGTGCTCGTCCGCTGAAAAGGGCTATTCAGCAGATGATTGAAAATCCGTTGGCACAGCAAATACTGTCTGGGGCTTTGGTACCCGGAAAAGCGGTGACGTTGGATGTGGAAAACGACACTATCGTTGCACGACAATAGTTGATCACGGAAGCGATAAGTGGTCACGAGTAATCGTTGGTGACGAATAGAAGATATGTGCCTTTAAAACCCGAATACCAGTTTAATGCTGTGATTCGGGTTTTTTTATCATCAATTTGTTTAATAAATATTCACTTGATGGCGTTTTCGGTTAAAAGGTGAGCTGTTGCGTTTTTTTGTGAAAATTACGCTTGTCAGGCCGGAATAACTCCCTATAATGCGCCTCCACTGACACGGCAACAGCGGCAACGCGGCGCGGTGTCAGGAAGCGAAAACGAAAATAATCGTTGACACTTCATGAGG
>NZ_CM001977.1:3362542-3363698 GCF_000406165.1 Dickeya zeae NCPPB 2538 | reverse complement strand
TTGTGGTGTAAACAAGACACCGGTTATCGGATTGACTCCTCTGATAACATACAAAATCGGTGGTGCGGTAGTTCAGTCGGTTAGAATACCGGCCTGTCACGCCGGGGGTCGCGGGTTCGAGTCCCGTCCGCACCGCCAACTTATAGAAGCCCCGAGCATAAGCTCGGGGCTTTTTGCTTTTATAAATCTATCCCTTCGGCAAAGAGAGCATCATTCCTTCCTTTCCTATCATCATGGCTTACTGTGTCGAATTTCTCATCTGACGGCTTATACCCATTGAAACGTGAAGGTAAAAACCCTATAACGATTAACAGTACACGGGTATAGCAGGAATAAAGTGCACAAGAAAACCTATGCGATGAGATATGTCGCCGGGCAACCGGTGGAGCGTATCTTTCAGCCTTCGGCAATGCATTATTTAAAACAGCAGCCGGCATCCTCAGGACCTCTGATGGTAACGGAGGATCCTCTACGGATAATGGTATGGAATATTTTTAAACAGCAGCGTACGAATTGGTTGTCCGTCCTGAAACATTTTGGTGAACGCACGCAGCTCATGCTATTGCAGGAAGCGCAATCCTCCCCCGAGCTGATTCGTTTTGCTACAACACACTATCTTTCTGCCGAACAGGTACCCGCTTTTGTGCTTCCTACCCATCCTTCAGGCGTAATGACGTTATCTTCTGCTCAGCCTATGTATTGCTTTCCTCTACGTGAACGAGAACCGTTAATTCGCCTGGCTAAATCAGCGTTGATCACTGTGTATTCGTTGAGTGATGCGCGATTGTTAATGGTCATTAATATCCATGCTGTCAATTTCAGCTTGGGAGTGGAGGCCTATACCAATCAGCTTGAGACCATTGGGGAGCAGTTGAAGCGTCACTCTGGGCCCGTGATCATGGCTGGAGACTTTAATGCATGGAGTCAGCCTAGGGTGAGTGCACTGTATCGGTTTGCACATAGAATGGGGCTTTGTGAAGTGTCGTTTTCCAATGATCAGCGTCGCAGAGCGTTTGGCCGACCATTGGATTTCGTTTTTTATCGGGAACTGGCGGTAACTGATTCGTCGGTACTGGTTACAGATGCTTCTGATCACAACCCTTTACTGGTGGAGTTCGGTATTGCGTGAGATCTGCTATATCGCTACCAATAAAAA
>NZ_CM001977.1:3322164-3362442 GCF_000406165.1 Dickeya zeae NCPPB 2538 | reverse complement strand
TTTTTTATCAGGAGTCGGGCGATTGTCTTCTGGTAACGTAAAGTGTCAACCGATCACCTGGCTGAAGGTTGGCATCTTTAATAACCGTATTCCAGCGCATCACATCAGCAATGTTAACGCCGTGGCGTTTGGCAATGCTTGCCAGCGAATCACCTTTACGAACCTGATAAATGATCGAGTTCGACTTATTGCTTGCTACTACACCTGCCGTCACGGGTGTGGTTGCCTTAGCAACCTGCAATGTCTGACCCACTTTTAGAGCACTGCCCTTGAGGTGGTTCCAGTTTTGCAGGTCCTGCGTACGGACATTCATTCGTTTAGCGATACTCGATAGAGTATCACCTGAACGAACTTTATATCCGGCAGAGCGAGTCGCCACGGTCGGCTGCGCAGTTTTGGTTGGCTGGATTGCAGCAATATCACCATCTGCCAATGAGCCTTTCAACTGTCCCACATGGGACTTGGGTACCATAATGTAATGTGGACCGTTAGGTGCGGTAACATCACGTGTGTAGCCCGTGTTGTAACTCTTTAGCTTAGTGACAGACAATCCTGCCAGCTCGGCAGCTTGCGTCAACTCCATCTGCTGGCCTAAGTCAACGCGTGCCAGCGCACGATTTTCATTAGGCTTCGGCAGTTCAACTCCGTACTTTCTGCTGTGCTTGAGAATATCGCTTAGCGCCAACATTTTGGGCACATAGGTCGACGTTTCATACGGCAACGCCAGCGCCCAGTAATTTGTTGGACGACCTTTCGCTTTATTCGCTTTCACCGCTTGCATGATTCGCCCTTCACCTGCGTTATAGGCGGCTACGGTCAATAACCAATCGCCGTCAAACATACGGTTCAGGCGCTGCATCATATCCAGCGCAGCAGTCGTAGATGCAACAACATCACGACGTCCATCGTACCACTGGGTGTGTTTCAACCCATAATTACGCCCTGTACCAGGAACAATCTGCCAAAGCCCTACGGCGTTGGATGATGATCTGGCGTTTGGGTCAAAAGCGCTCTCCACTATGGGTAGCAGTACCAGTTCCATCGGCATCTTACGTTCTTTAATCTGCCCGACTATCCAGTACATGTACGGCTCTGCCCGTAATGTTACATCGTGGAGATAGCTCTTATTTTTTAAGTAACGCTGTTTTTGCTCGCGGATCCGGGTATTTTCCGGAACCTCCATCTTCAGCTCGTCGCCAATGAAGTTCCACAGGTCTTGCTGCGCGATGCTTTCATCATCCAGCCATCGCGTACCGGTCTCTCGACCATCTGTGTACTTTCCTGCTTCACCTTGACCTGCCGAAGACAGACTCTGTGCATGCTGTCTGGGTTGAGAGGTGTCATTGGGTGGCACCTGGCAACCTGTCAACACGACTGAGGCGATGAATATCGCTTTAGTCTTCATATCTGTGTCAATAGTTGCTTAAAAGACAGACAATGATACTTTGATTGGCAATTCAGTACAACAAAAACCGTCAGAATTGGTCTTTCAATGCACGTAAATGCGCAAAAATCTGCCAATCACCCTGGGTGTCCGAGTTAATGGACAATTTTCTTTTTAAATCAATGTCATGATAGCGTAAAAAAATATTTATTCTTCGTTCCCGGCCCAGTGTAGAGGGGAGGGATGATTCTCCCTTTTCACGTAATTGCCTGATTTTTACAAGGTAATCATAAATATCTACATCTTCTGGCCAAACATGGTGAGCAAACGCCAGATTGGACAATGTGTACTCATGCGCACAACATACTTGGGTTTCATCGGGTAAATCAGCCAACTTGATCAATGATTCGAACATTTGTTGTGCTGTACCTTCAAAAATGCGACCGCACCCAGCAGAAAACAGCGTATCGCCACAGAACAGATATGGGTGGCTATAGTACGCGATATGTCCTGCGGTGTGTCCAGGCACGAAAAAAATAGAAAATTCCGAACCTGCGACCGTAATCTTATCTCCCTCTTGTACTGTGTGTGTCACGCCACAGCGTTTAGTTTCCTGTGGGCCGTAAATTTGTATATCAGGGTAATGAGCGGCCAATTGCTCGACACCACCGGTATGGTCATTGTGATGATGGGTCAGCAGAATCGCGGCGGGAGATAGCCCGTGATGTTCCAGTGCTTGCAGTACGGGGACGGCATCTCCCGGGTCTACAATCACACAGTCGTTTTCATCATTAGCCAGCAGCCAAATGTAGTTATCCTTGAAAGCCGGTACACTGATAAGATTCATGCTTGCATCCTCGTTGTTGATGGTTAGCTTGTGGACGATTCTAAAACATGAAGCCAGCACAAACATCCCAGAAAATCGTGGCACCGGATAGTTGGGAAGCCATTCCCTGGGGAGAGAACTATCTCCACACCCTGAATACTGCGCTAGCCCCTTGGTGGAGCCGAATATTCGGATTCCATCTGCTGAAGATTGGTGGATTGAGCATCGCGATTGACAGCCAGACGTGCACTATCCCACATCAGGTCAATGTCAGTCGCGATCAGCAGGCGCATGTTATGGCTGATCCCTACCAACTTCCATTTATAGAGAAATCCGTGGATGCCTGTCTACTGACCCATGTCCTGGCGTACTCTGCCGATCCTCACCGCATTGTGCGTGAGGTGGACCGGATTTTGATTAATGATGGGTGGGTCATCGTGAGTGGTTTCAACCCGGTTAGTCTGGTGGGGCTGGGGCGTCTGGTTCCGGGAATGCGCCGACGCCAGCCCTATTGTAGCCGTATGTTCAGTCAAATGCGGGTGATGGACTGGCTGAGTCTGCTGAATTACGAAATTGTGCATCATAATAGTTTGCAGGTGCTGCCGTGGCGTGAGCCAGAGCAGGGCAAATGGAACAATACGTTGCCGCTATTGGGGTGCCTGAATCTGATCGTTGCACGCAAACGCACCATCCCACTGACCATGACACCGAGCAAAAGCTTGTTAAGAAAATCACCGATGCATCGCCCGGTAGGGGCGACGAAAAGCTATCGGTATCGGCATGACTAATCATCTGACAGGCGAGTGATAGTGCAGATTATTCCGGCTGATAGCCGGTGTCATCAAGGGTTGGTGTATTAGCGGCTTGCCGGGCGAGTTCATCGCAGCGTTCGTTTTCTGGATGACCGGCGTGGCCTTTGACCCACATCCAATGCAGGGTATGGCGTTGAATCGCAACATCTAACCGCTGCCACAGGTCGATGTTCTTCACGGGTTTTTTCTCTGCGGTTTTCCAGCTGCGTTTTTTCCAGTTGTGGATCCAACTGGTAATCCCCTGGCGGACATATTGACTATCGGTACTGAGCGTCACCTCACAAGGCGAGGTCAGGCTTTCTAGTGCGACGATCGCCGCCATCAGTTCCATCCGGTTGTTAGTGGTTAGCCGGTAGCCTGCGCTCAGTGTTTTCTCGTGCTGCTTATAGCGCAAAAGCGCCCCGTAGCCACCCGGGCCAGGATTGCCGAGACAGGAGCCGTCGGTGAAAATCTCAACCTGTTTTAGCATCTCTGGTAGACTCTTATTCATGGTCAAAAGCATAAGTCTGACATAAACGAAACCGATGAGCACTGCAATTACACGACAAATCGTTCTTGATACGGAAACCACCGGTATGAATAAGCTGGGGGTTCACTATGAAGGGCACAAGATTATTGAGATTGGTGCGGTTGAGGTGGTGAATCGTCGCCTGACCGGGCGTCATTTCCATGTTTATCTTAGGCCGGACCGTCTGATAGACCCGGAAGCCTATAATGTTCATGGCATTAGCGATGAGTTTCTGGCTGATAAGCCGACTTACGCTGAGGTTGCCGATGATTTTATTGATTTTATCCGCGGTGCGGAGCTGGTGATCCATAACGCGTCGTTTGATATCGGCTTTATGGACTATGAGTTCCGGTTGCTGGGACGAGACATCCCCAAAACGGAAACCTTCTGTACTATCACCGACAGCCTGCTGATGGCTCGCCGGTTATTCCCCGGCAAGCGTAATAACCTGGACGCATTGTGCGACCGTTACCAGATAGATAACAGTAAGCGTACACTGCACGGCGCGTTACTGGATGCCGAGATTCTGGCTGAAGTCTATCTGTCGATGACCGGCGGCCAAACGTCACTGGCTTTTTCGATGGAAGGAGAGAGTCAGCAGCAGACAGTGCAAGCCGAAACCATACAGCGTATTTCACGCCCTGCATCAGCGTTGACAGTGTTGTACGCCAGTGATGACGAGTTGGTGGCACATGAGCAACGGCTGGATTTAATTATGAAGAAAGGCGGCAGTTGCCTGTGGCGCAACTAAGACATGGTGTCTTGATCATAAAGACATCATTGCGCTGAAAATGTAAGCGAACAGAAGCGGTTAGTGATAAAAACCGTTGACGCAATAGGTGTCGGACCGTAGTATTCACCTCGCTCACTGAGCATAGCGCGGTGCGGTAGTTCAGTCGGTTAGAATACCGGCCTGTCACGCCGGGGGTCGCGGGTTCGAGTCCCGTCCGCACCGCCAATCATTCCGAAGCCCTGAATCGTCTGATTCAGGGCTTCTTCGTTTTTAAAGCGCAAATACGGCGCTTTGCCTTTGCGCGGTGACGCGTACTTACCTTGTCAGGAATAACGGGCGAGGATTTGCCGGAACCTGAGGGCATATGCCCTCAGGCGGATGATCATACGGTTGCGATGTTTCTGCCGTAATAGATTTCCTGCATCTCACGGTATAGCAAGTCCGTGATACGTTTTCGCTCTTCGGCGCTCAGCTCTTCAGGGCTGACGTTAAACAGGTAGTGCTTCAGGTCGAAATCCTTCAGCAACATTTTGGTGTGAAAAATATTTTCCTGGTAAACATTAACATCCATCAGATGATAGAGCGATTTCATGTCGTCAGACATGAAGTTCTGGATTGAGTTGATCTTATGGTCGATGAAATGCTTAATGCCGTTGATGTCGCGGGTAAAACCGCGTACACGGTAGTCAATGGTTACGATATCCGATTCCAGTTGATGGATCAGATAGTTCAGTGCCTTAAGCGGTGAAATGACGCCACAGGTCGACACTTCTATATCGGCGCGGAACGTACACAGGCCGCCACCAGGGTGGCTTTCAGGGTAGGTGTGTACACAGATGTGGCTTTTATCAAGGTGTGCGACGACGGAATTCGGCAAGGGGCCGGGATGTTCGGAGGTATCCACATCGCGCGGATCCATCGGTTCTTCGCTGACCAAAATGGTCACACTGGCGCCTTGCGGCTCATAATCCTGGCGAGCAATGTTCAGAATATTAGCGCCAATGATGGAACAGGTTTCACTCAGGATTTCTGTCAGACGGTTTGCGTTGTACTGTTCGTCGATATACGCGATGTAGCCATCACGATCGGCGGGCGTTTTCGCATAACAGATATCGTAGATACAAAAACTCAGGCTTTTGGTCAGATTGTTAAAGCCATGTAGTTTCAGCTTTTGCAATTTAATTCACCCCCTTATGGATGCCTGTGATCAGCGTGACGCTGACAGGGCATTCAGTAAATATTGTGGCAGAGCAAAGCTGCCGATATGGATGGCTGGGTTGTAATAGCGGCAGACGATTTCCGCTGCCTCAAACCGTTGTTGCAGGCTCTGTTGGTCGATAGCTCGCAGCGCGGGGTTATTACTGGCCCAGGCAAAAGTCATGATGCCGCCATAATATGTGGGAATGGCTGTCTGATAAAAACTGACATCACTGAAATAGTGGCTCAGTTTCTGATGGCTGTTAACAGCCTCATCCTGCTGCAGGAAACAGACGCCATTTTGTGCCACGAAGATTCCACCATCGTTCAGGCAACGCGCGCATCCCTGATAAAAATCTGAGGTGAACAGGCTTTCACCGGGGCCAATGGGGTCGGTACAGTCGGAAATGATGATATCGAACTTTTCCTGACAGGCATTGACGAAGTTAACACCGTCGTCAATTACCAGACGAAAACGTGGGTCATCGTAAGCGCCTGCGCTGTGATTGGGCAGGTACTGACGGCAGAACGACACAACACCCGCGTCGATTTCGACCATTGTTATCTGCTCGATGTTACGGTGACGACAGACTTCACGCAGCATTCCGCCGTCACCGCCACCGATGATCAACACACGTTTGGCGTTGCCATGGGCGAGCAGCGGAACGTGGGTCATCATTTCGTGGTAGATGAACTCGTCGCGTTCGGTGGTCTGTACGACGCCATCTAACGCCATCACCCGGCCTAGCGCCGCGTTTTCGAAGATGATCAGATCCTGATGGTCGGTTTTTTCATGATAGAGCACCTGGTCTATTGAAAAATACTGACCGAAGTTGGCATGCAGGGTCTCATACCAAATTTCTTTCCGGGACATGTTAGGGCTTCCTCCGCGATAACAGCCATGAAAATTGGCGCGCTATGATAGCTAACTCTCATGGTGCTTGCACGGTCAAATTTCACGCAATACGGAGGATTTTAGGCTTTACTGTGTAGTGGCGAGTAAACTGAGTGAGTTCCGAGCCAAAGACTGACACTTTTTCGGTGTGGGGATAGCAATGCCGCTGAGATCACGGTAGCTGGCTTCGCCGAGCGCAATCATGTCGAACTGGTTGTAATTGCTGAGATCCCAACGGTTTTGCTGGGCGAAGATGACCAGCGCCCGGCGAATCTGATCGTTGGGAAGGTCTTTATAGCCGCAGTTGTTTTTTAGATAAACGAAAATGGCAGTCAGATCGGCGAGGTCTTCTGCCTCGAAATCATTCAATGCCTTACTGGCGGAGGAGAAGCCCAACAATGAGAGCAGGAGCAGCACCAGCGCGGAGTGTTTCATAATTTAACCTGTTTCATCTTTCATTAGATGACGTTATCACAGTTACCGGCCCTGATTTCAAGTTTTATTCAGATCAGCGTGATATCCCGTAATCGGCTGCTGGGTGGGGTAAAACGAGGTGCTGTTTGTTCAATGGGATAATTACCGGCCATTTATCGGCGATTGATACCATGACGCCAGCGCCCGGCTTTGATATTAATAGTGCAGTTTAAATTTATTTTACCGATTTCTCATGACTTCAGGTATCTGGCGCATTAGTAGTGTGCTGTTGGCGGCGATCCTTCTGTTCCCGCTAGTGACTATCGTCGGTATGGCCTTTTTCGCCCCCGGCAACGCGGTATTGGCGTTATGGCAAGCTCTGCCCATTTATGGGACGAACTCGCTGATGCTGGTGATCGGTTGCGTGCTATTCAGCTTGCTGTTTGCGCTACCTCTGGCCTGGCTTATGTCGCATTACCGCTTTACCGGTCAGGCATGGCTGCACCGGGCATTGCTGTTGCCGCTGGCGGTGCCCGGGTACCTGCTGGCTGCTGTATATGGTGATCTGTTCGGGTACGAAGGGCCGGTTAAACAGACGCTTTACGCTTTATCATTTACGTCAGACCGTGTACCCCAGACATTTTGGCATCAAGTCTGGATGGTAGGCTGTGCCAGTCTCAGTCTGGCGTTGGTGCTGTTTCCCTATATCTACCTGTTGGTGCGCACCGCATTGATGTCACAGTCCGCCAATCTGCGGCAGGCTGCCTTGTTGATGAATCATACCCGCGCTCAGGTTTTCTGGCGTGTGGTGTTTCCCATGGCGCGTCCGGCGATAGCACTTGGCATGGTACTGATGGCTTCTGAGGCACTCGGTGATTACGGTATTTCCGCCTATTTCTCATTACGGACGGTAACGACCGCGGGTCTGGATTTGTGGCGTGACAAAGCGCAGCACGGGACGGCCGCGTTATTGATGTCGTTATTGCTGCCGTTGGTCTTCCTGATATGGTTTCAGGCGCGTCGCAGTCGTGCACGTCAATTGCGTTATCAACAATTGGGGAGCGTTTGCCCGAAAGACCTGCCGGTTTTGCGCGGGTGGGCGTGCTTTCTGACGGTATTGCTCGGCGGTGGGTTGGTGGTGGTGGCGTTTGTCGTACCTGTTGGTCGCCTGGTGTGCTGGGCCGTGCTGTCTGAAGCACCGATCTGGAGCCTGCCATTCCTGCTGGCATTTACCAGCAGTGTCATGGCGGCTGCCTGCGCAACACTGCTGGTGATTGGACTGGCCGTCGTGTGTACGTTTGATTTCAAGGCAACGGGCAACCCGGCTTACCGTAACCCGCTGCGCTGGGTCAATATTAACCGCTTGTTACCCTCGACGGCGCTAGGTATGGGGCTGTTGGTGCCATTTCTCGGACTGGATGCCTGGCACGCCTCACCCGGTGGCGTGGTGGATGACCCTTGGGCCGGGTCGGTACTGGTGTTGATCCTGGCTTACTGCATGCGCTTTAGCGGTTTATTGATCGATCGGCTACAAATTCGAATCTCCCGTTTACCGGGCTCGATGAATCATGTCAGTCAGTCGCTGGGGTATACGCCTGTACAGCAAGTGCTGTGGGTTTATCTGCCGCAGTTACGCCACTGTCTGGTGGTCGGCGTGTTGTTGGTGTTTACCGAAAGCCTGCGTGAGTTGAATGCATCGCTGCTGTTGCAGCCGTTTGAGGTGGAAACCATGGCGACGTATGTGTTTCGTTTTATCATGGATGAACGGCTGCCGTTGGTCGCTACACCTGCGTTGATGCTGGTCGGTGTGGGGATGATCCCGCTATTTGGGATCACCCGATTGATGCGAATGGAAGGATAGGAACGTTATGACGACTCCGGAGATTCTGACGATAACCTCGCTCAGTTGCGGCTACCCATCGGTTTCTGTATTAGAAAATGTGGGTTTTTCGGTACATGAGGGAGAGATGGTGTGTCTGCTGGGAGCCAGCGGTGATGGCAAAACCACGCTGCTGAAATCGATAGCGGGTCTGCTGTCTTCGGAAAAAGGCCGAATTGTTATTGCAGGTCAGAAGGTTGTTCCTCTTCAAACGCAACGTGCTGAAACCTCGCCAGGCGTAGTCGGGATGGTGTTTCAGGATGATGTGTTGTTTCCCCATCTGACTGTGATGGAAAATATTACTTTTGGGCTACGCGGTAAGTCATCCGAAGAAATCAGTACGCTGGCGATGGATGTGGTGGGGGTGATGCAACTGGAAACGTTTACCCGTTGCTATCCACATGAACTTTCTCGCGAGCAGTATCAGCGTGCTGCCATTGCCCGGGCGCTGGCATGCCAGCCTAAACTGTTGTTGCTGGATGAACCTTTTTCCTCCATTGATAGTCAGCTTCGCTACCAATTGATCAGCGAATTGCGCCAAATCCTGCGGCAGCGGCAGATTGCTACGCTATTTGCGACCGCTGATCGGGAGGATGCATTTGCGTTTGCCGATCATTTGATTCTGATCCATGGCGGTGGTGTTGTGCAGCAGGGATTTTCCGCTGACCTGTACTACCGGCCGGTTAACCGCTACGTAGCGAGTTTTATGGGGAACACCAACTACCTGCCCGTGAAGATTAGCGGTGACAGACAATGGCAGAGTTTTCTCGGCGAGCATCAGGCAACACGGGCGTTGAAGTTGCCGCATGGCGCACAATACGACTGGTTGGTTCGCCCGCAAGAGATAGCACTCGCCCTCGATGAGGATGGGCCGGGGGTGATTGAGGACCGCTTGTTCATGGGGAACAGCAATTTTTACCGTATTCGGGTTAATGAGCTGGCGCTTCAGGTGCAAAGTGGTAACTGGTTTGAGCCGGGACAGCCGGTTCGACTCAGTATTCGCATTGATCAGCCAGTTCTGTTTCCACCGCAATCTGCGGTAAGTGCTCAGGAATAGCGGGCCACAGGCCCGCATTGCTGTAGAGAGTAAGAGGTGGTTCATCACCGCTTAATACGGGAACGACCACCTTGCCGCTCCCTTCCCTA
The DNA here is from genome assembly GCF_000406165.1 of Dickeya zeae NCPPB 2538. Taxonomy (NCBI): domain Bacteria; kingdom Pseudomonadati; phylum Pseudomonadota; class Gammaproteobacteria; order Enterobacterales; family Pectobacteriaceae; genus Dickeya; species Dickeya zeae. The sequence continues at coordinate 3,352,648 of NZ_CM001977.1, read as the reverse complement.
TGCTGCCGCACTGCCTGGTCATTTGGCGGTTGCTGGTGCAACCGGTGCAGGATTTGGCTCAGGTGGCAGCTCTCTTACGCTGATGCTGACTTCATACGTTTTACCATTACCTTGGGGCACGTTAGCGACCAGCTTGTTAGCAGCTAATACCGGGTCACTCGCCTGTAATGACGCCTGATACAGTGCAGGCACTGGTGGACGTAAAGCAGGCGGCGGGGGTGGGAACCCGGGGGGCGGCGGCAGTATTTCCTGTCTGTCCGGTAACCGTGGATCCACATTCTCTGGATGCGCAGACGCTACAGACAAGCTCGAAAGCAGTGAAATACCGGCAATCCACGCTGCGGTGCGGCAGGTTTTCGTGAGTTCTGTCATGTTACACCTCGTTTCGGTTGGCCGACGTCCATCAGAAACCTTTCACCGACACCGTGCAATGCGCTTTACTCTGTTTTATGCCGTGATAACGGAATCTTCACATTCTTATAAATGCACTGATATTCCCGCTGCTGTCATCGAGCCTGCCGGGCTTTACGGCTTCAGTGCCAGAAAGTCCTTGGCCAGAATATGCCAGGCACTGGGGTGTGCCTCAAAGCCGATTTTGGGGTAATAATCCACGGCCTGCGGTGCGGCAATCAGAATCAGGCGACACTGTGGCTTGAGTTGCAGGACCGTGTGCGCGATAAGCTGGCGGCCAATGCCACCATGCTGACAGGCTTCATCCACCGCCAGATCCGACATGTAGCAACAAAAGTGATAATCCGTCACGCTGCGGGCGACACCCACCAGTTCGTCACCACGCCATGCCGTTACCAACAGGTCGGCTTGCGTCAGCATGCCGGCGAGGGTATCGCGCTGCTCCAGCGGCCGTCTGGGGCCTAGCGAGGTTCGGTTGAGCAGATGGATAAATTGATCGACAGTGATGGGGTCATTCACTTTGTAGGTGATGACGTTTGGAGTAGTGGGGGTGTTGTCAGACGCTGAAGACGATAACGAGGTCATGTTCTCTCCTTGAGTGGGGGAAAGCAGGCTTTCTGTTATATACTGCGCGCCGTGATGAATGGCGGCATAGCCTGGCTGTGTGTCTGCCCTGGAGTATGGCCACAGTGGCCGATACTGGATATCTTTTTTTGGTGAGTAGTCAGTATGATGAAACATACGGTGGAAGTCATGATCTCCGAGCTTGAGGTCAAGGCGCGGGTGGCTGAGCTTGGACGCCAGATTAGCGAACATTACCGTGATAGCACCAGTGACATGGTGCTGGTGGGGTTACTGCGTGGATCCTTTGTGTTTATGGCCGACCTGTGCCGCGCCATCGACCATTCTCACGAAGTGGATTTCATGACTGCCTCCAGTTATGGCAGTGGCATGAGCTCGACCCGCGATGTGAAAATCCTCAAGGATCTGGATGAGGACATCCGTGGCAAAGATGTGCTGATTGTCGAAGACATTATTGATTCGGGTAATACGCTCAGTAAAGTGCGGGAAATTTTGCAGTTACGCGCCCCCAAATCGCTGGCGATCTGCACGTTGCTGGATAAGCCGTCGCGTCGTGAAGTTCCGGTACCGGTAGAGTGGGTTGGGTTTTCTATTCCAGACGAGTTTGTGGTGGGATACGGTATTGATTATGCGCAGCACTACCGTCATCTGCCGTTTATCGGTAAGGTGATCCCGCAGTAAAGCGTGAAATCGCGCCCATATCGCATGGGCGCGATACGAATGATTACAGCAGCGACGAGACCGCCCGACGATAACGTTGTTCCAGCGTCTCGCGGCTGGTGGCGGTGACTTCCAGGTCGCGTAAACGTCCATCCTGAATCCCGTAAACCCAGCCGTGAATCGTCACTTTCTGACCGCGTTTCCAGGCCGACTGCATGATGGTCGAGTGACCCAGGTTGTACACTTGTTCTACTACATTGATTTCACAGAGTTTGTCAAACCGCTGTTCCGGTGGCAATTCTCCCAGTAATGAGCTGTGCTTATACCACAGGTCTCGAACGTGGAGCAGCCAGTTGTTGATCAACCCGAGTTCCGGGTTTTCAACCGCGGCTTGTACACCACCGCAGCCATAGTGACCGCAAATAATGATGTGTTCCACTTCCAGAACCTCAACCGCGTACTGAACGACAGACAGACAGTTAAGATCGGTATGGATAACCAGGTTGGCCACGTTACGGTGCACAAACAGTTCACCCGGTTCCAGACTGGTCAGGCTTTCTGCGGGAACCCGGCTGTCCGAACAGCCGATCCACAGAAAACGGGGACGTTGAGATAGTGCCAACCGCTCAAAATAATCGGGGTCTTCTTTCACGATCGTTTCAGACCATTGCTGGTTATTGGCGATAAGCGTTTCTATTGTTTTCATGAAAGTAAATGACCTGTAACGACAAAAGGGCGGTGCAAGGTAATATAGAGCAATCATAGGGGTTTTGAAATCGAAAACTGGGTCCGACCAGGGCCCGCTTAACTGATAAGAAGGCATGCTTTCAGCTATGACATATGCACTTGAATTGTCGAATGTGACTAAGACATACCCTGGCGGCGTTCAGGCGCTGCGAGGTATCGATCTGCGTGTGGAAGCCGGGGATTTCTACGCCTTGCTGGGCCCGAATGGTGCAGGCAAGTCCACGACTATTGGCATCATTAGCTCTCTGGTCAATAAAACGGGCGGCAGGGTGCAGGTATTCGGCCACGATCTGGACCGGGATGTTGTAAACGCCAAACGGCAACTGGGGTTGGTACCACAGGAGTTCAACTTCAATCCGTTTGAAACCGTGATGCAAATCGTGGTGAATCAGGCCGGTTATTACGGCGTACCGCGGCATGAAGCGGTACAACGCGCGGAGAAGTACCTCAATCAGCTTGATTTATGGGGGAAGCGTAACGAGCGGGCACGTATGCTATCTGGTGGCATGAAGCGTCGCCTGATGATTGCCCGGGCGTTGATGCATGAGCCCAAACTGCTGATTCTGGATGAACCGACCGCTGGGGTGGACATTGAATTACGCCGCTCAATGTGGGGATTTCTTAAAGAACTCAACGGGCAGGGGACGACGATTATCCTGACCACCCATTATCTGGAAGAGGCGGAAATGTTGTGCCGCAATATCGGCATCATCCAGTCCGGGCAATTGGTGGAAAACACCTCGATGAAGGCGTTGCTGGCCAAGCTGCAATCAGAAACCTTCATTTTCGATTTGGCGGCGAAAAGTGCGTTGCCACGTCTGGAGGGGTATCAACACCGTCTGGTGGACACCTCGACGCTGGAGGTGGATGTCAGAAGAGAGCAAGGGTTGAACGGTATTTTCAGCCAGCTTAGCGCTCAGGGGGTGCAGGTCCTTAGCATGCGTAACAAAGCCAATCGCCTGGAAGAACTGTTTGTCGCTCTGCTCAATAACAACGGAGATAAAGCATGATGGGGTTATATTGGGTGGCGTTGCAGAGTATCTGGACCAAAGAGGTCAACCGCTTCGCGAGGATCTGGGTTCAGACGTTGGTGCCGCCAGTGATCACCATGTCATTGTATTTTATTATATTCGGTAATCTGATCGGTAACCGCATCGGCGAAATGAACGGTTTTAGCTATATGCAGTTCATCGTGCCGGGGTTGATCATGATGTCGGTGATTACCAATGCGTATGCGAATGTCGCTTCGTCATTTTTCAGCGCCAAATTCCAGCGCAATATCGAAGAGCTGCTGGTCGCGCCGGTACCGACGCATATTATTATCGCCGGTTATGTAGGAGGTGGTATGGCGCGCGGTATCTGCGTCGGTGTGCTGGTGACGGCGGTATCGCTATTCTTTGTGCCGTTACAGGTTCATGCCTGGTGGATGGTGGTGGTGACCTTGCTGCTGACCGCGATGTTATTTTCGCTGGCGGGGTTGATCAACGCCGTGTTCGCCAAAACGTTTGACGACATCAGCCTGATCCCTACCTTCGTGCTGACGCCGCTTACCTATCTGGGGGGCGTATTCTATTCGTTGTCATTGCTGTCGCCATTCTGGCAGGCGGTGTCCAAACTAAACCCGATCGTATACATGATAAGTGGCTTTCGCTTTGGGTTCCTGGGCATTCATGACGTGCCGTTGCCGCTGACGTTGGCAGTTCTGCTGGCCTTCATCGTGGTGTTTTATGGCGTGAGCTGGTGGCTGATTGAGCGTGGGCGCGGGCTGCGCAGTTAAGACACGTTTTCTGTTGGTCAAGGTGAAGCGAGGCGGTGTTGCTGCCTCGCTTTTTTTATCCGCGTTGATCCGCTCAGGCAATCTGTACGGGAATGGCTTTAGCCGTTCGCTGCAGTTCGTTATTATCACCAAAATAGGCGACTTTAGGATGATGGGTGCGAGCCTGTTCATCCGGCATCTGCACATAGGAGCAGATAATCAGCTTATCGCCGACGCAGGCGCAGCGTGCCGCCGCCCCATTGACGGAAATGATGCGGGAGCCGCGCTCTGCGGCAATCGCATAGGTGGAAAAGCGGTGGCCGTTATCCACGTTGTAGATGTCGATCGCTTCGTATTCAAGAATACCGGCGGCATCCATAAAATCCTGATCGATGGCGCAGGACCCTTCATAATGTAAATCTGCCTGGGTTACTTTTACCCGGTGCAGCTTACCTTGCAGCATGGTTCGAATCATCGGTCTGTCACTCTGGTTGGAAAAATCAGGTGGTCAAATCCACCTGTTGGTTATCAATCAGGCGCGCCTTACCCAGCCAGGCAGCCATCAGCACCACGGCAGAAGTACTGTCGATGGTGAGTGGTTGCAGCGTCACTGCGTCGCGGATAAATAGCTCGTCCGGCGTGAATCCGGCATCGCGCAGCGCTTCTGATGCTTTGGCGAGCATATCATCAATTTGTCGGTCGCCGTTGGATAATTGCGCCGTCACCTCGTTCATGATGCGATAGAGTTGCGGTGCTTGCTGGCGCTCTTCGGCGGTCAGGTAGCCATTGCGTGAACTGAGCGCCAGACCGTCTTTCGCCCGCACGATAGGAACGCCGACGATGCTGATATCGTAATCCATATCAGCCACCATCTGACGAATCAGAGCCAGTTGCTGGTAGTCTTTTTCGCCAAAGCAGGCTACATCCGGCTGTACCAGATTAAACAGCTTGCTGACAACGGTGGCGACGCCACGAAAATGACCGGGGCGACTCGCACCTTCGAGCATCTGGGAGAGTCCCGGTACTTCGACAAACGTCTGTTGCTGCAAGCCGTTAGGGTAGAGGGTTTCGGGCGCTGGGGAAAACACCAGGTCAACCCCACGACGAGTCAGTTTTTCGCAGTCTTCCTGCAAGGTTCGTGGGTAGCGGGCCAGATCATCAGCCCGGTCAAACTGCAATGGGTTAACAAAAATGCTGACCACGACGATATCCGCCCGGGCGCGGGCCTCATCCACCAGCGTCAGGTGGCCATCATGCAGGTTACCCATCGTCGGCACCAGCGCGATGCGTTTCCCATCCTGGCGCCAGCGGCGGAGTTCACGGCGCAGCAGCACCGGCGTTTCAATAATCAACACACGTTTACTCCTGTGTTAAACAAAACTGTACTTCTCATCAGGAAAGGTTCCCTGTTCGACTTCCTGCACGTACAGACGAATAGCCGCACGGATATCCGTCGCTTCCGCCATAAAGTTACGGGCGAATTTCGGCGTATGCCCGCCGGTTACGCCAAGCGCGTCGTGCATGACCAGAATCTGGCCATCGGTGACATTGCCTGCACCGATGCCGATAACCGGGATACTCAGCGCCTCGGTGACCCGCTGCGCCAGCGAAACCGGTACACACTCCAGCACCAGCAGTTGAGCACCAGCCTGTTCCAACGCCAGGGCATCTTCCAGCAGTTGGCTGGCAGCGGCTTCATCACGGCCCTGAACTTTATAACCGCCAAAGATATTGACTGACTGTGGGGTCAGCCCGAGATGTCCACACACTGGGACGGCACGTTCAGTCAACATACGCACGGTGGGGGCCAGCCAACTGCCGCCTTCGATTTTGACCATATTGGCACCGGCACGCATCAGTTCTGCGGCGTGCTGACAGGCTTGCTCTGGCGTAGCGGCACCCATAAAGGGCAGGTCGGATAACAGCAGGCAATGTGGCGCGCCGCGTCGGACGCAACGGGTGTGGTACACCATGTCATCAAGGGTAACGGGTAGGGTGGAGTCGTGGCCCTGTACGGTCATACCGAGAGAATCTCCCACCAGCATCACGCGGATTCCCTGTTCATAAAACAGGTGGGCAAAGCTGGCGTCGTAAGCCGTCAGGGTGGCGAACTTTTTCTGTTCCTGTTTCCACTGGCGCAGGTGGGAAATCGTTGTCGCTTTCATGGCAACCTTCCTGAGTCAACTCAATGGCAATTCAAGGGGAAATCATTCTAATGGAAGGCAGGCATCAGTAACAGCAGTCTGTTTCTATTTGTAAAACAGACGATTGGCATCCAACCTATGCCGGACGCACATCATGATTGATTCTGGTTAGGGGGAGAAACGGTGAGTTTTAGTGCTCGTCCCACAGGCTTAAGCCATTACGGGGGACGTGTTGCAAACGGGTTGTCAAGGCTTCGCCGTCAGGAAACACCAGCTCTGGTGCCAGTTCTGCCAGCGGGTAGAGCATGAATTCGCGGTTTTTCATGTCATAGTGCGGCACGGTAAGCCGCTCGGTATGCAGCGTCAGGTCACCAAACAACAGGATATCCAGATCGAGGGTGCGCGGGCCCCAGCGATTTTCTTTGCGCACCCGACCTTGCTCCAGCTCAATGCGCTGGGTGTTGTCCAACAGCGCTTCTGGCGATAATCCGGTCTGTAATTCGGCGACGGCGTTGAGGTAGTCGGGCTGATCCTGCGGGCCGAGCGGACGGCTGCGATAAAATGATGAGCAACGCACCAGCCGGGTTTGCGTGATGGCGTCCAGCGCGCGCAGCGCCGCGCGTACCTGTTGCAATGGTTCAGACAGGTTGCTTCCCAACGCCAGATACACGCAGGTCATCGGTTATTATCCCGGTGGATTGGGCGTTTGCGCGGACGACGAGAACGGCGATGCGGTGTTGGGCCGTCATCAAGTGTATTGAGCATCACTTGCTGGCGCGGCGGTGCCGCTACCTGAAACTCGCCCCACCACTGTGCCAGACGCTGTAATTCCTGATGGTTTTCAATTTCCGCACGCAGACACAGCAAGTCATACGCTGCCCGGAATTTCGGATGCTCCATCAGTTTAAACGCGCGTTTGCCCTGACGACGCGACAGGCGTAATTGCAATTGCCAGATATCGCGGACAAGCGAGGTAATCCGTTTAGGAATAGCGAGTGAGCGACATTGTTCGTCGAGAACATCGTTCATGGCTAGCGCAAAGGCTTCGAAGTAAGCGAGCCCGCTTTCCTGCGTCAGTTTTTGGGCATGTTCTACCAGCGGATACCATAGCATGGCGGAGAACAGAAACGCCGGGTTAACCCGCATATCGTTCTGGATGCGCTGATCGGTATTCTTCAAGACCTGTACGATCATCCGTTCCATCGTGCTTTCGCCATTCGCAGTAAAATAACGGCTGATGAGCGGGAACAAGGGCTGGAACAACTGGTATTCGCACAGCAACTGGTAGGTGGGGTGACCGTGACCCGCCTGCAATAGCTTCAGTGATTCTTCAAATAACCGCGCCGGTGGGATGTCGTGCAGCAACGAGGCCAGACGAGGAATCGGCTCGGCGGTTTCAGCGCTGATGCGCATACCGAGTTTGGCGGCAAAGCGTACCGCACGGAGCATACGCACCGGGTCTTCACGGTAGCGGGTTTCCGGGTCGCCAATCAGGCGAATCAGCCCCTGACGCAGATCGTTCAGGCCGTTGGTGTAATCCCGCACGGTGAAGTCAGCAATGCTGTAATAGAGGCTGTTGATGGTGAAGTCGCGCCGTTGGGCGTCTTCTTCAATGGTGCCGAAAATGTTGTCACGCAGCAGCATACCGTTGTGGCCTTGCTGGGCGGCATTCTTGGTTTCCTGCTCCTGATGCTGTTCATGGTGACCGCGGAATGTGGCGACCTCGATCACCTCCGGGCCAAACATCACATGCGCCAGACGGAAACGTCGGCCCACCAGTCGGCAATTACGGAACAGTTTGCGAACCTGTTCCGGGGTGGCGTTGGTGGTAATATCGAAGTCTTTGGGCTTTTTGCCCAACAGCAGGTCGCGGACACCGCCGCCTACCAGATAAGCCTCATAGCCCGCTTTGCTCAGGCGATACAGTACTTTCAGCGCATTCTCACTAATGTCACTGCGTGAAATGGCATGCTGGTCGCGAGGAATGACGGTCATTGCCTGTGGCGGATTGTCCACACTGACGGGCTCATTCTCACGATTCAGTACCTTGCGGCAAAAATTAGCTACCCGGGTAAAGATAATACACCTCGATAATCATTGAAAATTTAGCGGTACAACAAAAAATAGCGGCTAATCATAGCTCACACTCAGCCCTTTGAGAATGCTGATGTTATTTCCGGCGATGTAAGAGCGGCTTCGACAGGGACCACCGCCAGTGACCAATGTGCTATGGCCCAGGCGAGCAAGGCGTCCCTTTCAAGATCACGCCAGTGCGTCGGCAAAGGCTGGTGCAAAAAAGCCAGGGCCTGCACCAGTACCGCCCGAGGGTCGCCATCAGGTAACGCCGGTGCGTGATTCTGCTTGGAAAGCTTATTGCCATCGGTGTTAAGCGCCAGCGGCAGATGCACATAGTCTGGTGCCGGATAATCCAACTGTTGGTACAACGATAGCTGCCGCACCGTCGGTTCAATTAAGTCTGCACCACGTACGATTTCAGTCACGCCCTGATCGTGGTCATCCACCACCACCGCCAGATTATAGGCAAACAAGCCATCACGCCGATGGATGATAAAATCTTCTTTCGCCAGCATCGGGTCGGCATCAATCCGTCCACGCAGGCGATCGTGAAAGTGCAGGACGGGGTGTGTCTGGCGAAGACGTAACGCGGCGTTATCCGCGGGTAACCCGCGATCGCGACAGTGGCCATCGTAGTAGCCGCCGTTTTGCTGGATACGTTGTCGGGTGCAGGTACAGTAATAGCATTTCCCCTGACGCTGCAATTCAGCCAGCACCGCCCGATAACGCTCATGGCGTTGAGACTGATACACCACTTCGCCGTCCCACAGCAGGCCATACTGTTCCAGTTGACGCAGAATACGGGAAGCGGCACCGGGTACTTCGCGCGGTGGGTCGATATCCTCGATGCGCACCAGCCAGCGTCCCTGGCAAGCACGAGCTTGCAGGTAACTGCCCAAGGCGGCTATCAGGGAACCAAAATGGAGATCGCCAGAAGGTGAGGGCGCAAAGCGTCCGACATAAGGGAGAGATTCAGACATACGGCGATATCGTGCCGGTCAGGATGAAGGGTGACGGGCCATAATCAGTAAAGATCCGGCGGTAGGGCGGTAGGCTTTCCCGCCGGACGATATCATCCAGCCATCTGCTTTTCGCGGATTTCGGCCAGTGTTTTGCAGTCAATACACAGATCAGCGGTGGGACGTGCTTCCAGACGACGGATGCCGATTTCCACGCCGCAGGACTCACAATAGCCAAAGTCCTCGTCTTCGATTTTCTGCAGTGTTTTGGCAATCTTCTTGATCAGCTTACGTTCGCGATCACGGTTGCGCAGCTCAAGGCTGAATTCTTCTTCCTGAGCGGCACGGTCTACCGGGTCTGGAAAGTTAGCTGCTTCATCCTGCATGTGCGATACGGTTCTATCGACTTCATCCCTGAGTTGATTGCGCCATGCTTCAAGAATACGCCTGAAGTGAGCCAGCTGAGCGTCGTTCATGTATTCTTCGCCCGGCTTCTCCTGGTACGGCTCCACTCCGGCAATTGCGAGAATGCTCAGAGAGGATGTCTTACGGTTTTGCCCTTCTTGCATGTTGCTTCTCCTACATAACACGACACGCAGTATCGATCCCCCGAGGGGGAAAAACAGGCCGCTATAAATAACAGATGGAGGTGTGGTTGGCAATGGTTCCCGACACTGGCCTGACAAAGTGTGAGGAACGACATAATCCCATCAGATAATACATAACGCGTGGCAGAATTAGCTCGCTGACGTCACGTTATTGAACGGCAACAGCCCTGTTAGCGTCATGCCATCCGGGCTGATATGGGTACCGTAACACAGAATTTCAACCCCCTGCTGCCGTGAGAGTTGTAATAATTCGGCGTAATGTCGGTCAATGTGTTGCGCCGCTGAAACCTGGCCGATGCCAGAGTGCAGTACGGCGAAACACAATACGGCGCGACAACCCTGTGACGCCATCTGTTGCAGTTCCCGCAAATGCTTCTGTCCCCTGAGGGTCACCGCATCGGGAAAGTAACCACATCCATGTTGCAATAATGTGACTGATTTGACTTCAATATAGCAGTCAGTGCGTCCTTCTGCCTGTAATAACAGATCTATCCTGCTGTTTTCTGAACCATAGCGCACTTCGGTGCGGATAGTGGTGTAACCTGCTAAATCCGAAAGTTTGTCGGCTTGCAGCGCTTCAAGCACCAGTTGATTCGCCCGCAGGGTGTTAACACCAATCCAGTACCCTTGCGCGGTTTGCGTCAGTTCCCAGGTGTGAGGATACTTGCGTTTAGGGTTGTCGGAGGTGGAATACCAGATAGTATCGCCAGGCGCGCCACAGCCTGTCATCGCTCCGGTATTGGGGCAATGTAACGTCAGGGTGGTGCCGTCGGGGGTGACCACATCAGCCAGAAATCGCTTGTAGCGTTTAAGCAGCGTGGCCGGGCGCAGCGGTGGGAAAAATTGCATGAATAGTCTCTTAGGCTGTCAGCAACGGCCAGTGGGCAAGCGGGCGGTAATGAGTACACCCAGCTTCAGTGGATGATTCATAAAGAAAGAATTGCTCGGCATGTACCGTCCAGTTGAATGTCGCGGCGGGAAGCGACAGCGGGCGGGTCGCGCCGCGCAGCAACGTAATGTGCGGGTGGAAAGGCTGCGCTGGCTGGTAGCAGCCGTTGCGTGCCGCCTGTGAACGCAGCATATCCGCCAGTTGCAATAAGCCTCGTGGTGCCTGGCGGCAGCCCAGCCATACCACACCGGGGCGCGGCCAGTGTCCCGCATCGTTGAGATTCAGGGTGAACGCTGGCTGGCGGATGCGACCTGCCAGTGTCATTAATGCCTGCGTTTTGGCGTCGCTAACTTCACCGAGAAAGGCCAGCGTCAGATGCAGATTCGCGGCCGCCACCGGGCGTCCGGCATCGTGAGCAAATTGCGTTGCACGCCAGTGCACGATCTGCTGGCTGACTGCGTCTGGCAGCGAAAGGGCAAAAAACAGGCGGCGGGTTGGCGTCATGGCAATCTCTCTGTTCTGCGGGGTTCCGATGCTACAATGCTTGCCTAATAAAGTTAATGCCCGCCGAATAAAGTTAAGGCGGCGTTTTGCCTCTTATCTGCATGCTCCGATGAGCGGCTGTGTGTTCTTTCTCTTTATTCATTGATGGTGTGTTGAACACTACAGATAACAAATAATGATGATTACGTCAGTGAATGGGACTGTATGGTGACGGAGCGTTATGTGAATCTACCCCCTGTCAGCGCCGTCGTGGATGAGGTTATCCAGGCGTTGCATACCGCACCACAGGTGTTGCTGCATGCGCCGACCGGCGCAGGAAAATCGACCTGGCTACCGTTGCAGTTATTACAGCGGTGTGAGTTTCCCGGCCGCATTATTATGCTCGAGCCTCGTCGGCTGGCGGCTAAAAGTGTGGCTTTCCGGCTGGCAGAGTGGCTGGGTGAAACGCCTGGGCAGACTGTCGGTTACCGTATGCGTTCAGAAAGCCGGGTGAGCGGCCAAACCCGACTGGAGGTAGTGACAGAGGGTATTCTGACCCGAATGCTGCAACAGGATCCGGCGCTGGAGGGTGTTTCGCTGGTCATGTTGGATGAGTTTCATGAGCGCAGTTTGCAGGCGGATATGGCGCTGGCGTTGCTATTGGATGTCCAGCAAGGGCTGCGTGATGACCTGAAGCTATTGATTATGTCCGCCACGCTCGACAATGCCCGTCTGGCTTCCTTATTACCTCAATCGCTCTGTGTATCGTCGCAAGGGCGTTCATGGCCGGTTACGCGACATTACCAGCCAGTCGGCTCGCAGGAGCGACTGGAAGAGGCCACCGCCCGACTCGTTTATCGTTTGTTGCAGGACGAAGCCGGTTCATTACTGGTATTTTTGCCGGGTGTGGCGGAAATCAAGCGGGTGCAGACACTGCTGGAAAACACACTCTCGGTCGACGTGGTGCCTGACGAAGGGCGGTGTCAGGTCGATGTGTGTCCGCTCTACGGCGCGCTGACGCTGGCGGAGCAACAAAAGGCGATTCTTCCGGCCGCTGTCGGGCGGCGCAAAGTGGTGCTGGCGACCAATATTGCTGAAACCAGTCTCACCATCGAGGGGATTCGGGTGGTGGTGGACTGCGGGCTGGAACGGGTGGCGTTGTTTGATGTTAAAACCGGTCTGACCCGGCTGACGACACAGCGCATCAGTCAGGCATCTATGGTGCAGCGGGCCGGGCGCGCCGGACGACTCGAACCGGGCGTGTGCTGGCATCTGTTCGCCCGCGAGCAGGCAGAACGCGCCGCAGCACAAAGTGAGCCGGAAATCCTGCACAGCGACCTGTCCGGTTTGTGGCTGGATCTGCTGCAATGGGGTTGTCACGATGTCGCTCAGCTCAACTGGCTGGATAGCCCGCCTCAACCGGCGTTGCTGGCGGCTGAGCGTTTACTACTGCAACTGGGTGTGTGCGATACGCAACAGCGTCTGACAGTAGACGGGCGTAAGATGGCCGCGCTGGGCTGCGATCCTCGACTGGCGGCGATGTTGCATGCCGCCGGGCAGGACGACGATGCGCTGGCGACGGCGGCATTATTGGCGGCGATTATCGAAGAACCGCCACGCGCAGGCTCCCCTAATTTATTCGATGCACTGCATCGACCTGCTGGCCACTGGCAACGCCGGGCGCAACAACTGGCGCGCCGTGTGGGTAAGGCGTCAGGTAAGGTGAATGAGGGCCTGGCGGCATGGTTACTCTCGATAGGGTTTGCGGATCGCCTCGCCCGACGACGGGGTCAGGATGGACGTTATCAACTGGCGAACGGTACCGGTGCCAGTTTGTCGGTGGATGAGGCGTTAGCGGCCTCAGAATGGCTGTTGGCTCCGGTGCTGATGCAAAGCCCGAACAGCGCGGATGCGCGAGTGTTACTGGCATTGCCGGTGGATATCGACGCGTTAGTACGGCAGCGGCCGGAACTGGTGGCTGAACAGAATCTGATGCACTGGGACGAAGAAAAAGGTACCCTGCGCGCCAGCCTGCGCACGCATATTGGCAGCCTGACGTTGTCCTCCCGTCCGTTGGCAAAACCCTCAGACGAGGCATTGCAGCAGGCGATGCTTAACTGGCTGCGCGAACAAGGGCTGTCGGTGTTGAACTGGGATGAACCGGCACAACAGTTGCGCCAGCGTCTGCTGTGTGCCCGGCAGTGGTTGCCAGAGGTGGCATGGCCTGCGGTGGATGATGCCGCTTTGCTGGCGTCGCTGGAACAGTGGTTGTTGCCATCGTTAAACGGTGTGCGGGATCGCCGTACGCTCAATCAGGTCAACCTGAGCGAAGCGCTGTGGCGGCTGCTTGACTGGCCGCAACGTCAGCGGCTGGAGAGTGCGTTGCCCAGTCACTATACCGCGCCTGGCGGCAGCCGTTTACCGATCCGCTATGAGGCGGATCAGGCCCCGGTGCTGGCGGTTCGGTTGCAGGAAATGTTTGGTGAGCAGGCCAGCCCGTTACTGGCGGAGGGGCGAGTCGCGCTGGTGCTTGAGTTGCTTTCTCCGGCGATGCGGCCCTTGCAGATAACCCGTGATTTAGCGGCGTTTTGGAATGGGGCTTACCGCGAGGTGCAAAAAGAAATGAAAGGGCGCTACCCCAAACATGTCTGGCCGGATGATCCGGCGAATACGGCGCCAACGCGGCGTACCAGAAAATACCAGAACACCTAATTTCAGATGTTTCCCCCTTCCTTGTGCAGCGTGGGAGACACAGAGTAGACGGCCATGGTGAGTAACCCTGAGCCGTCAGTAACCTGATGGAGATGTCACTGTAATGTCTCGGGATGACCGCGAACCTATCGGGCGCAAACGTAGTGCGTCACGACACACTCCCCCTCGCAGGCAAGCGACGCGCCGTCGCAGGGATGATGACTACGACGACGATTATGACGATGAGTATGAAGACGACTATGACGAGGATGACGAGGAAGAGGTCATGAGCAAGCGGCCACGTAAAAAGCGCCGCTGGCTGGGGTGGCTTATCCGGCTGTTCCTGATTTTCGTGGTGGTGATGTCGGTTTACGGCGTGTACCTCGACGGAGAAATCCGCAGTCGTATCGACGGCAAGGTATGGCAATTGCCAGCGGCGGTGTATGGCCGCATGGTCAGCCTTGAGCCCGGCATGCCTTACAGCAAGAAAGACATGGTAGCGCTGCTGGAAGGCATGCAATACCGTGAAGTGAGCCGGATTACCCGTCCGGGCGAGTTTACGGTGCAGGCCAACAGCATTGAAATTCTGCGCCGCCCGTTCGATTTCCCAGACGGTAAAGAAGGGCAGATCCACGCCAAGATGATCTTCAGCAGCGATCGGCTGTCGCAGATCCAAAACATGGACAATCAGCGTAATTTCGGTTTCTTCCGGCTCGATCCGAAGCTGATTACCATGTTGCAATCGCCAAACGGTGAACAGCGGCTGTTTGTCCAGCGTTCCGGCTTCCCCGACCTGTTGGTGCAAACGCTGATCGCCACCGAAGACCGCCATTTCTACGAGCATGACGGTATCAGCTTCTACTCCATCGGCCGTGCGTTGATAGCCAACCTGACGGCGGGTCGGGCAGTGCAGGGCGGCAGTACACTGACCCAGCAGTTGGTGAAAAACCTGTTCCTGACCAACGAGCGTTCGTTGTGGCGTAAAGCCAACGAAGCCTACATGGCGTTGATCATGGACTACCGCTACAGCAAGGATCGCATTCTGGAGTTGTATCTGAATGAGGTGTACCTCGGTCAGAGCGGTAACGATCAAATCCGCGGCTTCCCGCTGGCTAGCCTTTACTATTTTGGCCGTCCGGTAGACGAGCTGAGTCTCGATCAGCAGGCGATGCTGGTGGGAATGGTAAAAGGGGCGTCGCTGTACAACCCGTGGCGTAACCCACAGGTCACGCTGGAGCGCCGTAATCTGGTGCTGAAGCTGTTGCAGAACCAGCAGGTCATCGACGAAGACCTGTATAACATGCTGAGCGCGCGTCCATTAGGTGTGCAGCCGAAAGGGGGGGTGATAAGCCCACAACCGGCATTTATGCAGATGGTGCGCCAGGAGTTGCAGCAGCGGCTGGGTGACAAGGCGAACGATCTATCCGGGGTGAAAATCTTCACCACACTGGATCCGGTGTCGCAGGATGCGGCGGAAAAAGCGGTGGAAGACGGCATCCCTGCACTGCGCGCCGCGCGTGGTGTTAAGGACCTGGAATCGGCGATGGTGATTGTCGATCGCTTCAGCGGCGAGGTTCGGGCGATGGTGGGCGGTTCCGATGCCCAGTTTGCCGGTTTTAACCGTGCCATGCAGGCGCGTCGTTCAGTTGGTTCACTGGCGAAGCCACCGACGTATCTGACTGCGCTCAGTATGCCGGATCGTTACCGTCTGAATACCATCCTGCCGGATGAGCCGATTTCGCTTAAACAGCCGAACGGCACCATCTGGGAGCCGAAAAACTACGATCGCGAATTCCGTGGTCGGGTGATGTTGGTCGATGCGCTAGCGAATTCACTCAACGTGCCGACGGTCAATCTGGGGATGGCCGTTGGACTGGATCAGATCAGCGATACGTTGCAAAAGCTGGGGATCCCGCAGAACCAGATTCAGCCGGTACCGGCGATGCTGCTGGGTGCTATCAGCCTGACGCCGATGGAAGTCGCGCAGGAGTACCAGACTATCGCCAGCGGTGGCAGCCGTGCACCGCTTTCGGCGCTGCGCTCGGTGATTGCTGAAGACGGTAAGGTGCTGTATCAGAGCTTCCCTCAGGCTGAACGGGTGGTGCCGTCACAGGCGGCTTACCTGACCTTGTACGGCATGCAGCAGGTAGTGGAGCGTGGTACTTCGCGTTCGCTGATGGTGAAATTCGGCAATTATCATCTGGCGGGGAAAACCGGTACCACGAACGACTTGCGTGATAGTTGGTTTGCGGGCGTCGATGGCAGAGAGGTGGTGATCACCTGGGTCGGGCGTGATAACAACGGCCCGGCGAAGCTCACCGGGGCCAACGGGGCGTTGACCATCTATCGTCGCTATCTGGAAAACCAGACGCCGCTACCGTTGATGCTGACACCGCCGGAAGGCATTACTACCATGACGGTGGATAGCAGCGGCAACTTTATCTGTAATGGTAGCGCAGGCCGTGCATTGCCGGTGTGGACTGATAATCCGCAGGCGTTGTGTCAGGCTAGCCAGCAGCAGGTGGTGCAGTCGCCAACGGCGTCGCCGAACGGTCAGCCGCAGCAGAACCAGCAGAATCAGCAGAACCAGCAGAACCAGCAGAACCAGCAAGATAGTGGCAGCGTTCCTGACTGGATCAAACAGATGTTCGGGCAGTAACCAACCGCCCGCAGTAGAGAAGTGAATGACACGCCCGGCAAGCCGGGCGTGTTTTTTTCTGGTGTTTGTTTACAGGGCGGCAAAACAGCGACGAGCGGCCGCTATCGTGTGTTCGATATCCTCTGGGCTGTGTGCCAGCGACATAAAGCCAGCTTCGAACGCCGACGGCGCCAGATAGACGCCCTCATCCAGCATCAGATGGAAGAAGCGCTTGAATCGTTCCACATCACACTTCAGTGCATCCTGATAGCAGGTCACCTGGGCCGCGTCGGTAAAGAAGATACCAAACATGGCACCGACATGGTTTACCACCAGCGGGATGTGTTGTGCTTGCGCCGCTGCTAGCAAACCTTCCGCCAGTTGCGTCGTCCGCTCAGTCAGTGTCTGGTGAACGCCAGGTTTAGCCACTTCACTCAGGCAGGCGAAACCAGCCGCCATCGCGATCGGGTTGCCGGACAGGGTACCTGCCTGATAAACCGGGCCGGTCGGTGCCAGCGCTTCCATCACATCACGACGCCCGCCGAACGCGCCCACCGGCATCCCGCCGCCAATAATTTTACCAAGGCAGGTCAGGTCAGGGCGTACGCCGTAATGCGCCTGCGCACCGCCTAACGCCACGCGAAAACCGGTCATCACTTCGTCGATGATCAGCAGCGCGCCGAATTCGTCACACAATGCTCTCAGCCCCGGCAGGAAGGCTGGCAGTGGTGGAATACAGTTCATGTTACCCGCGACCGGCTCGACGATGATGGCAGCGATATCCTGCGGATACTGTTCAAATGCCGCACGCACGGAGTCTAGATCGTTGTAGGTGCAGGTCAGGGTGTGGCGGGCAAAATCAGCCGGTACACCGGGAGAGTTGGGTTGCCCCAGCGTCAGTGCGCCGGAACCAGCCTTCACCAGCAGACAGTCGGCATGGCCGTGGTAGCAGCCTTCAAATTTGATGATTTTGTCGCGGCCAGTGAAACCACGCGCCAGACGGATAGCACTCATGGTCGCTTCGGTGCCGGAGTTCACCATGCGCACCATTTCCATGCTCGGTACCAGCGAGGTCACCCGTTGCGCCATTTTCACTTCCATTTCGGTGGGCGCGCCAAAGCTCAGGCCGCGCTCAGCGGCTTCAATCACCGCCTGACGAATGACCGGGTGGTTGTGGCCCAGAATCATCGGCCCCCAGGATCCCACATAGTCGATATAGGATTTGCCATCCGCGTCGTAGAGTCTTGAGCCTTCCGCCCGTTCAATGAACAAGGGAACGCCTCCAACGCCGTTAAAGGCGCGCACCGGCGAGTTAACCCCACCGGGAATCAGTTGACGGGCGGCGGCGTACAGACTTTCAGATTTATTCATTGCGGCTTCCTGATTGGATTTGCATAGCGAGTGACGCCCATTCTAATCATCTGTTTCGCGTTGTGAAATCGCCGGACACACTTTAGCTTTCCGCCATCGGTATTCCTGCTGGGCAAGTGCCTCGTTACATGACTAGAATGAGGCTCTTGTCCGCTATGTTAACGTTGATTTGCTGTCATGCTTTCTTCCTTTTCTTTGCCTGCGGCGGTACGTCGCGCTGCTATCAGACAACTTGTTCGCCGTGATAAAACCCCTGTCTACATCTTAGTGATGGCCGCGTTGACCGGTACGCTGGTTGGGTTGGTCGGCGTGGGGTTCAATCAGGCGGTTAATGCCGTGCAGCACTGGCGGTTGTCCTTGCTGTCGTCTTTGTCTGGCAGTGCCTGGGTGTGGCCGTTGAGTATCCTGATATCCGCTCTGCTGGCAGCGGCGGGTTACGGGCTGGTGCGTCGCTTTGCGCCGGAAGCTGGTGGTTCAGGTATCCCTGAAATCGAGGGGGCGCTAGAGGATTTGCGCCCGGTACGCTGGTGGCGGGTGCTGCCGGTGAAGTTCGTCGGCGGGATTGGAACGCTGGGAGCCGGTATGGTACTGGGGCGTGAAGGGCCGACGGTACAGCTGGGCGGAAATATTGGCGGTATGGTGGCGGCGTTGCTCCCGGCGCGTAAAGGGGATGTCCGGCATTCACTGCTGGCGACCGGTGCCGCAGCCGGTTTGTCCGCCGCGTTCAATGCGCCACTGGCTGGGATCTTGTTCATTATTGAAGAGATGCGCCCGCAGTTTCGCTACAACCTGATTTCCATCAAAGCGGTATTTATCGGCGTTATTATGTCCAGCATTGTCTATCGGGTGCTGGAAGGCGATCACGCGGTGATCAATGTGGGTCAACTGCCGTCCGCACCCGTGGGAACACTGGGGTTATATCTGTTGCTCGGCATTCTGTTTGGTGCTGTCGGGGTGATGTTCAATGCACTGGTGCTGGGGGCGCAGGCGCGTTTTTTACGCTTTCACGGTCATTCGCTGCCGCGATTTTTGCTCACCGGGCTGGTGGCGGGGGGAATATCCGGGTTGTTAACGCTGGCATTCAGCGATGCAACAGGCGGTGGTTTTACGCTGATCCCGGTTGCGGCAGCAGAGCACTACGGGGTAGGGATGCTGCTAGTGATTTTTCTGGCCCGGGTCGGGATGACCTTGCTCTGCTTTAGTTCCGGTGCGCCGGGGGGGATTTTTGCTCCCATGCTGTCGCTGGGTACGTTGCTGGGCGCTGCGTTTGGTATGGTATGTGCGCATATTTTCCCCGACTGGGGACTCGGGGCGGGAACCTTTGCCGTCGCGGGGATGGGGGCGTTGTTCGCATCATCGGTTCGCGCGCCGCTGACCGGTATCGTGCTGGTTCTGGAGATGACGGACAACTATCAGCTGATTTTGCCGATGATCATTACGTGCCTTGGCGCGACGTTGGTGGCACAGTTCCTTGGCGGCAAGCCGCTTTATTCGAGTATTCTGGCCCGCACGCTGGAGCGTCAGGCGCAGCAAGAAGCGCTAACCGCCGAAACCGGTGCTGGTATCAAATCTTGAACGTTGTCGGGTGCTGTTGGATAATAAAACGATAATGAGGGCTGTTAAATTCCGCCCGGTATTGATTGGGAGTAAAAAAAATGAGCGATGATGTAGCACTGCCCCTGCAGTTTACCGATGCGGCAGCGAATAAGGTGAAACTCCTGATTGCCGATGAAGAGAATCCGGAACTGAAACTTCGGGTTTACATTACTGGTGGTGGCTGCAGTGGCTTCCAGTATGGTTTCACCTTCGATGATAAGGTTAACGACGGTGATATGACCATTGAGAAACAAGGGGTCTCTCTGGTGGTCGACCCGATGAGTCTGCAATACCTGATCGGCGGCTCAGTGGATTACACCGAAGGGCTGGAAGGTTCGCGTTTTGTGGTAACGAACCCGAACGCCAAAACCACCTGTGGATGCGGTTCCTCTTTCAGTATCTGACAAGAACTCGTCTATAAGAAAAACCCGTGGCCTGACTGGCACACGGGTTTTTTTATGTCAGCACTCCAGTGGGTATGGATGGCAGTCAACCTTGTCGGGCAGCGAATTGCTGGCACAGCTGTTCTGCTGCCAACATCAGCCGTGGGCCTGTGCGGCTAAACCAGTCTTCGTTGACCGCGATGACGTCAGGGGTCAGCTGCGGTTGCCAGAAAGCTTTGACCTGCTCCACCGCAGCGGGTTGGCCGCTGATGACGACGACCTGAGGCTGCCGCCGAATCACTTGTTCGCGGCTGACCTGTGGCCAGGGAACCGGGCTGTCGGCAAATATATTGCTGCCACCGCACAGGCTGATGACCTGGCTTTGCAAGGTTGCCTGCGATGACGTAAACAGCGGTTGACTGCCAAACTGCAAAAACACCCGTACCGGCGTACGGTGGCTATACTGCTGTGCCAGTGATTGTTGTTGTTGACGAAACTGCTGCGCGGCTTCATGCGCTTGTTCCGGATGCGGGCTGTACTGCGCTAACATGTCTAACTGGCGTGGAATGTCATCGAGTGTGGCGGGGTCAAGGTACAGAATGTGGATACCGAATGATGCCAGTTGCTCTAGTGGGCGCTGGGCATTGCCTTCTCGCCATGCCAGAACCAAATCCGGCTTTAATGCCAGAATCCGCTCCAGATTGATGCCCTGCCAGTTGGCGACCTGTTCGATGTGTTCAGCCTCTGGCGGATAATTGGACCAGGCGCTGACGCCGACCAGTTGTTCGCCAAGCCCGGCGGCAAACGCCATTTCAGTAGCATGCGGTGCCAGACTAACAACACGCTGCGCTACCGGTTCAGCCCGACAGGGTAACAGCCACAACAGGGCGAACGGCCACAGGATGCGAGAATACCGTATGAGAGAATAAAAGGATGTCACGGCGCGGGTCTCGAAGATAAACGAACCGGGGCGTGTGGCCCCGGAGACGGCAATTAATGGCTTTGCGCCAGTGCCTGTAGCATGGTTTCCACCATTTTGGTTGACTGCTGAGCGGCGGTAACCAGGAACTCGTCAAAGCTGAGGTGTGATTCTTGATCGGCAACGTCAGAAATGGCTCGTACCACAACAAAAGGTACGCCAAACTGGTGGCAAACGTGGCCGATGGCCGTGGCTTCCATTTCTACCGCGATGGCCTGTGGGAACGTGTGACGGATACGTTCCAGCGGCGCTTTACCGTTGATAAAGGCATCACCGCTGACGACCAGCCCGCGTACGGCATTTAGCTGTAACTGACTGATGGCGCTTTGCGCCAGCGTAATCAGCTTTTCATCGGCAGCAAACGCGGCTGGGCAACCCGCCATCTGGCCGGGTTCGTAGCCGAACGCGGTGACGTCAGCGTCGTGATAACGCACTTCGTCGGAGACCACGATATCCCCCACCTTGAGTGACGACGCCAGGCCACCGGCAGAACCGGTATTAATCACCACATCCGGCTGGCAGTGTTCCAGCAGCAGCGTGGTGCCCAGCGCGGCGGATACTTTGCCGATACCGGATTTCAGCAAGGCTACCTCCACACCGTGCAACTGGCCGCTGTAAATTTCACAGCCCGCACGCTGGAAGGTTTGGCGGTTTTGGATCAGCTCTCTTAACAGGGTTACTTCTTGTTCCATCGCGCCGATAATGCCAACTTTCATAGGGTTCCCCACCAATTTGTCACAAGTCACAAAAGTTTAGTCTATCACGGCTTGAAGCGGGCAGCGATTGTACACCTGCCCGGGGACGTGCTATCACTGAGGTGATACCCGTACCAACGCACGCCAGTGATACGCTGCGTGTTTGCAGGCCCCTCTGAACAGGGCATTACATGGAGAACAGTATGTCTGCTATCGATTTCTCAACCAAACTCAGTTTCCAGCGGCGCTTTGGCAGGAAAAGAGACAAAAAGGATGAATATGCCATTGTGCAGGAGTTTGAGAGCGATCGCGGGCGAATCATTAACTCTGCGGCTATTCGTCGATTACAGCAAAAAACGCAGGTCTTTCCGCTGGAGCGTAATGCGGCGGTGCGTTCCCGGCTGACCCATTCCATGGAGGTGCAACAGGTCGGTCGCTATATCGCCAAAGAGATTTTCCGCCAGTTGCGTAAAAGCGGGCAACTGGATGCGCTAGGGCTGGAGCCGCTGGAAACGCCGTTCGAGAGCCTGGTGGAAATGGCGTGTCTGATGCATGACATCGGCAATCCACCGTTTGGGCATTTCGGCGAGGCGGCGATCAATAACTGGTTCCGGCAACGCTTATCACCGGGAGAAAAACCGCGAGATTCACAGCCAGATCCCTGTCTGGTGTCTTGTCTGAGATTCGATGAACAAGATAGTGCAGAACTGAACGCACTGCGTGAGCGTATCCGCCACGATCTCAGTAACTTTGAAGGCAATGCCCAGGCGATCCGGCTAGTGCATTCACTGTTGAAGCTCAATCTGACCTATGCCCAGATCGGCTGTATTTTGAAGTACACCAAACCGGCTTACTGGGCGCAGTCAACACCGCCTGCGTACAGCTACCTGATGAAAAAGGTTGGGTTTTACCTGTCGGAAGAAGCGTTCGTGCAGCAGTTACGCAGTGAACTGAATATGGCGGAGTTTCACCGTCACCCGTTGACCTACATCATGGAGGCGGCGGATGATATTTCTTACTGCATTGCCGATCTGGAAGATGCGGTAGAAAAGAAAATCATCACCTATCAGCAGCTTTATCATCGTCTGGAAGAGGCCTGGGGGAGAACGGGCGGAGAAAGACGTCTTTAGCCGCACTGTCGATTTAGCCTATGAAGAGCGGCAACACTTGCCGGGGCGTAGTGAGAGTGACCAATTTTTCATGAAGTTGCGGGTCAACACCGTGAATACGATGGTGCGTTATGCTACGCGGCGTTTTATCGACAATCTGCCAGCGATTTATGAGGGGAGTTTCAACCATTCGTTGCTGGAAGAAGAGAAGGACGACTACGGGCGATTATTAAAGATCTTTAAAGATGTCGCCAGAAAGTTCGTGTTTAATCATCATGAGGTCGAGCAACTTGAGCTACAGGGCGATCGCATCATCAGCGGTTTGCTGGAGATTTATAGCCCGCTGCTGAACATGCCGTACCGCGATTTCTGCCAGTTAGTCGCGGACGATACTCACAAGCGTTATCCCATCGAAACCCGGTTATACCACAAGCTCTCCAGCAAGCATTGTCATGCCTACCGCGAGGCGACGCGCCCGCTGGCGGCGCTATCCGATAAAGAGCAAGAGGTGTGGGAGTATTACTACCGCGCCCGGCTGATTCTCGATTACATCAGCGGGATGACCGATTTGTACGCTTACGATGAATATCGTCGCTTGATGGCGGTGGATTGACGCAGGTGGAGACGGTCGGAGTTTTGTAAATATGGACAATATTTCCTTACCCTTCACCGTCTTGCACAGAACAGGCGCTGCTGCGCATAGTGGACTCACTGCTCCTGACCGCTTGAATGGCTGTCAGAGTTCTCTCGTTGACTGAATTGTGAGACATATCGCTATGAAACAAAAATCATTGATGTTGAGCGCGTTAGCGCTGAGTCTGGCGATAGCGGTGGGGACGCTGCCAGCCACTGCTACTGCCGCTGAGTCGGTGTCATCGTCCAGCGCCCAGTTGCCGAGTCTGGCCCCCATGTTGTCGAAAGTGATGCCTTCGGTGGTGAATATTTCTGTACAAGGGCATACCACGGCCAGTCAGGGTGCCCAGGTGCCGCCGCAAATGCAGCCCTTCTTCGGTGATAATTCGCCTTTCTGTCAGGAGGGATCACCGTTCCAGTCATCGCCGATGTGTCAGGGTAGCGATGATGACGATGACGGTAGCGCAGACAATGCACCACAGCAGCAGGAGTTCCAGGCATTAGGGGCGGGTGTCATTATTAATGCAGCCAAAGGCTATGTCGTCACCAATAACCACGTGGTGGAAAACGCCGATAAAATTCAGGTTCGCCTTAACGACGGTCGTAAATACGACGCGAAAGTGATTGGTAAGGATCCACGTTCGGATGTAGCGCTGATTCAGTTGAAAGATTTCCGCAACCTGACGGAGATTAAGATGGCAGATTCTGATCAACTGCGTGTGGGGGATTATGCGGTTGCTATCGGTAACCCTTACGGTTTGGGGGAAACCGCGACATCCGGGATCATTTCCGCGTTGGGGCGCAGTGGCCTGAATATTGAAAACTATGAAGACTTTATCCAGACCGACGCGGCTATCAACCGGGGTAACTCCGGTGGCGCGCTGGTCAATCTCAATGGGGAGCTGATCGGCCTGAACACGGCTATCCTCGCACCCGGTGGCGGCAATATCGGTATCGGTTTTGCTATCCCCAGTAATATCGTGAAGAACCTGGTTAGCCAGATAGTCGAATACGGTGAAGTGAAACGCGGCGAACTGGGGATTTTAGGCACCGAACTCAACTCCGATATCGCCAAAGCCATGAAGGTGGATGCGCAGCGCGGGGCCTTCGTCAGTCAGGTGCAGCCGAACTCTGCCGCTGCCAGGGCCGGTATTAAAGCCGGGGATGTGGTCGTGTCGATGAACGGGAAAACCATCAGTAGCTTCTCTGCGCTACGCGCCCAGATTGGTTCACTGCCGGTAGGCAGCAAGCTGACGTTGGGGCTGATTCGTGACGGGAAGCCGATCTCGGTAGACGTTACGCTGCAGCAGAGCACGCAGTCGCAGGTCGAGTCCGGTAATCTGAACTCCGCGATTGAAGGGGCCGAGTTGAGTAACACGCAGGTGGACGGGCAGAAAGGCGTGAAAGTCGAGAAGGTGAAACCGAATTCCGCCGCAGCGAAGATTGGCCTGAAACCTGATGACGTGATCCTCGGTGTGAACCAGCAACCGGTCGAAAATATCGGTGAATTGCGCAAGATTATCGACAGCAAGCCGCCGGTGCTGGCGCTGAATATTCGCCGCGGTGGCAGTGACCTGTATTTGTTGATTCAATAATCTGTTGATTCATTAATGTTTTAATTCAATAGCCTGACCAGAAACATGACCGGGTGATCGCCGCCCGGTCATGTTTTTTTCGCTTTTTTTGTGAGTTATTCCACAGTTCCTGTGTGATCCCCCAGTTTTTGTTCATTTGCACAATGTCTGACGCTATATCCGGCGTTATGCTGGTGCGGTTGTCTCTATCCCTTGAGGTTGATATGGCGTCATACCACCTGAATGACAAACTGGCACAGGAGATTGTCGCACGCACCATGAAAATCATTGATAGTAATATCAATGTGATGGATGCGCGTGGGCGAATTATTGGCAGCGGTGATCGCGAGCGTATTGGGGAATTGCATGAAGGTGCGCTATTGGTGCTGTCGCAAGGTCGCGTGGTGGATATTGATGATGCGGTAGCGCGTCATTTGCATGGCGTCCGGCCCGGTATCAACCTGCCGCTGAAAATCGACGGTGAAATCGTCGGTGTGATTGGTCTGACGGGCAACCCTGGCCAGTTACGCCACTACGGTGAACTGGTGTGCATGACGGCCGAGATGATGCTGGAACAGGCGCGATTGCTGCACATGCTGGCGCAGGACAGCCGCTTACGGGAAGAATTGGTATTAAACCTGATTCGTACGGATGACCTCTCGCCTGCGTTGATGGAGTGGGCGCAACGTCTCGGCATCGATCTAAATCAGCCGCGTGTAGCGGCCGTGGTTGAGGTGGACAGCGGTCAGTTAGGGGTAGACAGTGCCATGGCGGAGTTGCAGCAATTGCAGACACTGCTGACGACGCCGGAGCGCAACAATCTGATCGCGATAGTCTCCCTGACGGAAATGGTGGTGCTGAAACCTGCGCTCAACAACCATGGTCGCTGGGATGCTGAAGATCATCGACGTCGCGTCGATACGCTGTTGTCGCGTATGGAAGAAAGCAGCCGGTTACGGGTACGGGTGGCGTTGGGTAACTATTTTACTGGCCCCGGCAGTATTGCCCGTTCCTATCGAACTGCCCGCACCACCATGAGTGTCGGCAAGCAACGCATGCCGACCCAGCGCAGTTACTTCTATCAGGATCTGATGTTGCCGGTGTTACTTGATAGCCTGCGTGGCGGTTGGCAGGCCAACGAACTGGTTCGGCCGTTGGCCAGACTCAAGGCGATGGACAGCAATGGTTTACTGCGCCGCACGCTGAACGCCTGGTTTCGCAACAACGTACAGCCGGGGGCAACGGCCAAGGCGTTATTTGTACACCGCAATACGTTGGAGTACCGCCTCAATCGGATATCTGAGCTGACCGGGTTGGATTTGGGCAACTTTGACGATCGGCTATTGTTGTATATTGCGCTGCAACTGGATGAAGAGCAGTAAGCCAGATTTCATCCACTGACGATGACCGGCAGCAGGCCATAGGCCTGCTGCTCACCTTAGATTCAAAAGCGCTGTTAAGCCCTCAATAATATAACCCGAGAGCATAAATTATCTCGAAACAGTATTTTTTCCCCTCCGCCTTATCCTCTATTGTCCCTCTCATAGATAACACTGGCCGCTGTGGTGCGGTCTGGCCGTTGTGCCGGTAGCAGGATAACCGTCAACGGGTCTCTGGGCTTTTTTGATCGCTCGCGCAAGCAACGGGCAGACTTTGAGGGGAATCATCATAATGTCAATGCGTCGTTTGGGATGGTCGCTGGCTACTGCCGCGTTGTTATTGTCGGGGGTAGCGTCGGCTGCTACGGAATTGTTGAATGTGTCTTATGACCCGACCCGTGAGTTTTATCAGCAATATAACGCCGCATTTATCAAACACTGGAAAGAAACTACCGGTGAAACGATTACCGTGAAAAATTCCCACGGCGGTTCTGGTAAGCAGGCTCGTTCGGTGATTGATGGCTTGCAGGCGGATGTTGTGACGCTGGCGCTGGCTGGTGACATTGATGCGCTCAATCTGAATCAGCCGTTGATTGACCCGAAATGGCAGGCGCGTTTGCCGGATAACAGCACGCCTTATACTTCCACCATCGTCTTTCTGGTGCGTAAAGGTAACCCGAAACATATCAAAGACTGGGATGACCTGATTAAGCCGGATGTGCAGGTGATCACACCGAACCCGAAAACCTCTGGTGGCGCACGCTGGAATTTTCTGGCTGCCTGGGCCTATGCCAAACACTTGCCGGGTGGCACCGATGAAAGCGCGCAAAAATTCGTGACCGAACTCTATAAGCATGCGCCGGTGCTGGATACCGGTGCGCGTGGCGCGACCATCAGCTTTGTGCAGCGCCAGTTGGGTGATGTGCTGATTGCCTGGGAAAACGAGGCGTATTTGTCGCTTAAAGAGCAGGGTGGCGACCAACTGGAAATCGTCACGCCGTCCTTGTCTATTCTGGCGGAGCCGCCGGTGGCGGTAGTCGATAAAGTGGTCGATCGCAAAGGAACGCGCAAACAGGCAGAAGCCTACCTGAACTACCTCTAC
Organism: Dickeya zeae NCPPB 2538; assembly: GCF_000406165.1. Classification (NCBI taxonomy): domain Bacteria; kingdom Pseudomonadati; phylum Pseudomonadota; class Gammaproteobacteria; order Enterobacterales; family Pectobacteriaceae; genus Dickeya; species Dickeya zeae. The sequence goes on along the minus strand of NZ_CM001977.1, from coordinate 3,325,183 downwards.
AGCGACGAAGGGCAACGTATCATCGCGCAGAATTTTTACCGCCCACGCAATGCGAAAATTGCCGAGGAGTTTACGTCCCAGTTTGCACCCGTGAAGCTGGTGACGATCGACGATGAATTTGGCGGCTGGAAAAATGCGCAGCCCAAGTTCTTCGATGATGGGGGCGTGTTCGACGCTATCTTCAAACAGATTAATAAATAAACGGTATGTTAACCGTCGAAACCGCCTCCGCTGGGGCGGTTTTGCCATGTTGGTTGTCTGAGTCGGCAATTCGTGTTTTTTCATTGAAAGGCTTGTTATGTCGCGACGTATTTCACCGGTAATTCCCGGTTTTGGTCTGACGCTGGGCTTTAGCCTTACCTATCTGGGGCTGCTTGTCCTGATTCCGTTGGCTGCCATGTTTTTGTATGCCAGTCAGTTGACACTTATCCAGTTTTGGGAGCTTATCACCAGCCGTCAGGTTCTTTTTTCGCTGCGCTTATCCTTCGGTTCTGCGCTGATAGCGGCCTTCGTCAACGGTATTCTGGGAACGCTGCTGGCCTGGGTACTGGTGCGTTATACCTTTCCTGGCCGGAAAATCATCGACGCGATGATTGATATGCCGTTTGCCTTGCCCACTGCTGTCGCCGGGATTGCACTGACGTCGCTGTATGCGCCGCATGGTCTTATCGGTTCGCTATTTCCGTTTCGCATTGCTTATACCGGGATTGGTATTACGCTGGCGCTTATCTTCGTCACCTTGCCATTTGTGGTGCGCACCTTACAGCCGGTATTGGCGGATATCCCCAAAGAAGTGGAAGAAGCCTCTGCCTGCCTGGGCGCAAACCCGTGGCAGACCTTCCGCCATGTTCTGCTACCAGCCATTTTACCGGCCTGGCTGACCGGTTTTGCGCTGGCATTCGCTCGGGGTGTGGGGGAGTACGGATCGGTGGTGTTTATTGCCGGGAATATTCCGTTTAAGACAGAAATTCTGCCGTTATTGATCGTCTCTAAACTGGACCAGTACGACTACAAAGGCGCGACCGGTATCGGCGTGTTCATGCTGGTGGTCTCTTTTATCATGCTGTTGCTGATTAACCTGTTGCAGCGACGCATTCAACCCACGCTATAGACGTATAAAGGATGAGCATGGATCACAGTATTTCTGCACCTGTGGCGGAGCGCCCGTCCACCGCTAAGCGTCCGACGACGTTTTATGTGCTGACGACGTTGGCCTGGTTGGTATTTGTTCTGATTCTGGTCTTGCCATTGGTGATGGTGATTACGCAAGGGCTGCATAACGGTATCAGCGCGTTCTGGAATGCGATTACCGAGCCGGATGCGGTCTCGGCGCTCAAGCTGACCCTGCTGGCGACGGTGATTTCAGTACCGCTGAACATGGTTTTTGGCCTGGCCATCGCCTGGTGTGTGACGAAGTTTGCGTTCCGGGGGAAAGCGCTGCTGCTGGCGTTGCTGGATTTGCCCTTTTCAGTGTCGCCGGTCGTGACTGGCCTGATGTATGTGTTGCTGTTTGGTGCACAGAGCAAGCTATATCCATTCCTGACGGAGCATAATCTGGAAATTGTGTATGCCGTTCCCGGCATCGTACTGGCAACGATGTTCGTCACCCTGCCGTATGTGGCGCGTGAATTGATCCCACTGATGGAGCAGCAGGGGAGTCAGGAAGAGGAAGCGGCCAGACTGCTGGGTGCCAATGGCTGGCAGATGTTTTGGCATATCACGTTGCCGAATGTGAAATGGGCGCTGATTTACGGTGTGGTGCTGTGTACTGCCCGAGCCATGGGGGAATTTGGTGCGGTTTCCGTGGTATCAGGCCATATTCGCGGTCTGACCAACACCTTGCCGTTGCATATCGAGATTCTTTATAACGAGTACAACATTGTTGCTGCATTCAGCGTGGCGATATTGCTACTGGCGATGTCGCTGGTAGTGCTGTTGCTGCGTCAGTGGAGTGAAGCGCATTTGTCGAAACAACAAGAGAAACAACAGGAGCTGGCCGGTAATGAGCATTGAAGTTCACAACGTTAACAAGCAGTTCGGTCAGTTCCGGGCCCTCAATCAGATCAATTTGTCGATTCAGAGTGGCGAGCTGGTGGCGCTATTGGGGCCATCGGGCTGCGGTAAAACTACGTTACTGCGCATTATTGCCGGTCTGGAAACGCCGGACAGCGGCAATATTGTGTTCCACGGTGAAGACGTATCGGGGCACGATGTGCGTGACCGTAATGTCGGTTTCGTCTTCCAGCATTACGCGCTGTTTCGTCATATGACGGTGTTCGACAATGTGGCGTTTGGCTTGCGCATGAAACCGAAGGCGATACGGCCGTCAAAGCGTGATATCGATGCTAAAGTCCGCGAACTGCTCAATATGGTCCAACTCGAGTGGCTGGCGGATCGCTACCCGGAACAGCTATCCGGCGGTCAGCGTCAGCGCATTGCTCTGGCCCGTGCGTTGATTGTGGAGCCGCGCATTTTGCTGTTGGATGAACCATTCGGGGCGCTCGATGCAAAAGTGCGTAAGGAACTGCGCCGTTGGTTATCGCGCCTGCATGAAGATATCAACCTGACATCGGTATTTGTGACCCATGATCAGGAAGAAGCGATGGAAGTGGCTGACCGCATCGTACTGATGAACAAAGGCGTGATTGAGCAGATTGGCACCCCTGATGAGGTGTATAACCGTCCGGCTACCGAGTTTGTTTATAATTTTCTCGGGGATAGCAACCGGTTGAAACTTGCAGGTCATGACAAGGTGATTCAGTTCCGCCCGCATGAAGTGGCACTGTCAAAACAGACGCAGGCTGATTTCCAGCCGGTGGTGGTGAAGGATATTCGCCCACTGGGAGCGTTGACGCGTCTGGTTCTGAAGGTCGATGGCAACAATGAACTGATTGAAGCGGAAGTGGCGCATGATGACGCAGTGTTGACCGACTTACACCGTGGCGATGTCGTACAGTTCAAGCCGAAGCGTTATAACTATGACTGGGAAATTTGAGTATAAAAAAAACGCCCGTCAGGG